>NZ_RAVX01000025.1:0-129902 GCF_003611605.1 Corallococcus sp. AB011P
GCGCCGCTGACCCGCTCGAGTCACCCCTCCAGCCCAGTCCCTGACCAGCTCACTCCTCGCGGCGCTCGCTGAGCACGGCCGGGGCCTGTCTTCAAGCGTCCCGGCACGTCACTGGCCGGACGGATACGCAGGAAGAACTCGCCGCGCGGCCGCAGGTCGACGGCTTCCAGATTGCTCCAGTAACCCGCCGCCCACTCCCGGGTCGTGCCCAGGCGAGCTTTGACATCGGCCTGGACCTTCACCTGTCCGGACCGGTCATGGACCGTGAAGTCGAAGCCCGACATGTCTACACGTACCCGAACCGCCACCGCGCGAACCACTCCGCGCCGATTGCCACCAGATAGGACCAGAGGTCCCACAGCGACTGATCCTTCGCACGACTCATCTCCACCACAGACGGGACTAACCGTGGCACGTCCAACATTCCATCCTGAGCAGCTTGAACGCCTTGCCATCCATGAGGCTGGCATTCTGCTCCATACTATGCAGTCACCTCACGTCGTGCCGGTCTGCACAACCACTGGAGCCAAGGTTAAGAACAAGCCCTCATCCAACTTTCTTACAAGAAAACCGACCTGTATGAACCAGCGTAACAGCATCGCCATCCTCATTCCAAACGGTCTTCTTGAGCCCCCAATAAAAGACATGAAGCGTATCACCCACCCGATCTACCATCGAGCGATTATCGCCCTCCTTTGAATACAACAAAATATACGAACCAGCCTTGACCGGATACGTCGGAAACCAATACACATGCCTATTTAACTCAGAAACGCTACCATCACCAAGATACGTGTTATCAAGCAGAAGATAGTTCGCCAAATCACAATCGCGGTTGGCCTTTAAGATCACTCGTTCCCTGCTCAAATCCCCAGCATCGGAAACACCCAGAATCTCCAGATTCGTTATTGTCTGAAATTCAGCCATTCCCGCCACCCTCCTTCTTAGTCACCTTCTTCAACATTGAGATCACGGCAACAACGATCAGCAAGACACCTGTCGCACCTGCCAGGATTGCTTTTTCATTTGAAAATCCTGCCCCTGCCAACACCCCCCCGACAGCAAAGAGGAACGATTCCAGAACTCCTATTTGCCCAGCACTTCTCAAGCTATGTTCAGCAAGTGCGCACCTCTTATCCAAAGCGCCATTTGCATCTCTCAACCCCTGCTCTCGCACACGCAGTTCGCGGTTGCTCTCTTCCAACTCAGCAGACACACTGCGCCAGTAATCCCTTTCGTTGACTATGACTTGAGCCAGCGTGGGATCTCTGAATCTGTCCAACGAGATAGCAGTAGTTTGCGGCTCTACCCGGACAACCTCCGTACTTACTTTTTTATGAGTAACGGTCTCAGTCGTTGTTCGTTGAATTTCTACTGCCCCTTGAGCAAAGGCCCGTTCCTCCGAAAGAGATTGAAGCAAGGGCGATACGCCGGGCTGGGGTGTAGTCACTAGTTGGCCGTTTCCATCTTTCTTGTCATCCTGTTCCACAGGTTCCTCTCTGCGTATTACAGCCCTCATTAACAACGCTACACGTATCCGAACCGCCGCCGCGCGAACCACTCCGCGCCCAGGAGCGCGATGAGCGCCACCAGGTAGTACCAGCGGTCCCACAGCGGCTGGTCCTTCGCTCGTCCCACCTCCACCACCGGTGGATCCAACAGCGGTACGTCCGGCATGCCGTCCTGCGGCAGCTTGTACGCCTTGCCCTCCGTGATGCTGGCGATCTGCTCCATCAGCGTCGGCCGCACCGACGCGTCCGACAGCTCCGGGCCCACCGCGCGCACCGCCACCGCGTCCTCGCCCTTGCCCAGGTCCGTCTCGCCCTTCTTCGCGGACGCGAGCAGCTTGTACGGGCCCGGCGCCGGCGGCGCGAACTCCAGCCGCACCACGCCGTCCGCCCCCGTCGTGCCCGTCTGCACCGCCACCGGCTTCTGCGTCGCCACGGAGAACAGCTCCACCCGCACCTGCGCGCCGTCCGCCGGTTGGTAGTCCGCCATCCGCGCCTGCACCACCACGCCCACCGGACGCCCCGGCTCCACCGACGGCGGATCCGCTGTCACCTTCAGCGTCGTCAGGTCCGGGTCCCTCACCAGCCAGCGCAGCGCATTGCCCCAGAAGCGGTCATACGCCCGGTTCGGCGAACCATCCCGGTGCGCCGTGAACGCCCACGACCACGTCGCATCCGTCGCCACCACCATCGCCCGGCCCCGCCCGTAGTCCCACACCGACACGAGCGGCGCGTTCTTCCCGTCCACCGTCATGAACGGGTGGTCCATCAGCACCGTCGCGCCCGGCCGCGCCCGCGTCAGGTTCGCGCCCGGAATGGGCAGCAGCTCGCCCCACAAGCCTTCCGTGCTCGCCGCGCCCGTCCCAATGGACGTCACCGGATGCCGCAGGCCCTCTGGCGTCAGGCGCGGCTTGAACGGGTCCGCGTTCGCGGGGCCCGCGGCCTCCACCGGCAGCGCCTCCATCAGCGTGGGCATCGACGCGCGCCCTTCGCCCAGCACGCTGTCGCCGCCAATCATCACGAACGCGCCGCCCTCGTGGATGTAGCGCTCCAGGTTGCGCTCGTACTCCGCGATGGACAGCGAAGGGTCCGAGTAACCGAAGTTCTGGAAGATGACGACGTCGAACGTGTGCAGCTTCGTGTCGAAGATCTCCTCCATGGGGAACGGGATGAGCGACAGCTCCCGCTCGTTCGACACGCCCGGATCGTCCGACAGCGTGCGCAGGATGTAGAACGACACCAGGTCCACGTTCGCGTCCTGCTTGAGCAGCCCGCGCAGGAAGCGCTCGTCCCACGACGGCCGCCCCACCACCAGCAGCACGCGCACGCGGTCGCGAATCACCTTCAGCGTGAACGAGCGGCTGTTGTTGTCGCTCACCGCCTCATCCGGGAACGTGGGCACCGTCACCGTGTAGACGAACCGCCCCGTCTGGTCCGGCGTGAAGGTGAAGGACACCGGCTTCACGTCGTCGCCGGTGGTCATCTTCACCAGCTTGCTCGCCACCGTCTTGCCCTCCTGGCTCAAGACGACGGGGATGTCCTGCCCGGCGAACCCGCGGCCGTGGATCTCCACCTCCACCGTCAGCGAGTTGCGCACGAAGGCGAAGTCATCCACCTTCAGCCCCTCCACCGACAAATCCTTCAGCGCCTCCTGGCCCACCAGGAACGTGGACACCGGCACGCCCAGGTCCGTGAGCGCCGCGCGCGCCCGGCCCACCGCCCCGGCCTTCAATTCCGTGTTGTCCGCGCCGTCGCTGAACAGCATCACGCCGGACAGCTTGCGCGCCCCCTGCCCTCCGGACGCCGCCGACCGCAGCGCCGCGAGCAGGTCCGTCGTGCCCGCCCGCGCCGGCTCCTGGGCCAGCTGCGCGGCAGTCACCGGCGCCAGCTCCGGATCCACCCCGTACACCTCCACCGTGAAGCGGTCCTGCCAGGACGCGAACGTGGGCGCCGCCTTCTCCAGGAACGCCGCCACCTGCGCGCTGCGCGTGGGCCCGCCCGGCTCCGACGGGAAGTTCATGGACGCCGAGCGGTCCACCAGCACCGCCACCCGGTTCTTCATCCGCGCCACCTGCAGGTGCCGGATGCCGGGCTCCAACAGGAAGAAGAACGCCGCCACGCCCGCGCCGATGCGCAGGCCCCACAGCAGCAGCTTGCGGCCCCGGGACGGCTCGCGGCGCACGCCCCACGCCGCCAGCGCGATGCCCAGCACCAACCCCACGCCCAGCAGCACCAACGCCCAGACCGGCAGGGGCGACAGGCTGACGAGCTTCCACGCGTTGAAGGACGGGGAGTTCATTCGAGGGTTCGCGCGAGGAAACGCACTTTCAGCGCCGCTTGTTGAGGATGAGGGGCAGGTGCACCGCGTCGTCCTTGTAGTCCAGACAGAGCGCGTACATGCACAGGTTGATGCCCAGGCGGATGGCCAGCTCGCGCTGCGGCTCGCCACCCGGGGACACGTCGAACTCGTAGTCGCCGGACTCGCTGCGGCTCCACGCGCCCGCCACGTCGTTCTGCGAGTAGATGATCGCCGCGCGCTTGCCCACGCTCGACACCAGCGGCAGCGGCTTGTGCAGCAGCCGCCCCGGCGCCGCGTCCAGCAGGAAGAAGGACTTGAAGACGACGTGCGTGCTCGGCGCCTCCTTCAGCGGGCTCTGCGGCAGCACGCGCGCCATCTCCCGGCGGAAGCTGGCGTCGAAGCCGTCCCCGTCGCTGCCGTCGTTGGCGTCCCCGAACACGAAGCCGCCGTACGTCAGGTAGCGGCGCAGGTTGGACACCTCCGCGTCACTCAGCGGCGGGAAGGGCCCGTCCCCTCCGAAGTAGAGGAACGGGTACTCGAAGAGGTCCGGACTGTTCAGCGCGAACGGGCGCGCGTCCGGCACCACCTCCACGGACGTGCGCCGCTGCAGCTCCCACGCGAGCCGGCGCAGCCCCGACAGCCGGCCGTCCCAGCGGCCCCCGTGCCGGGCCACGGCGGGGATGAAGCGGCTCTTCTCACCGAAGGCGGCCGCACGCCGGGACAGCAGCGGGACGAGCGCGGACGTGGCGAGCAGGAGGTTTCGACGGGAGAGAGACCGCACAGGCATGGGGACCTGCTTATACCGTCGGCGGGTGCCTGCATTCCCTGGTATAGACGCGCCCCATGGCGAAAGGCGGACAGACGCCCCCGGAGCCCGGCGGCGCCCCCCAAGCTCCCGGCACCGCTCCCGGCTCCCTCCCAGGCTCCGAAGAAGTGCGCGCCGCCTGGGCCCGCAAGGACCAGGGTGACGTGGCCGGAGCCCGGCGGGACGCGCGGCGCATCCTCGCGGGCAGCCCCTCCCCGGAAGACCGCGAACGCGCGGAAGACCTGCTGCGTGCCACCGAAACGCCCCGCGCCCTCTACGGTTACGCGCTCCTGGGCGCCGTCATCCTGGCGATGCTGCTGGGGCTCGCCCTGACCCGCTATTCCTGACGGCCACAGCCGCTAGGATGCCGCGCCATGGAAGGCTTCCTCCAGGCGCTCAAGTCGTACCAGACCTTCAACCCCTCCGGCTGGGTGGGCATCTATCGACTGCTCCCCATGTGGGTGGGCGTGGTGGTCGCGCTCGTGGGGCTGGTGCTGCTGCTCGCGGGCGGCGGCAAGCTGTTCCGCGTCGTGGCGGGCCCGGTGGGCGCGGTGCTGGGCCTGGTGTGGACGGGCGCCATCACCCAGCGGCTGAACCTGGGCGACCTGGATCCGCGCATGCCCACCCTGGTGGCCGCGGCGCTGATGGCGCTGGGCTTCCTCTTCCCGCCCGCCGTCACCTTCGTGGGCGTGGGCGTGCCGCTGGGGCTGCTGGCGGGCCAGATTGCCGGCCCCAGCGACTTCCTGCTCGGCTTCGGGCCGGGCTTCATCGTGGGCGGACTGGTGGGCGCCATCCTCCACCGGCAGGTGAGCGGCATCGTCGCGTCGGTGGTGGGCGCGTGGCTGCTGGTGATTGGCGCATTGGCGGCGCTGCACCAGTTCGGCGGTCTGGTGGAGGCGGTGGCCAGCCGGCCCTGGGGCGTCATCATCGCCGCGCTCCTCTTCGCCCTGGCGGGCAGTGTCTACCAGTTGGCCGTGCGCCCCACGCCCGAGGAGTCGGATCAACAGAAGGCGGAGAAGCAGCGGCAGAAGCAACGCCTGGCGGAGCAGCAGGCGCTCGAGAAGCGCTGGGGGGTCAAGTAACCCCTGTCCCGGCAATCCTTTACGCCGGGGGGGCCGGGGCGTAGATTCCGCCGGCTTTCCCCTCCCCTTCCTCGAGCATCGATGGGCCAGGCCAGCCGCAAGGACAAGGACACGCAGAAGCAGGAAGGGTCGCCCCCGGCGGCCTCCGTCCCGTCTTCCCCGGACGCCGCCCAGCCCGCCGTGCCCCATGAGGGGTGGCGCAAGCCCGCCGGCATGAGCCGCAAGGGGTGGGCCATCCTCGCGGGTGCCGTCGCCTTCATCCAGCTCCCGCTCATCCACTACGCGCTCTTCCGGGGCCAGGCGGACGTCACCGCGACGGTGCCCTACCAGCAGTCGTTCAACGACCCGGCCGTCGTCGCGCGCGACTTCTTCTCCACCGGCGCCTACTGGCGCGTGACGAACGGGGAGCTGCTCGGCCCCGCGCCCAAGAACAACCCGCTGTGGCTCCAGGCCGCGCTGCCGGACGACGTGGCGGTGGAGTTCGACGTGCGCCCGGAGTACCCCGAGGGCGACATCCGCGTGGAGCTGTTCGGCAACGGCCGCGACCCGGCCTCCGGCTACGTGCTGGTGCAGGGCGGGTGGAACAACAGCCTGTCCGTCATCGCCCGGAAGGACATCAACGCCCCCGCGCTGGATGCGCTCCAGCGCAAGGCCGCGCGCGTCGCGGAGAAGGGCGGCGGCCAGGGCGCGGACCTCGTCGCCACCGGCGTCTTCAAGAAGGACACCCGGGTGCGCGTGGAGTCCCGCGTGGGCGCCCCCATCCAGTCCGGCCGCACGTACCACTGGCGCATCGAGCGGCGCGGCAACGTGCTCAAGTGGGCCATCGACGGACAGCTGGTCGCCGAGCTGGACGACCCGTTCCCCCTGAAGGGCAAGGGGCAGGACCGGCTGGGCCTGTCCGGCTGGGAGTCGCAGCTGTTCTTCGACAACCTGCGCATCGGCACGCCGGACTCCATGCCCGCCACCCTGGTGGCGAAGCAGGAGCCCACCCTGCCCCCGGGCCCCTCCGAGGACGACTTCAACCGCGACACCCTGGGTGACGCGTGGAACGTCACCAACCCCGCCGCCGTGAAGCTCGAGGACGGGGCGCTGGTGGTGCAGAACGTGGGCAACCGCCCGGTGTGGCTGAAGAAGCCCCTCCCGGAGAACGCCGTCATCGAGTTCGACGCCTGGGGTGACAGCCCTGACGGCGACATGAAGGTCGAGGCGTGGGGCGACGGCCGCTCCTTCTACGCGGGCGACCCGCGCCTGCAGTACACCGCCACCGGCTACGTCTTCATCTACGGCGGCTGGAAGAACACCCAGTCCATCATCGCGCGCCAGCACGAGCACACCAACGACCGCGCCGTGCGCGACGGCGCCGCGGTGGTGCCCGGCCAGCGCTACCACTTCAAGATCACCCGGCGGGACGGACTCCTGTCGTGGGAAGTGGACGGCAAGCCCTTCCTCACCCTCCAGGACGCGTCCCCGCTCTACGGCCCCCGGAACCAGTACTTCGGGTTCTCCGGCTGGCAGACGCGCGTCCACTTCGACAACCTCAAGATCCAGCCGCTGTAGCCTTCCCCCGGGCGGCGGAGGAAACACCCGTGCGCAGAGTCGGAATCTTCGGCTGGGGCGTGGTCGCCCCGCGTTCCCCCAACATCGAGGCCTTCGCGAAGAACCTCGAGTCGTCCGAGACCTGGCTGACCCCCTTCAACGGCTTCGGTCCGGACAACTTCCTCGTCGGCACGCCCACGTTCAACCTGGCGGACTACAAGCCGTGGATCGACGCGCGCTTCCCCGCCAACCGCTTCTCCCAGCTGGAGCGGAAGATGGGGCAGCCCACGCAGTACGCCATCGGCGCCTTCATCCAGTCGCTGTCGCAGAACCCGGGCATCGAGAAGGAGCTCCAGGCCCTGGGCACGAAGGCCCACGTCTACGTGGGCACCGGCCTGGGCGACCTGCCCACCATCCAGCACATCTCCCTGGACCTCTACCGCGCCCAGCGCCGGTGGGACCGCTTCTGGGCTTCCCCGGAGCGCAACGGCGCCGTTCGCCAGTGGCGTGAGACGCGCGAGCCCCTGCCCGGCCTGCCCCCGGAGCCCTCCACCATCGAAGAGGTGGAGCGCGACAAGGCGGAGGACGACTGGTGGCACTTCTGGGCCGGCCGCTCGCCGGAGCTGCGCGAGTACCTGGAGGAGCTGCGCGAGATTGAAGCCATTGGCGTGCCCGACGAGGGCGACGTGGAGTCCGCCAAGCTGGCCGTCATCAAGGAGAAGCGCACGCGCAACGGGCGCCTGCAGAAGAAGTGGAGCGCGCCCGAGCCGCCGTGGAACGCCGTGTCCTCCAACGTGCTGTGGAACATCCACAACACGCCCGCGTCCCAGGTGTCCATGCTGGGGCAGATCACCGGCATGACGTTCGCGCCGGTGGCCGCGTGCTCGTCCTTCGGCTACGGGCTGAAGCTGGCCATGAACGCCATCCGCCTGGGTGAGGCGAAGGCCGTGGTGCTGGGCATGACGGACGCGGCGCCCAACCCGCTGGTGGTGGGCGGATTCTACAACGCGCGCGTCATCTCCGCGGACGCCGCCGTGTCCAAGCCCCTCACCGCGCTGCGCGGCACGCACATCGCCGGAGGCTCGGTGGTGTGGGTGGTGGGCGACTACGAGCACTTCACGCAGAAGGGCTTCAAGGCGCTGGGCCTGGAGCCCGTCGCCGTGGGCGTCACCGCGGACGCGGACCACATCATCACCCCGTCCAAGGAAGGCCCCACGCTGGCCATCCGCGAGGCGCTGGGCGCCGCCGGTTGTCAGCCCCAGGACGTGGGCAGCTGGGACCTGCACGCCACCGCCACCCCGGGTGACTTCCTGGAGGTGCAGAACCTGCGCGACGTGCTGCCGGAGTCCGTGCTCATTACCGCGCGCAAGGGAACCTTCGGCCACGGCATGTCCGCGGGCGGCGGCTGGGAGCTCACGGCGCAGTACCTGGGCGCGGCGGCGGGCAAGGTGTACCCCACGCCGCTGGCCGCCCCGGAGCTCAACAAGCAGATCGCCAAGGTGCACGGCCGCTTCGTCTTCAACCAGGAAGTGGCGGCGCCCGAGGGGTGCTCGGGCAAGCTGTCCATGGGCGTGGGCGGCATCAACGCCTGCGTCATCTCCCGGCCCTGGAAGTAGCCGGGAGGCGCCGGGCCGCCGGTGGACGCGTTGTCCCGCGTCCCCCGGGTCAGCCCTTGGGCACCGCCACCATGTCGAAGTCCGGGATGCGTTCGCGCATGAACTCGCGCATCCGGTTGATGAGGGCCGCCTCAATCTGCCGGGCGCGCTCGCGGCTGACGCCGTACTTGTCGCCGATGTCCTGGAGCGTGAGCGGTTCGTCCGCGGTGAGGCGGTGCTCGAAGATGTAGCGCTCCTTGCCCTCCAGCGTCTGGGCGAAGGCGGCCAGGTTCTCCCGGAAGAGGGCCTTGAGCTGCTCGCCGCCCAGGCGCTCGTCGGCGGGCACCGCGCTGGACGGCAGGTAGCGGTCCGCCCGGGTGGAGCCCGAGTCCCCGTCGTTGCCCAGCGGCGCGTCGATGGACACCTCGTCGTGCCCCAGCCGCTGGTCCATCTCCACCACGTCCTGCTCGGTGACGTTGAGGCGCTCCGCCAACAGGCGCGGGCTGGCCTCGAAGCCCTGGGAGACGAGCTTCTCCTGCTCCTGGCGCAGCTTGAAGAAGAGCTTCCGCTGGGCCTCGGTGGTCCCCAGCTTCACCATCTTCCAGTTGTCCATGATGTAGCGAAGGATGTACGCGCGGATCCACCAGGCGGCGTAGGAGCTGAGCTTCACCCCTCGGTCCGGGTCGTACTTCTTCACGGCCTGCATCAGCCCGATGTTCCCCTCCTGCACCAGGTCCAGCAGGGACAGGGGGTTGCGGTGGTACTCGTGAGCCAGTTTCACCACGAGTCTCAGGTTGGAGGCCACCAGGCGGTAGGCCGCCCGCACGTCCCCCGTGGACTGGTACTCCTTGGCCAGCCGGTGCTCCTCCTCCCGGGTGAGCAGGGGGTGCTTCGTCACCTCGGCCATGTAGGCCTGGAGGGGGTCCCGGTTGGTGAGGGCGCTGCTGCCCTCCGCGCGCACCAGGGCGGCCGGCCGGGCGGCGCGGGCCGGAGCGGGGACCTCCTCGATTTCCGCCTCCGCTTCGTTCAGCTCCGCCAGGTCCGGCTCCAGGGCGTCCGGGTCCTGGGCGGCCTCCTCCCCCTCCTCCTCCGGAGCCTCAGGCGCGGATTCCCGGGCCTTCCCCGGCCGGGCGGAGGCCGCGGGGCGCTTCGCGCGGGGCCGGGGGGCGGCCGGACCATTGGTTCTCTTCCTCCCATTCGCCATGCGCGCTCCATACCCCAAAGTGCCGCGATTGTTGCCAGAGGGTAATGCAGGGGCTATGCCCATGCCCGATGAGCGACATCCAAGAGCCCACGCCGGGAGCCCCGGCACCTGACGAAGCCTCGACGCGTCCCGGCGAGTACATCGCGGACATCAGCTTCGAAGAAATGAACCTCTCCGAGCCCCTCCGCCGCGCGCTGGCGGAGCGCGGCTACACCAGTCCCACCCCCGTCCAGGCCAAGGCCTTCGGTCCCGCGATGGCGGGCAAGGACCTCATCGTCCGCAGCAAGACGGGCACGGGCAAGACGGCCGCCTTCGGCCTGCCCCTGCTGGAGAAGATCCCCGCGGACGAGAAGCGCGTGCGCGCCCTCATCCTCTGCCCCACGCGCGAACTGGCGCTCCAGGTGGCGGAGGAGCTCACCACCCTGGCCAAGTACAAGGGCGTGAAGGTGGCGGCCATCTACGGCGGCGCCTCCATGAAGCAGCAGGAGGACGCGCTGGAAGAGGGCACGCCCATCATCGTGGGCACCCCCGGCCGCGTCTTCGACCACATCAACCGTGGCAACCTCAAGCTGGACGGCTGCGACCACGCCATCCTCGACGAAGCCGACGAGATGCTGAACCAGGGCTTCTACGAGGAGGTCACGCGCATCCTCGACCGCCTTCCGAAGACGCGCCAGGTGCTGCTCTTCAGCGCCACCGTCCCCACGGACATCCAGAACCTCATCGCGCGCTACACGACGAACGCGGAGACGCTGCTGTTGTCCGGCGACGTCTTCACGGTGGAGCACATCCACCACATCCGCTACGACGTGTCGGACCAGTTCCCCAAGCCGCGCAACCTCATCTACATCCTGGAGAAGGAGGAGCCCTCCAACGCCATCATCTTCTGCAACACGCGGGATGACACGGCGCTGGTGACCGCGGTGCTCAACCGCAACGGCTTCGACGCGGAGCTGCTCAACGGAGACCTGCCGCAGAAGGAGCGCGAGCGGGTGATGGGCAAGGTGAAGCGCGGCGAGGTGGCCTTCATGGTCGCCACGGACATCGCGGCGCGCGGCATCGACATCTCCGGGCTGGAGTACGTCATCAACTACTCCCTGCCGGAGGACCCCGCCGTCTACCTGCACCGCGTGGGCCGCACGGGCCGCATCGGCAACAAGGGCACGGCCATCAACCTCTTCTCCGGGCGCGAGCTGGCGACGTTCACCGTGCTGGAGAAGAAGTTCGGCATCAAGTTCGAGATGCGCGAGATGCCCGCCCCCGAAGAGGCCATGCACCTGTGGACCGAGCGCCACTTGCGCGAGCTGCGCGAGGGCATGGGCTCCAGCATCTTCGAGGGCTTCCTGCCCCTGGCCTCGCAGCTCAAGCAGCGGCCGGACGCGGACGACCTCATCGCCTTCCTCATCAAGTACTACTTCAGCCGCCTGCGCATGGAGAAGGCCCAGGCCGCCGGTGAGACGGAGAAGCGCGAGCCGGCGCCGGAGCGCAAGCCCATGGAGCGCCGGGGCAAGGACCGCGACCGTGAGCGCGACCGCGAGCGTCCCCGCCGCGAGGAGCGCGGCGAGCGCACCGAGCGTCCGCGCCGCGACGAGCACCCGGACCGCGAGCGCCGTCCGCGCCGCGACGAGCCGCGCCGCGAGGACCGGGGTGAGCGCCGGGGTGCCGGTTCCGCCGCGCTGGAGGCGGGCCCGGGCGAGACGAAGCTCTGGGTGAACCTGGGCACCGCGGACGGCCTGGGGCCGGGCAGCATCGCCACGGCCATGGAGGACGCGGGCGCGCCGCTGGGCAAGATGGTGCGCGCGGAACTGCGCCCCACGTTCGCGTACGTCTTCGTGGCGGAGGAGGACTCCGCGGGCTTCGAGGCGCTCAACGGAAAGCAGCACGGCGGCAAGACGCTGCGCGTGGAGAAGAGCAAGCCGCGCAGCGAGCGCGACGCCACCAGCACCCGCCCGCCACCGTCCCCTGACGCGGGCCCCGGCGAGGTGAAGCTCTGGGTGAACCTGGGCATGGACGACGGCATGGACGAGGCGAAGCTGCCCGCCACGCTGGAGTCCCTGGGCGCGCCGGCGGGCAAGGTCATCAAGGCCCTCACCCGCCCCACCTACGGCTACGTCTACGTGCCGGAAGGTGACGCCGAGGGCTTCGAGTCGCTCAACGGCAAGGCGCACAACGACAAGCCGCTGAAGCTGGAGCGGCACCGTCCGCGCGGCCAGCGTGAAGAGCGCCGCCCCCGTCATGAGGCCCTGCAGGACATCCCCGGCCAGGCGCGCCTGTGGGTGGGCCTGGGCCGTCAGGAGGGCCTGGACGAGGCTGGCGTCACCGCCGCGCTGGAGGCCGCGGGCGCTCCGGCGGGCAAGGTGCTGCGCATCGACCTGCGCCCCACGTACGCGTATGTCTTCGTGGCGGAGGAGGACGTGGCGGGCTTCGAGTCCACCCACGGCAAGCCGCACGGCGAGGGCAAGACGCTCAAGGTGGAGCGCGCCAAGCGTAAGTAGTGTTTCCGTGCCTCGGGGGGGCTCACAGCTCCCTCAAGGCTCCGGAGCCGTCTTCTTCCTGCGGGCCCGGTGGTAGTGCGCCACGCACAGCCCCCGGGCCAGCACGGGCCGGCCGCACTCCGGTGAAGCGCAGGCCTCGCCGCCCACCTTCGCCGGAGGAGTCGAAGCGCCCGGCCCGCCGCTGAACATCGCCTCCGCCACCGCCAGCAGGCGGTCCACGTCGTCGCGCCCCAGCTTCTTCAGCCGCACCCACTCCACCAGCCGATGAGCCCCCGCGTCCTCCGCGTCCTCCAGCCGGAACAGCTCCCCCAGCGGCAGCTCCAGCGCGGCCGCGACCTGGAGGAGCGTGTCGTAGCTGGGGTTGCGCTCGCCGCGCTCCAGCAGGGACACGAAGCTCACGGAGATGTCGCACCGGGCGGCGAAGTCCTCCTGGGTGAGGCCCCGGCGCTCGCGCAACGTGCGGATCCGCCGCGCCAGTCCCTGCAGGGACGAACCGGCGTCGCTGTCGTCCGGGGAATGGGGGCGCATGGACGCCCTCATCGTAGCGCACCCCTTCTGTTAAGGTTTTCCGTCTGTCCTCAGGAGTGAAGCCCACCATGAACGCCGTCGACGGCACCAACTACTACTTCCGCAAGGCCGCGCGGGTGATGGACGTGGGCACGCCCATCGAGACGCTCCTGGCCACGCCCCTGCGCGAGGTGAAGGTCCAGGTGTCCATCGAGATGGACTCCGGCGAGATCCGCACGTTCCTGGGCTACCGCATCCAGCACGACAACAGCCGCGGCCCCATGAAGGGCGGCCTGCGCTACCACCCCGCCCTGGACCAGGACGAGTGCGTGTCGCTCGCGTCGCTGATGACGTGGAAGACGGCCGTGGTGAACGTGCCCTACGGCGGCGCCAAGGGCGGCGTGGCGTGCGACCCCGCGCAGATGAGCCTCAAGGAAGTGGAGCGGCTCACGCGCAAGTTCGTGGATCAAATCCAAGACGTCATCGGGCCCACGCGGGACATCCCCGCGCCGGACGTCAACACCAACCCCCAGGTGATGGCCTGGGTGATGGACCAGTACTCGCGCTACCACGGCCACTCCCCGGCGGTGGTGACGGGCAAGCCCCTGGAGCTGTACGGCTCCAAGGGCCGCGAGGCCGCCACCGGGCGCGGCCTGCTCTACGTGTGCCGTGAAATCCTGCGCGACCTGGGCATGCCGGTGAAGGGCACGCGCTTCGCCATCCAGGGCTTCGGCAACGTGGGCAGCCACATCGCGCAGCTCATCTGGGGCGACGGCGGCGTGGTGGTGGCCGCGTCCGACGTGCTGGGCGGCATGTACAACCCCATGGGCCTGGACGTGCCGTCCCTCTTCGAGCACGTGAAGCGCACCGGCACCGTGACGGGCTTCAGCGGCGGCACGCCGTGCTCCAACGAGGACGTGCTCGCGGCGGACTGCGAGGTGCTCATCCCCGCGGCGCTGGGCCACGTGCTCACCCGCGACAACGCCAACAGCGTGCGCGCGCGCCTGGTGGTGGAGGGCGCCAACGGCCCCACCCAGCCGGAGGCGGACGACATCCTGGAGAAGCGCGGCATCTTCGTGGTGCCGGACATCCTGGCCAGCGCGGGTGGCGTGACGGTGAGCTACCTGGAGTGGGTGCAGAACCTCCAGCACGTCTCCTGGGAAGAGGACCGCGTCAACGCGGAGCTGGAGAAGACGATGAAGGAGGCCTACGACCGGGTGGCGCAGATTGCACGGTCTCGTAAGGTTTCCATGCGGACGGCCGCTTACATCCTGGCCATTGGCCGGGTGGGCAAGGCCACGGTGCTGCGCGGCATCTGACGCACCCCGCCGCGCACGCGGCAGGCAGGCGTGGGGCTCCGGGCCGCTTCCGTGCGGGGCCCGCTTCCGCTAGACGCCCGGCCATGATGGTCACCCTGCAGGACATCCAGGCGGCGCGCGAACGGATCCGCACCGCGCTGCGCCCCACGCCGTGCCCCGCGTCGGACTACTTCACGGAGAAGACCGACTGCGCGGTGGTGTACTTCAAGCTGGAGAACCTCCAGCGCACCGGCGCCTTCAAGGAGCGCGGCGCGCTCAACAAGCTGCTGACGCTGACGGAGGAGGAGAAGCGCCGCGGCGTCATCGCGGCCTCCGCCGGCAACCACGCGCAGGGCGTGGCGTACCACGCGCGCCGGCTGGGCATCCGCGCCACCATCGTGATGCCGGAGCGCACGCCGCTCATCAAGGTGACTCGCACGCGTGACGACTACGGCGCGCGCGTGGTGCTCAAGGGCGCCAACTACGACGAGGCCTACGCGGAGGCCCTGCGCATCCAGGCCGCGGAGGACCTGGTGTTCGTGCATCCGTTCAACGACCCGCACGTCATCGCGGGCCAGGGCACCATCGCGCTGGAGCTGTTGGAGCAGTGCCCGGACCTGGAGCTGGTGGTGGTGCCGGTGGGCGGCGGCGGGCTCATCTCCGGCATCGCCGTGGCGCTGAAGCAGACGAACCCGCGCATCCAGGTGGTGGGCGTGCAGGCCTCCACCATCGCCAGCATGAAGGCGTCGCTGGATGCGGGGAAGCGCACGGAGCTCACCAACGCGGGCACCACCATCGCGGACGGCATCGCGGTGAAGGTGCCGGGGGAGCTCACCTTCGAGCACGTGCGCAAGTACGTGGACGCGATGGTGACGGTGGACGAGGAGGAGATCGCCGCCGCCATCCTGATGATGCTGGAGCAGGAGAAGTCGGTGGCGGAGGGCGCGGGCGCGGCGGGGCTGGCGGCGCTCGTCAACGGCCGGATTCCTCAGGCGAAGGGCAAGCGCGTCGCCATCATCGTGGGCGGCGGCAACATCGACATGAACGTCATCAGCCGCATCATCGAGCGGGGCCTCGTGAAGGCGGGCCGACTGGTGCAGCTGGAGGTGCGGCTGCCGGACCGGCCCGGCGTGCTCGCGCGGCTCACCACGCAGATCGCGGAGATGCGCGCCAACGTGGTGGACCTGCACCACGACCGCGCCTTCTCCAAGGCGGGCCTGGGCGAGGCCACGGTGGAGGTGATGCTGGAGACCACCGGGCACGCGCACATCCAGGAGCTGATGGCCGCGCTGGAGGCCCAGGGCTGGCAGGTCGCACGGACGTAGGGCGGGGAGGCTTGCGCGGGCGCTCGGGGCTTCGGCGATACTCCGGAAACCCATGAACACGCCCCTCATCGCCCTGCTGCTCCTCGCCGCAGCTCCTCCCGCGCAGAAGGCGAAGGAGCTGGCCGCCCACAAGGAGTGGGAGGAGCTGTACCTCGCGTTCGCCGCCGCGGATCCAGCCTCCTACCCGGAGGCGCAGCGGCCGTCCGTGGCGGGCCCGCTGCTCAAGGGCTGCGAGGCGCTGCTCGCTGAGGACGCGGTGATGGCGTACTCGCTGGGCGAGCGCGCCGTGGCCTTCCAGGAGACGTCGGGCGGCCTGCGCTGCCTGGCGCGCTCCGCGCTGAAGACGGATCAACGGGCCTCCGCGGAGGAGGCGCTGAAGAAGGGCCTGGCCAACTTCCCCAAGGACGGCGCGTTCGCGCTGGAGCTGGGCAGGTTGCAGTTGCTGGACAAGGACTCGGCGGGGGCGCTGGCCACGCTGCAGCAGGTGCCCGCGAAGTCGAAGGAGGCCGCGGAGGCGAAGAAGCTGATGCAGCAGGCGCGCGCTCAGGTGTCGGAGGAAGGGGCCGCGCGGCGCGAGGCGGAGCGCCTGGAGCAGCGGATGAATGGCGAGCCCTCCCCGGGGGACACGCGCCAGGTGAAGGGGACCGCGGGCGGAGAGGTCCGTCCGGCGAGCCTGAGCTACGAATCCGGCGTGGGCAAGGACGGCATGCGCGTGCGCCAGAACAGCCGCTTCGCCATCCGCTACTTCAACAGCGACCGGGACTTCGGGCAGCGCGCGGAGTACGAGGGCAAGGTCGTGTCCGCGCTCGATGAAGCCTATGACTTCACCCAGCGGACGCTGGGCCGGGCCCGCGAGCGGCAGCTGAACGTGGTGCTCTACACCCGCGACGAGTTCGCCACGCACCTGGGCCCCTCGTACGCGGCCCGGGTGGCCGGCCTGTACCACGACAACGCCATCCGCATGAACGACGCGGCGGAGCTGACACAGGCGACGAAGGCCACCCTGGTGCACGAGTACGTGCACGCGGCGGTGGACGAAATCTGCCCGCGCGGCGGCGGCGCCCTGCCCCGCTGGTTCAACGAGGGCCTGGCCGAGTACATCGAGTGGCGCTACCTGGGGCTGGACGGCCCCCCGCGCTACCTGCGCGACGTGATGAAGGGCCAGGCGAAGCAGGGGCGGCTGCCGAAGCTGTCGGACATGGACTCGCAGGCGCCCATCTCCATGTCCCAGCCGGAAGTCGCCTATGGAACATCCGCCATGGCGGTGCGGGAGCTGGTGCGGCTGGGGGGCCAGGAGAAGCTCCTGGACTTCATCCAGAAGGCGGGCCAGGCCGAGTCCTTCCAGGAGGCCCTGAAGGCCGCCTACGAGAAGGACTTCGCGGGCCTGGATCTGGCGGTGCGTGCCGCCCTCTCGGGGAGGTAGCGGCCGGTCGGGCGTGGCGGATTGGTTTACCCCCTGGCGGGAGTCCCCTACACTCGCGGGCCTCCAAGATTTTCGCTGCGGCGGTCCCCCCAAGACGCTGGCGCAGCAAGGTGACGGATGTCCGATACGCGCGCCGCGATGAGAGAGTTCCGCTTCCTGGATGAGAAGCGGAAGCTGGGAAGCCTGTCCGCTGTCGAGGAGGCTCGCTGGGTCGAGTTGCGCGGCCTTTTGGGCATCCAGGACGCGGCGGACACCGCGGCGGCGGCTCAGGCGTGGGCCCAGCCCGAGCAGCAGCCCCAGGGGTACTACGGCGAGGATGGCCAGTGGTACGCCTACCCCGCCGGCTACGACCCCAACGCCCAGGGCTACTACGGCGAGGATGGCCAGTGGTACGCCTACCCCGCCAGCTACGACCCCAACGCCCAGGGCTACTACGGCGAGGATGGCCAGTGGTACGCCTACCCCGCCGGCTACGACCCCAACGCTGCGGCGTATGATCCGAACACCGCGGCCCATGATCCGAACGCGGCGGCGGCCTGGGCGCAGCAGGGTTACGACCCGAACGCAGCGTATGACCCGAACGCGGCGGCGGGCTACGCGGCCCCGGTGGATCCGCAGGCCTATGCCCCGCAGGCGCCCGCCGAGCCGGACAGCCTGAACCTCAGCACGGACGACATCGACATCCCCTCTCTGAGTGAACCCGCGCCGTGGATGCCCCAGGCACCCGTGGCGACGGCGCCTGCTCCGGCGGAGACGTGGGACACGAGCGCCGAAGAGGACTTCTCCGGTCTGTCGACGGAGACGCCGCCCCCGGTGGCCGCCGCCGAGCCGGAGCCCTCGCTGGAGGATTCGTTCGCGGACCTGTCGATGGAGGTCGAGTCGGAGGCCCCGGCGACGTCCGGTCTGGATCCGATGGCGGAGGCGCTGGCCTCCGCGGAGCACGCGGTCGGAGAGGCGGAGCTGCTGGAGGCCGAGCCCGTCGCCGAGGCGGTGATGGCCGAGGACCTGTCGCCCGTGGACGCGGCGTGGGACGCGGCGCCGCTGGCGGTGGAGTCCGAGGAGTCCCGGGCCAGCGCGCTCGATACCGCGCCGCTCGCGGTGGAGCCGACGGCGCCGGCCGAAGGCGCGGCTTCGGAGTGGGACTGGAGCGACGTCGCGACGGCGGAGTCCTCCGCGCCGGTGGAAGCCGCCGTGCAGGAGGCCCAGGCGGTCGCGACGGAGACGGCGGGAGCGTGGGGGACGGATGCGGACCCTGTCGCTGGAGCGCCGGAGCAAGGTGGAGAGATCGCGCTCGGCGCGGGTGACATCGCGGAGGCGTGGACCGACGGCGCCGCAGCCACGGAAGTGCCCGCGGAGGAGATCGCCCTGGACGCGGGCGAGGTCGCCACGGAGTGGCAGCCGGAGACGGCCAGCGCGGAGACCTGGCAGTCCGGTGGAGAGGCCTTGGCGACCGGCACGACCGAGGTCGAGGCTGCGTGGCAGGCAACCGCGGAGGCGGAGGAGATCCCGCTCAGCACGAGCGACGTCGCCACGGACTGGCAGGCTGAGGGTGAGGCTCCGGCGGCCGATGCGATTGCGCTCGGCACGAACGACGTCGCCTCGGACTGGCAGACCGGCGGCGAGGCCGCGGCGGAGGAGGTCGCGGTCGCCTCGGACTGGCAGACCGGCGGCGAGGCCGCAGCGGAGGAGATCGCGCTCGGCACGAATGACGTCGCCACCGAGTGGCAGGCCGATCCGAGTGCTTCACCGGAAGGCGCGGGGGAGATCGCCCTCGGAGCCGAGGATGTCGCCACGGAGTGGCAGGCCGGCGCGACGGAAGCTCCCGCCGAGGAGATCGCGCTCGATTCGAGCGAGGTCGCCACGGATTGGCAGTCGGGCAACGCCCCGGCCAGCGAGGAGATTGCGCTCGGCGCGAGTGATGTCGCGACGGAGTGGCAGGCCGACAACACGGCTCCGGTGCAGACCTCCGCCGAGGAGATCACGCTCGGCACGGATGACGTCGCGACGGAGTGGCAGGCCAATGATCCGGCGGGGGTCGCCGCCGAGACGTGGCAGGCTGGCGCGGAGACGCCCGCCGAAGAGATCGCGCTCGACGCGAGTGATGTCTCGGCGGACTGGCAGTCCGGCGACGCCCCTGAGGCGGAAGTCCCCGCCGAGGAGATCGCGCTCGACGCGAACGATGTCGCCTACGAAGGCGCCGCGGATGGGTCCGTTGGCGGCGATGCTTCGGCGGTCGCGGCCGGTGTGGAGGCGCAGACCTTCGACGTGGCCGACCTGGGAGCCGAAGAGGAGCAGCAGCTCACTCCGCCGCCCTCCCCGTTCGCGAATGAGTCGGGCATTCCGTCGCTGCGGATCCGCAGCATCCCGGTCGGCCCGGACATCGAAGCCGACACGCTGGAGCTCGGCTCGGACGATGTCGAGCCTGCGGCCGAAGTGGCCCCTGCATCGGAACAGTGGGGTGAGCTGAGCGGCAGTGCCGACGACGCCGTGCCGCTGGCCACCGCCTCCGAGTCGCTCGCCGAAACACAGTCCACCGAGTCTTCCGCGTGGAACACCTCGGGTCAGGATGCGCAGGCGTGGTCCGCCGAGGGTGAGCCCTCGGACTCCACCGCCACCGTGGGCTTGCAGGACACGTCCGCCGCCATCGAGCTCCAGCCCGAGTGGGCCGCCGATGCCGTGGAGCCCGCCGCCCCCATCGAGCTCCAGCCCGAGTGGGCCGCCACCGCTGACACGGCGGAGGGCACCGGTTCGGAGCAGGCGTGGTCCGGCACCGCGTCGTCCGAACAGCCCACCGCGAACGCCGCGCCCGCGTGGGATGCCCCGGCCACCGAATCCGCATGGGCCGCATCCACGACGGCGCCCGTCGCGGATGCCCAGGGCGGATGGACGCCCCCGTCCGAAGAGGCTCCGCTGATCGAGGCCCAGTCCGAATGGGCCTCGCCGGAGGTCGACGCCGCGCAGCCGGCACAGACGTCCGACTGGAACGCCACGGAAGAAGCCGCCCCCATCGAGGCCCAGCCGGAGTGGGCCACGGAGGAAGCCGCGCCCGTCGCCGCGCAGCCGGAGTGGGCCGCCGCTGAAGAGGCCCCCATCGAAGCGCAGCCGGAGTGGGCCACGGAAGAAGCCGCGCCCATTGCCGCGCAGCCCGAATGGGCCGCCGCTGAAGAAGCCGCGCCGCTCGAGGCCCAGCCGGAATGGACCACCCCTGAAGGCAGCGCCACCGTTCCCACGCAGCCGCAGTGGGGAACCGCTGAGGCCGCCCCCATCGAAGGCCAGCCTGAATGGGTCGCGGCTGAAGAGACCGCGCCCGTCGCCGCGCAGTCCGAGTGGACCACCGAAGAGTCCGCACCGGTCGCAGAGCAGTCCGAGTGGGCCACGGAAGAAGCCGCCACACCGGTCGCCGCGCAGTCCGAGTGGGCGAGCACGGAAGCTGCCGCGCCCACGGCGCCGCAGTCGGAGTGGGCCACCGAGGAAGCCGCGCCCATCGAAGCGCAGCCCGAATGGGCGACCACGGAAGCCTCCGAGCCCGTCGCCGCGCAGCCCGAATGGGCCGCCGAAGAGGCCGCGCCTGTCTCGGCGCAGCCTGAGTGGGCCACGGAAGAAGCCACCGCGCCCGTCGCTGCACAGCCCGAGTGGGCCGCCGAAGAGGCTCCCATCGAAGCCCAGCCGGAGTGGGCCACGGAGGAAGCCGCGCCCGTCGCCGCGCAGCCCGAGTGGGCCGCCGAAGAGGCTCCCATCGAGGCCCAGCCGGAGTGGGCCACGGAGGAAGCCGCGCCCGTCGCTGCACAGCCCGAGTGGGCCGCCGAAGAGGCTCCCATCGAAGCGCAGCCGGAGTGGGCCACCGAGGAAGCCGCGCCCGTCGCGGCACAGCCCGAGTGGGCCGCCGAAGAGGCTCCCATCGAGGCCCAGCCGGAGTGGGCCACCGAGGAAGCCGCGCCCGTCGAAGCACAGCCCGAGTGGGCGACCACGGAAGCCTCTGAGCCCGTCGCCGCGCAGCCCGAGTGGGCGACCACGGAAGAAGCCGCGCCCATCGAAGCGCAGCCCGAGTGGGCGACCACGGAAGAAGCCGCGCCCGTCGAAGCACAGCCCGAGTGGGCGACCACGGAAGCCTCTGAGCCCGTCGCCGCGCAGCCCGAGTGGGCCGCCGCCGAAGAGGCCCCCATCGAAGCGCAGCCCGAATGGGCCACCACGGAAGCCTCTGAGCCTGTCGCCGCACAGCCGGAGTGGGCCGCTGCCGAAGAGGCCCCCATCGAAGCGCAGCCCGAATGGGCCACCACGGAAGCCTCTGAGCCTGTCGCCGCACAGCCGGAGTGGGCCGCCGCCGAAGAAGCCCCCCTCGAAGCTCAGCCCGAATGGGCGACCCCGGAGGCCGTGACCCCGGGCGCGGAGCAGCCGTGGGCCGCCACGGACGCCTCCGCGCAGTCGGAGTGGGCCGCCACCGAGGACTCCTCCGCGAGCTCCGCCTGGGCCCAGCCGTCCACCGACGCCCAGCAGCCCTGGGACGCCCCGGTCGAGGAGGCCGCCCCTGAGTGGAGCGCCGCTCCCTCCACGCCGGAATGGGGCGCCCCTGAAGCCCCTGCCGCGCGCTCCGCCTGGGCCGCGCCCCAGGAGGCCCAGCCCGAGTGGATGGCCGACGCCGCCCCCGCGGCGTCCACCTGGCAGGCCCCCCCCGCCCCCGCCGCCGAGTGGAGCGAGCCCGTCGCCGAGGAAGAGGTCTCCCTCACCGACATCACCGCCCCCACCCCGTCCGCCGGCTGGGAAGAGCCCGCCGTGGACGTGGACGCGGAGCTCGACGCCACGCCCGCCCTCGACGTCGAGGAGGTGGACTCCGAGCCCGTGGCCGACATCGAGCTCGTCGAGGAGCTCCCCGCCCTGCCTGTCGCGGCCATCCCTCCGCCGCCCGCGCCGGCCCTGTCACTCTCCGCCGCGCCCTCCCTGCCCGTGGCCCGGCTGACACCCGCCAGCCCGACACTCAAGAGCCCGGCGCCCGTGGCCCCCTCGGCACCGGCCGTCGCCGCGTCCGCCAACCACCTGCGCCCCACGGACGACACGCTCTTCGAAGTGCCGGGGCCCGGCTTCACGTCCGCCGCCAGCTCCTTCGTGGAAGGCGAACACCGCGTCATCATCCACACCGTCGAAGGACAGGTGAAGCGCGGCACCATCCGCGACGCGGACCTCCTGGAGGACACCATCTCCCTGGAGCAGCAGAGCGGCTTCGCCCCGGAGCGCATCCCCGGCAAGCGCGTGAAGGCCATCTTCTTCATGCTCGCCGCGGGCGCGCGTCAGCCGCAGGCGGAGGGCTCGAAGATCCGCGTCACCTTCAACGACGGCCGCCAGGTGGCCGGCTTCTCCCAGGACTTCAAGGGCCCCACCCCGGGCTTCTTCGTCATCCCCGCCGACACCCGCACCAACACCGCGCGCATCTTCATCTACCGCGCCAGCGTGCAGGCCGTGGCCGAGGGCTGAAGCGTCACACCGGGGGCGGCGCGGCCCGCCCCCACCGCGCATGAAAAGAGGGGCCCCGGTCACCCGAGGCCCCTCTCTTCATTTCAAGGCTGGGACGACGACTACTTCTTGTCGGTGGCCGTCGGGGCCGCCGCGTCCGGCTTCTTCGTGGTCTCCAGGTCCAGGGTGATGGTCACCTCGTCACCCACCGCCACGCCGCCGGCCTCCAGCGCCTTGTTCCAGGTCAGGCCGAAGTCGCTGCGCTTGATCTTCGTGGTCGCCACGGCGCCACGGCGCACGTTGCCCCACGCGTCCTTCGTCTCCGCCGTCGGGCCTTCCACGGCCAGCGTCACCGGCTTGGTCACGCCGTGCATCGTCAGGTCGCCCGTGACGTTCAGCTTGTCCTTGCCGGCCTTCGCCACCTTCGTGGACTTGAAGGTGATGGTGGGGAACTTCGCCGTGTCGAAGAAGTCCGGGCTCTTCAGGTGCTCGTCGCGCTTGGGCTCGTTGGTGTTGATGGTGGTCGCGTCGAGGGTCGCCTCGATGGTGGACTTGGTGATGTCCTTGTCATCCAGGTTGACGTTGCCCTTCACGTTGCTGAACGTGCCACGCACGTTGGACACCATCATGTGCTTCACGGCGAACTGCGCGCTGGAGTGCGACGAGTCGATCTCCCACGCGGACGCGAAGGCAAACGACGGGGCGGCGACGGCGAGCAGCGTGATGGCGGACTTGAGCGACATCTTCATGGTGTGAACTCCTTGAGGTTGCGGACTGCGAGGTTCAGGCGCGCAGCGCGAAGCTGCGCATGGACAAGGTTCCGTGATGGAAGCCCTCGAACACCGGGGTGATGCGGTCCTCGGGGAGGGCGGCTCCGAGGACGAAATAAATGGGCAACCAATGCTCGGCAGATGGATGCGCGACCCGCGCATTCGGTGCATCCATCCATGACTGAAGCCCAAGGAAGTCACGTGCGGCAAGTTTTCCGGCGACCCACGCGTCGAACTCGGCGGCCCATGGTTCGACGGACGCCAGCTTGGATCTGAAATTCACCCGGCGCAGGTTGTGCACCACCCCGCCGCTGCCCATGAGCAGCACGCCCTCCGAGCGCAAAGGACGCAGCGCCTCGCCCATGCGCGCCACCTGCGCGGGCGTCGCGTCCGCCGGCAGCGCCACCTGCAACACGGGCACGCGCGCCTCCGGGAACGCATGCCGCAGGGGCACCCAGACGCCGTGGTCCAGACCGCGCTCGCCGTCCGCCACCGCGGGCACACCCGCGGAGGACAGCCGCGCCACCACGTCTTGCGCCAGCGAAGGAGCGCCGGGCGGCGCGTAACGCAGCCGGTACATCTCCTCCGGGAAGCCGTAGAAGTCGTAGACGAGCGGCGGAGCGGCCATCGCAGTGACATGCACGCGCGCGTCCGTCTCCCAGTGCGCCGACACCACCACCAGCGCCTTCACCGCGCCCACGCCGTCACCAAAGCGCTTGAGCGCCTGGGGATATTCGTCCGCGTCCAGCGCCGTCATGGGCGAGCCGTGCGACACGAACAGCGCCGGCGCCACCTGCCGGGCGACCGAGGGACCGGGCCCCATCACTCCCGCCACCCCGGCGGCCGCCACACCCTGCAGCACCTCGCGTCTGTCCACCCCGGTTGGCATCGTGGCGGCTTGTACTGCAACCCCAGGACCAACGCAGCGGACGTGGCAACCACTGATAATTGCTCGACATCTCATTCCAGCACTGTGAAACGACTCTCAGATTGATAGAGAAGCACCTCAGACTGAGACACCTGGGAGAGACGTCGTGACGGGTCTGGAAGGTTTGGACTTGAAGGAGCTCCTGGCGTTCGAGCCGAAGGGCGGAGTCATCCGCTTCGCCGGGCAGCGGGCGCTGTTGATGGACCCGGTGACGCTGGGGCTCTTGCGCAAGGAGCTCATCGGGATGCTGGGGATGACAGCCGCGCGCGGCATCTTCACGCGGCTGGGCTACGCGCACGGCTGGCGCACGGCGGAGGCGATGAAGACCGCGGTGCCGTGGAAGGATGAAGCGGAGTGGCGCCGCTCGGGCGGTCGGCTGCACACGCTGATGGGCCAGGTGCGCGTGGAGCGCATCGAGCGCACGGCCCAGGACGGCCCGGAGCCCTTCGCGGAAGCGCAGTGGAGCGACTCCTATGAGGCCGAGCAGCACCTGCTCCACCTGGGCCAGGCGGAGGAGCCCGTGTGCTGGAGCCTCACCGGCTTCGCGTCCGGCTACCTGAGCTACTGCAACGGCAAGCCCATCTACTGCGCGGAGCTCAAGTGCGTGGGCAAGGGCGACGCGTTCTGCCACATCGTGGGCCGCCCGGAGGCGGAGTGGAGCACCGAGTGCACGGAGTTCCTGCGCTTCTATGAAACGCAGTGCATGGAGGGCGTGCTCGGACAGGTGACGGAGGCGCTGCGGCAGGCGGAGCGCAAGCTGCGCGCGAAGCGCCAGTCGCTGGCGCGCGTGTCCGGCGTGACGGAGGACCCCACCGGCATGGTGGCCCGCTCGGAGGCCATGCAGCGCGTGCTCAACCTGGCGCGCAGGTCCGCCAAGGTGGACACCACGGTGCTCGTCACCGGCGAGAGCGGCGTGGGCAAGGAGCGCATCGCCCGGCTCATCCACGACGAGTCCGGCCGCTCGCACAAGGCCTTCATCGCCGTGAACTGCGCCGCGGTGACGGAGAGCCTCCTGGAGAGCGAGCTGTTCGGCCACGCGAAGGGCGCCTTCACCGGCGCCACGCACGACCGGCCCGGCCTCTTCGAGGCGGCGCACGGCGGCACCCTCTTCCTGGATGAAGTGGGCGAAGTTCCCCCCGCCATGCAGGCGAAGCTGCTGCGCGCCCTCCAGGAGCGCGAGGTGCGCCGCGTGGGAGAGAACACCAGCCGCAAGGTGGACGTGCGCGTGGTGGCGGCCACCAACCGCGAGCTGTCCGAGGAGGTCCGCCTGAGCCGCTTCCGCCAGGACCTCTTCTACCGCCTGCGCGTCATCGAGCTGCGCATCCCGCCCCTGCGCGAGCGCCGCGAGGACATCCTCCCCCTGGCGCGGCTGCTGCTGGCGGAGACCGGTGAGAGGCTGGGCCGCCGCGTGAATGGCCTGTCCCCGGACGCGGCGGATCAACTGCTGCGCTACCCCTGGCCGGGCAACGTGCGCGAGCTGGGCAACGCCGTCGAGCGCGCGGTGGCGCTGTGCGAAGGCCCGCGCCTGGAGCGCGACGATTTGCCGGAAGAGGTGCGCGCCGCGCCACCCAGCCTGGTCCCCACCGGCAACCCGCGCCGGCTGGAGGACATGGAGAAGGAGTACATCCTCGCGGTGCTGGCGCAGAACGGCGGCAACCGCTCACGCACCGCGGAGCAGTTGGACATCGGCGTGGCCACGCTCTACCGGAAGCTCAAGCAGTACGGCCACCCGGAGGCCGCGCACTAAAAGGCGCGCGGCCGTCCGTGCCGTCAGTTGAGGTACTGGTCGCGGTCCGGCGGGCGGTTGCGGTCCACCACGCGCAGGTGCTTGGAGCGGTCGCGCAGCTGCCGCTGCAGGCGCCAGTGCTGCAACTGGAGCATCAGCCGCTTGGGGCTCGCGCCGCGCACGTACACGAACACCAGCACCAGGCCGAAAATCTCCGGCGCCACCGCGCGCCAGGAGCCCGCGGTCAGCATGTTCAGCACCGTGAAGCCCGCGCCAATGGCCGCGAACCAGTTGCCCGTCAGCGGGATGCCCCAGAAGTTCGTCTGCCCCTTGCCGATGACGAGCCCGTAGGCCACCCACATCACCGCCGTCATCACGGAGCCGCCCGCGTAGACGCTCATGGGCATCACCAGGGCCAGCGCCGTGGTGATGAGGCCCGCCACCACCGGGATGCCCACCGCCACCAGCAACAGCCGCTTGCCGCCCCAGGTGGACTCCAGGAAGCCACCGATGGACCAGATGATGAGGCCGCCGAAGAGGATGCCCAGCGGGCCCGTGGCCACGAAGGCGTAGGTGACCAGCTCCCAGACGCGGAAGCGCAGAATCACGTCCGCCGGGTTGAGCAGCAGCAACGCCCCCTGCCCTCGCGACGTCGCCAGGAACAGGGCGGAGATGCCCACGAACGCTATCGCCAGTTTGGCGGCCATCGAATCCAGGCTCGGGAACATGTCGCCGAAACCGCCGCCGCCTCGATTGAAGCCCCGCATGGGTCGCATAGAGGCCCAAAGGTGGTGGAAGCCCGCCCGGTCCGCAACCCCAAATCCAGAAACGATGAAGGGCGCCCCGCCCTGGTGTCACCAGGGAGAAGCGCCCTCGCATCCCACGCCTTCGCTGTACCTGCCGGGGCTTACGCCTTGTGGCGGTAGAAGAGCGTGATGGTCAGACAGTGAAACTCCTTGTCCGAGGACTGCGTGACGATCTTGTCCACGATCTCCACGGCGGAGTTCTCCTTCAGCCACTTGGTGATGTTCTCACCCATGTTCTCGCGATCGCGCGCGAGCGTGGTGGAGAACACCTTGACTCCCGTGAAGCTGATAACGGCCATTCCACCCTCGTGTCACCAGAGATTACAAATGTTTACCCCGAGTCGGGGGCGCCATCAAGAAACGGGCCCGACAATCCGGCCCGGGAGCCGCCTCCCGCCCCTTGGGGAGTCCACCTGGGAGCGGGGCCCGCCCATCGTCCACCCGCCGACAGTGCGGCGGAGGGGGTGGGCGCATGCCCCCGGCTTGTTCAGCGACCGGCGGCGGCGCGCCGGGCCTGACAGGTGACTTCATCCTTGCAGGCGGGACCGATGCCCTCCGGGTGGGCCGTCAGGGGCGTCTTGTCGCTCTCCTCCACACCGCACACCACGCAGCGGCGCTTGCGGTTGCGGCGCTCGGCCCGGCGCTGCTCGGCGATGGCCTTCGCCCGCTCGCGGGCCGTCTTCGCGTCCACCTCGTTGCTCATCTCACCACGTCCCGTCCGGATGTCGTCTGCCCCGTACCCCGTCGCCACGGCGCGCGCCTACAGCGCCTCGACCAGTACGGCGATGCCCTGGCCGCCACCGATGCAGGCGGACCCGATACCATAGCGGGCGCCCCGGCGCTTCAGCTCGTACGCCAGCGTCATGGTGATGCGGGCCCCGGAGGCGCCCAGCGGGTGGCCCACGGCGATGGCGCCGCCGTTGACGTTGGTGGCGTCGCGTGGCAGGCCCAGGTCCTTCTCCACCGCCAGGTACTGGGGCGCGAAGGCCTCGTTGACCTCGAAGAGGTCCACGTCCGTCAGCTTCGCGTCCGCGCGCTTCAGCAGGTTGCGGATGGCCGGCGCCGGGCCAATGCCCATGATGCGCGGGTCGCAGCCGGCGATGCCCCAGTTGACGAGCCGCGCCACGGGCTTGAGGCCGTGCTTCTCCACGAAGCTGCGCGTGGCCATGACCATGGAGCCCGCGCCGTCGCAGATGCCGCTGGCCGCGCCCGCGTGCACCACGCCGTCCTTCTTGAACACCTTGGGCAGCTTGCGCAGCCCCTCCACCGTGGTCTCCGGACGGTTGTGCTCGTCCTTCGAAACCACCGTGTCGCCCTTCTTGCCCTTGAGCGTCACCGGCGCGATTTCATCCGCCAGCCGGCCCGCCTCCTGCGCCGCGGCGAAGCGCTTCTGGGTGAGCACCGCGTACTGGTCCACGTCGTCCTGCGTGAGGCCGTAGTCCACCGCCAGCTGCTCGGCGGTGAGCGCCATGGGCTGGCCGGTGTAGCTGTCCGTGAGCGCCGTCCAGAGCATGTCCTCCAGGCCGCCCTTGCCCAGGGGGATGCCCCAGCGCGCGCCGCGGATGACGTGGGGCGCCTGGCTCATGGACTCCGTGCCGCCCGCGAGGACGGCCTCCGCGCCGCCCGTCAGCATCATCTCCGCGGCCGTGACGAAGGCCTGGAAGCCGGAGCCGCACAGCCGGTTGACGCCCAGCGCGGGCACCGGCACCGGCACGCCCGTGCGCAAGCCCACGTGGCGCGGCAGGTAGATGGCGTCCGAGCTCGTCTGGACGACGTTGCCGTAGACCACATGCTCAATCTGCTCCGGGGAGACGCCCGCCTGGGCCAGGGCCGCCTTCGCGGACTCCACGGCCAGGTCGGTGGCGCTCAGGTCCTTGAGGCTGCCGCCGTAGGTACCGAACGGGGTGCGCTTGCCGGACAGGAAGTAGATTTCCTCGTTCTTGGACACGCTCTTCATGGTGCTCGTCTCCCTACTCTTCCGGGGCGCGCGGTGCACGCACGACGTGACGCGGAATAGCGTCCAGGGGGCCGTCAGCCCGCGCGCCGTCCCAGGAAGGCGCTGGCGACGATGGCAAGCGCGATGGCCGTCCACAACAGGCCCTGGAGGTTCTGGCGGCGGATTTCCTTGCGCCCCAGGCCCAGGTACCAGGCCCTGGCCGCCTGGACCCGCCCCTCCCAGGTGAAGCCCTCCGGCCCCGCCGGTTCCAACCCCTCGAGTCGTCGCACATGCGCGCGCAACAGGCGCTCCGGTGCTGCGTCCTCCAACGACCCGGAGCGGTAGCCGGGCACGTCCAGCGCGGGGCGGCGGTAGCTGGCCGTCACCACGAAGCCCCCGGAAGCCAGGGGGGTGAGCAGGTAGAGCCGGGGCAACAGGTCGCTGCCCTCGTGGAGGGTGGCGAAGACGCGCTCGCCCGGGTGCGCCCAGTCGTAGGAGCGGGTGGCCTGCTGGAGGAGCGGCTTCTCCTCGTGGCTGCCCAGGGGCGTGAAGCCCAGCGCCTGGAGCTGTCCCGCCAGGGGGCTCAAGGACTCCGGCAGGTCCATCTGGTCCGCGGGGGCCTCCGGCTCCACCCGGACGGTGTGGGGGAAGAGGTAGAGCAGCGCGCGCCAGAAGTTGAGGAACAGGAGCACGCCGGCCAGCACCAGCCCGGCGACGGCCACTCCCAGTTGCCCGAGCACGTTCACGGGCGGGGCTTTCCGCCCTGGCGCCGGTCCGCGGTGGCGGGCAGGTGCTGCCACTTCGCCAGGTCCGCGGGGGTGAGCGGGTCGCGGCCCTCCAGGAAGCGCTCCAGGTGGCCCAGCGAGTCCACGCCCCAGAACATCTCGTCGTCCACCAGCACTGACGGCACGCCGAAGGCGCCCTGGGCGAGCGCGGCCTCCGTGTTCTTGCGCAGGCGGTCCTTCACCTCCGGCAGCTGGGCCCGCTCGAGCAGCGCCCGCGCGTCGAAGCCCGCGTCCGTCAGCACCGCGCCCACCTGCTCCGGCGTCTCGATGCCCCGGCCCTGGCCCCACGCGGCCGAGTAGAGCGCGGTGGTGAGCCGCGTGCGCTCCGCCACGTCGTCCACCGCCGCCGTCACGCGCAGGGACAACAGCGGGTTGAACGGGTGCGAGGGCGGCAGGGTGAACGGCGCGCCCTGCTCGTGCGCGATGCGGAACGTCTGCTTGAAGACGTAGACGCGCTTGGCGGGAATCTCCGCCGGGCCAATGGAGCCCACGGCATTGAGCAGCCCCGCGAGCAGCACCGGCACGGGCTCCAGCACCCGGCCGTGACGCTCCGCGATGGCGGGCATGCGCAGCCAGGCGAGGTAGGCGTACGGGGACAGGTAGTCCAGGCAGAAGCGCAGGGGGGAGGGGGGGGCCATGGGCCCATCCTAAGCACGACCCGGCCGTCAGGCGCTCTGCTTCACGTCCTCGTGCTGGCGCGACAGCGGGCCGCGCAGCGACTGGGCAAGCTGTTGCAGATGCGTGGCCCGGGCGGTGGTGAAGGCCCGCTCGGCGATCTCCAGCTCCCGCATCGCCTCTCCCGGCGTGCCGTGCCGCTCCGCGTGCTGCATGTACACGAGGCCCATCTGGAGCACGTTGCCGGTGGACTCCGCCAGCAGGCGCGCGTGGCGCAGGTGCGCGTCCCCCTCCTCCTGGGACACCAGCGGCGCCAGGGCGCGGCGGGCCAGGATTTCGTCCCAGGGGTTGGCGAAGCGCGGGTCCAGGGCGCGCTCCAGCGCGGCCTCGGCGGCGGCGAGCGCGGCGGGCAGCCGGCCCTGTTCCCGCTCGAAGCGCGACTGGTACACGCGCACCAGCGTCTCCATGCGCAGGCCGCCCTTCCGCGCGGACTCCAGGGCGCGGGGCAGCGACTCGCGCGCGGCGGCCGCGTCCTCGAAGAGCACGTCGCGGCACGCCTGGTACACCTGCACGTGCGCGCGCAGCCAGCGGTCCCCGGGCAGCACGCGCGAGAGCGCCTCGCCGCGCGACACCACCGCGGCGACGAGCTCGTGCTCGCCGCGCTCCAGGTAGTACGGCGGCGTGAAGAGGGCCAGGTTGCGCTCCATCAACCGGGGGCTGCCCAGCCGCCGCACGAGCTCCGTCTTCTGCGCGAGCGCGGACGCGAACGCGGCGCCGTCGCCGGTGAAGGCCGCGCGCGCCACCTGCGCGAAGAGGTGGTAGGCGCGCACGTCGGTGAAGCCCTGCGCTTCCGCCAGGTGCAGCCCGTCCTTCAGCAGCGCTTCGTCCAGCGGCTCGCCGCGCAGGGCCAGGTTCACGTTGAGCAGGTAGCCGCCCATGCCCAGCGCCCACGCCAGCCGCCGGGGCGGACGCCCCACCGCGTCGCGGAACTCGCGCAGCCGCTGCACCTGCTTGCGCTGCTCGGCCACCCCGCCCGCCCAGTGGCCGGTGTACGCGCACAGCGTCGAGCGCGCCACGGACAGCCCCGCCCGGTACGGCGAGTCCTCAGGGTGCTCGGCGGCCACGCCCTCGATGAGCGCCTCCAGCTCATCCGTGCGCCCCAGGATGGCCAGCGCCATGCCCTGGAGGATTTGCAGCTCGGAGCGCTTCCAGAAGACGTCCACCGGCGTCATCCGCCCGTCCGCCGACACCTCGCGGAAGAGCGGGATGAGCAGCTCCTCGCGCTCCGCGGGCGTGGCCACGCGCGCGGACTCCAGCCGGGAGAGCGCCTCGCGCCGTCCAGCCTCCACGTCCACCGTGGCCGCCCAGTGCGCGAAGAGCCGCTCCGCGTACGCCACCGACGTCGGCGGATCACTTGAGTAGCCCACCTCCACCAGCGACACCCACGTGCGCAAGAGCTGCTCCGAGCGGCCCGGGAAGTCCGGCGCGGACTCCAGGAGCCCCGCCGCTTCCTTCAAGAGCAGCGTGGCCTCCAGCAGCGCCTCCGCCTCGATGGCGGCATGGCCTGCCTCCAGCAGCGACTGGATGGCCTCCGCGGGCGCGTCCGAGCGCGCGAAGTGCCAGCCCACCGCGCGCACCACACCCGAGCGCCCCGCGGGCAGCGCCTGGAGCACCCGCGCCACCTGACCGTGGTACGCCCGGCGCTCCGCCTCCGGCGTGCTGTCGTAGACGGCCTGGTGCACGGTGTCGTGCGTGAAGACGTAGCGGCCTTCGACATCCTGGAGGAACTGCCGCTCCACGATGCCGTCCAGCACGGCGAACAGCTCCGCCTCAGGCAGGCCGGACAGCGCGCGCAAGAGCGGCAGGTCCAGCATCCGGCCCGCGGGCGCCAGCTTGCGCAGCAGAGACACCTGCTCCGGCGGCGCGCTGGCCAGACGCACCAGCACCGCCTCCTGGATGCTCGCGGGGAGCCGTCGCGTGCCCAGTCCGTCTTCCGCCTCCCACCGTCCGCCCACGCGCCGCAGCGCGCCCGCCTCCACCAGCATGCGCAGGCATTCCGTGGCGAAGAAGGCGTTGCCTCCGGTCGTCTCGTGCAGCCGCTGCACGAAGCCCTCCGGCACGTCCAATCCCGGCAGCACCAGCCCCACCAGCTTGGCCACGTGCTCGGCGGACAGGGGCTCCAGGTCCATGCGGGACGTGAGCTTCTCGTCCACCGTCTGGAACGCGAGGCTCAGGCGCGACAGCTCCTGCGAGCGGAACGTGCCCACCACCACGCCGCGCGTGCCGTGCAGCGCGCGGATGAGGACGTTGAGCGCCTCCAGCGACGCGCTGTCCGCCCACTGCAGGTCCTCGAAGCACAGCACGAAGGACTGCCGCCCGCCGAGCGTGTGGGTCCACTCCGTCAGCGCCTCGAAGAAGGCGGCCTTCTCCTCGGAGCCGTCGCGCGGCAGCTGATCGTCCTGGTCGCCCTCCAGCACCTCCGGCGACAAGAGGCGCGCGAGCGGGGCCTTCACCCGCTCCATCAAGTCCGAGGGCGTCTGCGGCACCAGGCAGCGCAGGGCCTGCGCCACCGGCGCCAGCGGGGACAGCCCCTCCGCGCGGCACTGGCCCCGGCCGAAGGGCAGCTCCGCCAGCTTCGCCTGGAGCTCGAACTCCTGGAGCAGCCGCGTCTTGCCCACGCCCGCGGGGCCGCCCACCAGCATCGCGCGCGACTGGCCCCAGTCCGCCTCCGCCAGGCCGTTCATCAGCCCTTCCAGCTCCGCCTCGCGCCCCACCACCTCCGGCACGTGCAGGTAGCTGGCGCGCGCGGACAGCGGCTCCTCGGGGACGGGCTCGCCGCTGGCGTGGCAGAGCGCCTCCAAGAGCTCGCCCGCGTCCTGGAAGCGCTCGCGCGGGTCCTTCGCCATCAAGAGGAGGATGATCTCCTCCAGCTGCGGATCCACCGGGCAGAGCGTGGAGGGGCGCGGCGGCGGACGCGTCAGGTGGTCCGCGAGCAGCACCGCGGGGCTATTGCGCTTGAAGGGCAGCTTGCGGGTGGCCAGGTACCAGGCCATCACGCCCAGCGAGTACAGGTCCGCGCGCCCGTCGATGCTCGCGCCGCGCTGCCACTCCGGCGCCAGGTACTCCAGCGTGCCCTTCAGCTTGCCGGGGCTGGGCGTGCCCAGCTGGTGCATCACGCCGAAGTCCATCAGCTTCACCGCGCCGGACTCGGTGATGCGCACGTTGCTGGCCTTGATGTCGCAGTGCACGTACAGGCGCGAGTGGATGAACGCCAACACCTGCGCCATCTGGATCAACACGCGATACAGCGTGCGCGTGTCCAGCGGCGCGTCCCGCACCAGCGTGCTCAGGTCATTGCCGCCCACCACCTCCATGGTGATGAAGCGGTTGCCGGCCTCCGTCATGCCCCAGTCGAAGACCTTGAGCGTGGACGGGTGCTGGAGCTTCTTCATGGCGAAGAACTCGTGCCGGAACAGCAGCACCAGCTCCTCCACCTTCGCCGCGGACAGCTCCGAGGGGACGTGCATCTCCTTGAGCGCCACGCGCCGGCGCTCCTGCAGGTCGTCCGCCAGCCAGATGCGGCCCATGCCGCCTTCGCCCAGCAGCGACTCCACGCGGTAGCGCCCGGTGACGATGACGCCGGGAATCAGCGAGCGCCGCTCTCCGATGCCCGAGCCCGGCAACGTGATGGGCGTACGCATCCGCTCCCCCCAGGTGCTCGGAGGGCGGGTGCGTTCATCCAATACCGTTGTCTTCTCGTCGTCGCTCACGAGCCAAAGGGCTGGCCGCTTCCGGGGCCAGGGTCTGGATTCCAGAATCCAGACGTAGCGAGGAATAGCACGTTTCAGTGACACCGCCTCCGGGACATCCGAGCAGGTGCACGCTCTGCTGCCATTCTCTATTTCACCGCCTTGCTGGAAGAAGACAGGGCATTGCGCCCGGACGCCTGCTGGGGAGCCACTTCCACACCCGCTCCCACGACACACCCGCACGCATGCACACCGTTCCTTCGAACCCCTGGGCCCGTCGCCCGGGGGAGGAGGGGGAAGCGGCATGCGTGCATGGAAGTGGAGCGGCGCCACGGTGGCACTCGCGGCCGTGACCGCCTGGATGGCCTGCGGCCAGTCCGGCCCTGGCGGAACCGAAGGGCTGCAGAAGGCCGAAGCCGCGACGGTGACGCTGGGCGACGGACACTGCGCGGGCGTGGTGGTGGGCCAGGGCCGCCACGTCCTCACCGCGGCCCACTGCGTCGCACGGGACGCGGGCGAGGAGCGGACGAACTTCGAGGACGGCCGGCAGCTGAATGGCCGCTACGTGTTCGTGGATCGCGGCCGGGACATGGCGGTGCTGGAGCTGGAGGCGAAGGCGCCGGTGGCGCCGCTGGAGGTGGCCGAAGGGCTGCCCATCCCCGGCGCGATGCTCGTCTTCACCGGACGCCACGACCGGCCCGGCGATCCGCAACGGGTGATGGTGGAGCGCTGGGGCCGCTGCCCGTCGCTGCCGGACGTTCCCAACGCGCTCTTCACCACGATGCACGGCGTGCCGGGGGACTCCGGCGCGCCGCTGGTGGACGAGCAGCTGCGCGTGGTGGGCCTGGTGCATGGCGGCGCGCGGTGCAGCATCGCCGCGCCCACCGGGGACGTGGCACCGGAGGTCCAACGCCTGTCGCGGGAGGACACGCAGCCGCTGGCTCAGCGTCCGCCTTCCGCACCGCGCTGACGCGGCGGGACGGCGCACATCGCCCTTCCCGTACCTGGACGGCCAGGCAGGCGGCGTGCGCACGCGCCGTCATTGCCTGGTCATCCCGGTGCGTCCCACCTTCCCGTTGGAGGTGACACCATGGCTTCGGACAAGGGCTCCAAGAACTTCCAACCGCGCAACCGGGGACAGATGGAGGACGCGCTGGACCGCGGCGCCGCCGAGCTGGCCCGCGAGCGCTCCCAGGCCGCGGCCCGCGAGGACGAGAACCCGGGCCCGCTGGAGGAGACGCGCTGGGAGGCGGAGGTGGAGCGCGGCGCGGAATGGAAGGACGACGAGGTGCCCGAGCGCGAGGCGCGAGGCGACGAGGAGCCGGACTCCGAGGTTTCCCGGCGCGGGCTCGTGAACCCGCCGCCCGAGGGTTAGCGGCGTTGGCGGCAAACCCGTGAGGTGGAGGCTTTCGGGAATTCTCACGGGTGAGGGGGGACCTCTTGCCCGGTGCGCACCGCGGGGGGATGCTGTGCGCGCCGTCCCCCTTTGCCGTCCGTCGTTGCTTCCCCAGGAGTCGATGCACCGTGAAGCCCAAGGTCCTCATCGTGGAGAACTCCTGGACCATGCGCGAGACGCTGCGGTTGCTCTTGTCGGGTGAGTTCGACTGCACGGTGGCCGCGGATGGAGAGACAGGGCTCGCGCACGCGCTGGCGCAGCCGCCGGACGTGCTCCTGTCGGACGTGAACATGGAGGGCATCGACGGCTACGAGCTGTGCCGCCGCGTTCGCGCGGAGCCCTCCCTGACGCATCTGCCGGTGATGTTCGTCAGCGGCTACCCGCCGCGCACGGACCTGGAGCCCGGGCAGCCCCAGCCGGACGCGTACCTGGTCAAGCCGGTGAAGCCGCCGTACCTCATCGCGCAGCTGCACGCCGTGCTGCAGCGCGCGAGGGGCTCCACCGCCAAGGCCGTGGGCGAGGGCTGAACCGGACGGCCGCCGGGCACGCGCCTGGAAGCAGGCGCGGCCTTCGCCTCTGTCTCGGCGAGGACGCCCCACGCTTCTGTCACTGACCTGGGACACGGGGAGGGCTATACCTTGCCCGAACTTCCCTTCCTCTCGTCCCGAGGTCCTCGCGTGCTCAACGCCATCCCCCGCGTCCCGGCTCCCAAGAACGAGCCCGTCCTCTCCTACGCCCCCGGCACCCCGGAGCGCTCGGAGCTCCAGTCCACCCTCAAGCGCATGAGCGGGGAGCGCATCGAGATCCCCGTCGTCATCGGTGGCAAGCACGTGAAGTCCGGCAAGACGGACACCGTGCGCATGCCGCACCGGCACCAGCACGTGCTGGCCACCCTGCACGAGGCCGACGCGGGCCACGTGGAGCAGGCCATCCAGAACGCCATGAGCGTGAAGGAGGACTGGGCGCGGATGCCCTTCCACGCCCGCGCGGCCATCTTCCTGCGCGCCGCGGAGCTGCTCGCCACGCGCTACCGCCCGCTGCTCAACGCGTCCTCCATGGCGGGCCAGTCGAAGACGGCGCACCAGGCGGAGATCGACGCGTCGTGCGAGCTCATCGACTTCCTTCGCTACAACGTCCACTTCGCGCAGCAGATCCTGGCCATCCAGCCGGACAACTCGCCGCAGATGTGGAACATGACGGACTACCGTCCGCTGGACGGGTTCGTCTTCGCCATCGCGCCGTTCAACTTCACCTCCATCGCGCTGAACCTCTGTCTGTCGCCCGCGCTGATGGGCAACGTGGTGCTGTGGAAGCCGTCCTCCACGCAGGCCCTGAGCGCCTGGTACAGCCTGGAGCTGATGCGCGAGGCGGGCCTGCCCGACGGCGTCATCAACATGCTGCCCGGTGACGGCCCCACGGTGGGCAACCCGGTGCTGGCGAGCCCCCACCTGGGCGGCATCCACTTCACCGGCTCCACGCCCACGTTCAACAACCTGTGGAAGACGGTGGGAGAGAACATCGGCCGCTACAAGCAGTACCCGCGGCTGGTGGGTGAGACGGGCGGCAAGGACTTCATCTTCGCGCACCCGTCCGCGGCGGACGACCTGGAGGCGCTCGCGGTCGCCATCGTGCGCGGCGGCTACGAGTACCAGGGCCAGAAGTGCAGCGCGGCCAGCCGCGTCTACGTGCCGGAGTCCCTGTGGCCCAAGCTGAAGCCCCGCCTCCAGGCGCTCATCAGCGAAATCAAGATGGGCGACGTGGCGGACTTCCGGAACTTCATGGGCGCCGTCATCGACGAGCGCTCGTTCAAGAAGGTGTCCTCGTACATCGAGCTGGCGAAGTCCGGCGGTGACGCGACCATCGTCGCGGGCGGCGGCACGGACAAGAGCGAGGGTTACTTCGTGCAGCCCACGCTGGTGCAGTGCAACAGCCCGCGCCACCGCATCATGACGGAGGAGATCTTCGCGCCGCTCGTCGGCGTGTACGTCTACCCGGACGCGAAGCTCGAGGAGACGCTGAAGGAGTGCGACCAGTCCGCGAGCTACGCGCTGACGGGCGCCATCTTCGCGCGCGACCGCAAGGCCATCGAGCACATGATGAGCGCCCTGCGCAACGCTGCGGGCAACTTCTACATCAACGACAAGCCCACGGGCGCGGTGGTGGGCCAGCAGCCGTTCGGCGGCAGCCGCGCGTCCGGCACCAACGACAAGTCCGGGTCGATGATCAACCTGTTCCGTTGGTCCAGCCCGCGCACCATCAAGGAGAACTTCGCGCCGCCGGTGAAGGTCCCCTACCCCTTCATGGACAGCGACCCGAAGGAAGGGGCCATCTAGTTCCATGAGCGGACCGTTCCCGGGCATCGCGGGGCTGGAGACGTATGCGCTGGAGGACGGCGGCTGCCGCGTGGAAGTCATTCCCACGCGCGGCGCGCTCGTCACGCGCATGGTGGTGGACGGCGAGGACGTGCTCTATCTGGATGAGAGCACCGTCGCCGACCTCACGAAGAGCGTGCGCGGGGGCATCCCCGTGCTCTTTCCCAACGCCGGTCCCCTGCCCGGGGACACGTATCCGGCGGACCGCAAGGCGTACTCGCTGCCGCAGCACGGCTTCGCGCGGAAGCTGCCGTGGACGGTGCGCCAGGCGGAGGAGTCGCTGCTGGTGCTGGGGCTGACGTCGTCGGAGGAGACGCTGCGCCAGTACCCGTGGGCCTTCGATGCGCAGCTGGCGTTCTCGCTGGCGGGCCGGAGGCTCACGGTGGACTTCGACGTGGAGAACCGGGACACGCGGCCCCTGCCGCTGCACCTGGGCTACCACCCGTACTTCCGCGTGCCGCAGGCCCAGAAGGCCCAGGCGCGCGTGGAGACGGACGCCACGCACGCGTGGGACAACCGCGCGAAGCACGAGGTGCCCTTCACCGGCCTGGACCTCACGGCGCAAGAGGTGGACATGCACCTGCGTGACCACTCCGCGCCGGGCACGGTGCTGGAACGCGGGCCGGGCCTGTCTCCCGTGAAGCTGTCGTGGAGCCAGGAGTTCCGCCTGCTCGTCGTGTGGACGCTGCAGGGCAAGGACTTCGTCTGCGTGGAGCCGTGGACGGCCGCCGCCGGGGCGCTGGCCACCGGCGAGGGCCTGCTGCACGTGGCCCCGGGCGAGCGTGTGTCGCTCGCGTTCGACATCGAGGCGTGAAGCAGGCTCCTTCGTCCCGCGAGCCTCAGGCGTGCGGGATGAGGGGCAGGCTCAGCGGGCCGCGCACGGTGAGGGAGGTGTTCCACTTCACCGGGCCCGTGGGCGTGAAGCGCGTGAAGCGGGACAGCAGCACCTCCAGCCCCACGCGCGCCTCCAGCCGGGCCAGCGGGGCGCCCAGGCAGAAGTGGATGCCGTGGCCGAAGGGCATGTTGTTCACGCCCTCGCGGTCCATGTCGAAGGTGTCCGGGTCCTTGAAGCGCTCGCCGTCGCGGCACGCGGAGCCGATCATCAGCGCCACGCGCGCGCCCTCCGGAATCGTCACGCCCGCGACCTGCGTCTCCTTCGTGGTGACGCGCACCAGGCCGTGCACGGAGGGCTCGTAGCGCAGCACCTCCTCCACGAAGCGCCCCACCTGCGACGGGTTCTCGCGCAGCCGGGCCACCAGGTGCGGCTGCTCCATCAGCATGCGCACGCAGTGGCTGACGAGTTGCACGGTGGTCTCCAGCCCTGCCACCACCAGCAGGAACAGGAAGCTCATCAGCTCCGCGTCGGAGAGCGCCTCGCCGTCCACGCGCGACTTCACCAGGTCCGACACCATGTCGTCCTGCGGGTGGCGGCGGCGCTCGGCGACGACGTTGGACAGGTAGTCCTCCATCTCGCGCACGGTGGCCTTGATGGAGTCGTGCCGGTGGGTGTCCTTCTCCGTCGTGCCGGACACGCTGGACAGGTCCACCGACCAGCGCTTGTAGCGGGCCGTCATGGTGGGGTCCAAGGCGAAGAGCTCGCCAATCACGCTCGCGGGCAGCGGCATGGCGAAGGCGTCCACGAAGTCCACCTCGCGCTCCGGGGACAGCCGCTCCGCCAGTATCTGCGCGAAGCCGCGGATGCGCGGCTCCAGCCGGTTCACCGCCGCGGGCGTCCACGCGCGGCTCACCAGCGTGCGCAGCCGCATGTGGTGCGGCGGATCCATGACGATCATCGACTCGGAGAAGGGGTTGTGCCCCAGCCACGGCGGCGCGGTGGTCGTCCGCACCCCGGCGGAGGAGAACACCTGCGGGTTCTTGAAGGCCGCGGCCACGTCCTCGAAGCGGGTGATGGCCCACAGCCCAGCGGGTTCCACCTGACACACCGGCGCGGTGCGGCGCAGCTCCGCGTAGACGGGGTAGGGATTGGCCCGGACTTCCGGCGCCATCAGGTTCACGCGTCCAGTCATGGAAGAATTTCCTTTCCAGGCTGGAATTCTATACCCGGTATACTGGCTGCTGAACAGAGGCGCCTCCTCGCCTCCCTTGAGTCACCATGTCCCGCTTCGAGAAGGCGGAGGCGTACCTGGGCGGGCTCGGGGTCCCGGTGAACGACAAGGTCATCCCGGGCGCGCAGCACTGCGCGTTCGACCAGGTGGGCCGCGTCACGGAAGTGTGGAACGAGGCCACCGCGCAGTAACCGTGGGTCCCCTGCTCCGCTTCTCGCGGTGATTCCGTCGCAAGAAGCGGAGTGCGCGGGGGGATTGAAGTCCGTAGCGTCGCGCGCCTCCTCTTGCTGGAGCCTGGATGCGCCTCTACGACTATCTGCCTTCCGCGAATGGCTACAAGGTCCGCACGCTGCTGAAGCAGCTGGGGCTCGCGTATGAGTTGGTGCCGGTGGACATCCTCGCGGGGGAGAGCCACACGGCGGACTTCCACGCGAAGAACCCGGACGGCCGCATCCCCGTGCTGGAGCCGGAGCCGGGGCGCTTTCTCGCGGAGTCCAACGCCATCCTGTTGTTCCTGGCGGAGGGCACGCGCTTCTTGCCCGAGGACCGCTTCGCTCGCGCGCAGGTGCACCAGTGGATGTTCTTCGAACAGAACGCGGTGGAGCCGAACCTCGGCACCGCACGCTTCTGGCTGCTTACGGGCCGGCAGCCACCGGAGTCCGACGTCCTCCGCAACCGCGTGCAGAACGGTGAGCGGGCATTGGCCGCGATGGAGCGGCACCTGAGCCGGCACCCGTTCCTGGTGGAGGACCGCTACACCGTCGCGGACGTCTGCCTCTACGCGTACGTGCACCTGGCGCCGGAGGCGGGCGTGGACCTGGCGCCCTACCCGTCCGTGCGTGCGTGGCTGGAGCGCGTGAAGGCCCAGCCCGGCTTCCTGGGCCCCCTGCCGCCCTACTCCGCGAACGCGCGCGTGCGCTGACGCGGACTACTCCTGCTCGGCGGCGACGGATTCACGGACCTCTGCGTCCGTGAGCCTCACCGTGGGCGCGTCCGCCTTCGCTTCCAGCACCCGCTTCGCCAGCAACTCCGTCACGGGCTCACGGTTGGGGGCGCCACCACAGGCCCTTCAACCCCGCCTGCGCACACGCCTGTCGTGCCTCCTCGGTGTAGCAGTAAAAGACCAACTCGGGGACGGAGAACACGGGCGGGAAACCTCCTGGCGGAGGGCGGAGCACGAGCGGCTCGGCCTCCTCCTGACCCAGGAACTCTTCACCGCATTGGTGGAAGGGCACGCCCTTCACGAGGGTGCGCTCCCGGTCGAGACAATCGGTCCGCTCCAGCAACTGGAGGATGACGAAGTCCTCGTTCTTCAGCGCAGGGTCCGTCACCGAATGCCAGGTTCGCCTCCGAGGGTACCCTTTGCTCACGAGGTGCCTGATGCGTTCCGAATAGATGACGGTGGGGATGAGGCGGTGGCGGAACGGGCCCACCGCTTCGAGCACGCGCACCATGCGCCGGGAGATCAGCAACCACATCAAGGGCGCGCTGTGCAGGTGGTCGCGCCCGGCGATCCTCTCCAGGTTGCCGACGAACTCCATGACCTCGGGCGCGCCCTGCTGGCGCTGGTAGTCGATGCCGGGCTCGAAGAACGTCACGTCCTCGAAGCCGTCGAACTCGATGAGTTTGACGTCGTGGATATCCGCATCGTCCTCGATGTGGGAGGCATCAGACATCAATGCATACATCATGTGGTGTGTGACTCCCCATGGAGGGCAGCTCCAGCAAGGCCAGCTTCTTTCCCGTCAGCACCTTACCGCCGTGCTGCTCCTGGATCACCTTGATGGCCGGCTCCGTCAGGGTCCCGGATTGAATGACCTGACGAAGCTCGGTCTCGACCTTGAGGATCGCGTCCTCGATGGCCTGCGGCGTCCAACTGGAGGGCGCCCCCTTCATGCGCAGCTTCTTCAGGGCGGCCTCAAGCCGGAGCTCCACGAACTTGCTGTAGTGGGGATGGCTGCCCGAGTGGATGAGCTGGCCCTCCACGTTGAGCCCGGAGTGCATGTCGAGGATGTTCGACCCTCGGTCAATCGTGTAGCCCTTGAGCCGCTCCATGGCCATGCGGATCAGCGGGTGGGTTTGGGCGACCCCGTCAGGGATGAGGTGGTGCATGGGATGACCGGCGGAGAGCCGGACCTCCGCCGCCGCCCGCGCCGCCGGGCCCTGGGTCTTCTCCACCCAGTCCAGGTAGTTCTTCCGGTAGCGGGTGAAGATGCTGAGGCGGGGCGTGCCCCTCCCGACCTTGAGCACCACCAGCCCGTCATCGGTCACCGTGAGCGCCCCGTACTCGTCGCCCAGGGCCTTCCCGTCCGGACGGCGCAGCCGGTAGGGCTGGGAGTCCGAACTCAACTTCTCCAGACGATAGCCCGCGGCCTGGAGCTCCCGCTTGAACGCGTTGAACTCAGGCGTCCCCTCCTGCGGGATGCGGCGTCCGACGAAGTCCTTGAGCTTGTCCCAGTTGGGGAGCTTCTCCAGCAGCTTCTCCAACTCGGCGTCGCTGAGCGTGCGCTCGGTCAGGCTGGGCTCGGAGTCTGGCTTGGACGTCCCGCCTTCCTTGACGGCCTTTGACAGCAAAGGCGCGCCGGAGCTCCAGGGGTTGAAGGGCAGCGGAATGGCCGGAGCGGCGGTGATGGAGCCCGGCTGGAACACGGGGACACCCGCGTAGGCACCACCGGGGCCCGCCGCCATCATGTAGATGCGGGGCGGGGTGATTCTCACGGACGTCATCAGCTTGAGCCCACGTCCCGCGTTGGTCTTCGCGCCCATCAGCGCAAGCGCGGCCATCGCGATGCTCACCAGCATCCGGAGGAAGGACTTGCTGGCCTCCTTCAGATTCTCTGGTGAGCCATTGGCCTCCCAGGCCTGGGTGAGCCACAGCTGCGCGTGCTTCAGGGCCTCCCCTCCGGCCTCGATGAGGCCATGGGCTCCGAACGCCGCCAGGCCCAGTTGGATGAGCGCCGCCGCGAGCTGTCCGACGCCGGTGGGCGTCGCAGCCAGGAAGGTGGACAGCGCCTCCGCGGCGATGAAGCCCACCACCATCGCGGAGATTTCCAGCCAGTTGTCCAGGATGGCCTTGCCGTACTGGCCGGTGACCTCTCCGAAGTACTGGTCCGCCTGCCTCACGGAGGTGAGGACGTCCTCCAGATGCCGGGCGGCCTTGCGCGCCTGGGCGATCGCCTCATGGGTGATGGAGCCGCTCGACACGATTCCCTGGAGCTGGTTGGCGAAGGCGATGCTCACCAGCCAGATGCGCTCGCCCGCGACCAGCCGCACGTCACCGTCGACGCGCTGGACCCCCTTGCGGCCACTCTTCACGTTCACGTGATGAATGACATTCTCGTAGAAGCGCAGGTCCCGCCCCGGCTGGATGGCCTGCCGGTAGATGCGCGCGGCGATGGGCTCCAGGCGGTCCCCTGGACGGACCGGATAGAGCGTCGCCGCGGGCTCCGGCAGTTGGGTCGTGATGCGCAAGGTCTGCACATAGCCTTGCAGCAGGTATCCCCCCACCACGGTCGAGACGTAGGACCAGCCAGGTGCCTGGGCATGGTCCCGGATGACGCTCACCCGAGTGCCCGGAGGCAGGGGCGCTGGCGTCAGGCAGGTGGAGCCCTTCATCTCCGCGGGAAGCGTCCGCAGGTTGGCGCCATCACCCTGGTCGATGAACCCGAACTGAATCGTCATGTCCCCCCCTGTCTTGGGACTGAGAGGATTCAGCCACCCGGACCAGGAATGAAGGACCGGCCGGGTGGGCATGACAATGACTTACAGCCGCTGCGCGGCGGGTAACCGCTCACCGGAGTGAGCTGCTTGAAGGCACCCCGTCCGTCACCGCGTGGGCGGAGCGCGTGAAGGCCCAGCCGGGCTTCCTGGCCCCTTGCCGCCCTACTCCGCGAACGCGCGCGTGCGCTGACTACTCCTGCTCAGCGGCGACGGCCTCGCGGACCTCCGCGTCCATGAGCCGTACCGCAGGCCCGTCCGCCTTCGCCTCCATGAGCCGCTTCGCCAGCAACTCCGTTACCGGCGCGAGCACACTGAAGTGCGTGGCCCCAGGCACTGCGAGGAATGACAGCGGCGCGCCCTTCGCCGCCACGCGCAGCAGTTCGAACGCGCCCATGTTGCCCTCGTCCGAACCCTCGATGACCTGCGTGGGCACACGCAGGTGCTCCACGTAGCTCACCGGGTTGCGCATCCACAGCTCCGGTCCCCGGGCCTGCCCCAGCAACGGGACATAGTGCGCGTACCCCGACACGTCGGCCACCGGGCCGAACGCGTAGGCGCCCTTCAGACGCGGTGACAGCACCGCCGCCATCAACGCCATCGTGCCGCCCGTGCTGTGCCCCGCCACGTAGATGCGCGCGGGATCCACGTCTGGACGCTTCGCCACGAAGTCGATGGCGGCGACCACGTCATCCACCTCGCCCAGGAAGTACTCGCGCGCGCCCGGGTTGTCGTCCGACCCGCGCAGCGACGGCAGCATCAACACCAGCCCGGCCTCACGGAAGGCCCGCGCGCTCTGATCATTGCTCCGCGGTGAAGGCGCCCAGGCGAAGTCGTCGAGCCCCCAGTTGAACCCGCCGTGGATCCACACCACCGCCGGCCGCTTCGCGCCCTCGCGCACGGGCGTGACGTAGGCCGCGTTCGTGCCCAGCGGCGCGGGATAACGCACCAGCTCGAACAGCTCCTTCGGCGGCGTGGGCGCGGGTGCTCGCTGCGTGGGCTCCACCTTCAGCTGCGTGCGGAAGCTCTTGCGAAGATTCACGGACGTGGGCGGCGCGGGCTTGGAGCACGCGGCGAGGAACACACAGGCCAACAGGAGGACAGGGCGGGAGGACATCATTCTGGGAATACGCAGTGAATCGGTGTCACGGGTCCGCGACACATGCGGTGCTGTTCTGGAGGGTGGCTTGACAGCTCGCGCCATCGCGTCTACTTCTTCTCGCAGAATGTTCGTCACCTCCGCCATGTGCATGTGTTCGATGCCTGTTCCGGGTGGGCCCAAGCCCGCCGCGGCCGGCTGACGCACAGCCTGCCCCTGGCGAGCCAACCGGAGCCCACCCACCCGCGAGGGTCGGTGGGCTTCGTCGTTCCGGGCCTCCGCTCTCGCACCCCTGCCGAGGAGCGTCGCAGCGCCCACCGTGTCCTGAAGTCCTCCCCGCCGCCCGCAGTGCCCTGACGTCCCCACCACCCGTCTGCCTTCACGCACGCGCGTTCCTTCCGGAGCGACGCGAACAGGAGTCCCTTGCCATGAGCACGCCCAACGAACGCCCGCTGCACCCCGACACGCTCGCGCTGCACGCCGGCTATTCGCCCGACCCCACCACGGGCGCTCGCGCGGTGCCCATCTACCAGACCACCAGCTACCGCTTCCGCGACGCGGACCACGCCGCCGCGCTCTTCGGCCTCAAGGAGTTCGGCAACATCTACACGCGCATCATGAACCCCACGACGGACGTCTTCGAGAAGCGCATCGCCGCGCTCGAAGGTGGAGTGGGCGCGCTCGCGGTCGCGTCCGGACAGGCCGCGCAGACGCTGGGCATCCTCAACATCCTCAAGACGGGGGATGAAATCGTCTCCGGCGCCAGCCTCTACGGCGGCACGTACAACCTCTTCAAGGTGACGCTCGCGCGCCTGGGCATCACCACGAAGTTCGTGGACGCGGGCAACCCGGACGCGTTCCGCCAGGCCATTGGCCCGAAGACGAAGGCGCTCTACCTGGAGTCGCTGGGCAACCCGCGCCTGGACGTGCCGGACTTCGACGCCATTGGCGCCGTGGCGCGCGAGGCGGGCCTGCCCCTCTTCGTGGACAACACCGCGCTGTCCCCCGCCCTCTTCAACCCGCTGCGCCATGGCGCGAACATCGTGCTGCACAGCGCGACGAAGTACATCGGCGGCCACGGCACCTCCATTGGAGGCGTCATCGTGGACGGCGGCAACTTCCCCTGGGAGAACGGCAAGTTCCCGGAGCTGACCGAGCCCAACCCCGGCTACCACGGCCTGCGCCTGCGTGAGGCCTTCGGCCCCGCGGCCTTCATCCTCAAGGCCCGGCTGGAGGGCCTGCGCGACCTCGGCCCCGCGCTCAGCCCCTTCAACGCGCACGCGTTCATCCTGGGCCTGGAGACGCTGCGGCTGCGGCTGGAGCGCCACTCGCAGAACGCGCTCGCGGTGGCGAAGTGGCTCAAGCAGCACAAGAAGGTGGAGTGGGTGCGCTACCCGGGCCTGGAGGACGACCCCTCGTTCCTCAACGCGAAGAAGTACCTGCAGGGCGGCTTCGGCGGGCTCGTCACCTTCGGCGTGAAGGGCGGCCTGTCCGCCGGGCGCAAGGTGATTGACGGCGTGAAGCTGTGGAGCCTGCTCGCGAACATCGGAGACACGCGCTCGCTCATCATCCACCCCGCGTCCACCACGCACGAACAGCTCACCCCGGCGGAGCGCGCCAGCACGGGCGTCACCGACGACCTGGTGCGCCTGTCCGTGGGAATCGAGCACCTGGACGACATCGTGGCCGACCTCGACCAGGCCCTGAGCGCGGTCTGACGCCATGCGACCCGTGAGGCCTGGCCAGGAAATCCCCCCGCGCGCGGAGACCCCGCGCGTCTTCGACTTGTCGCTGCCGGACCTGCCGCTGGAGGCCGGCGCCCGCGTGGCGCCCCACCTCGTGCGCGGCTGGTGGTGGGGGCCCCCGGAGGACCTCGCGTGGTTGCAGTCCCGTGCCCACGTGCAGTCCGAGGAAGCGACGCGAGAAGGCAGGCTGCGCGTGGTGCGGAGGACCGCCTCCGAGCTGCGCGACGCCGCCACCGACGCGCGCCGCACCGGGCCCCGCCGCACGCCGGATCCGGTGCCTACCGTGCTGCTGGTGCACGCGCTCACCGGGGACATGAACGCCGGAGGAGAAGGCGGCTGGTGGGCCCCTGTCATCGGGCATGGCCGGCCGTTGGATCCGTCGCGCGTGCGGCTGTTGTGCTTCAACAACCTGGGCTCCTGCTACGGCACCTCCGGCCCCGCGGACGAAGGCTTCCCGCAGCGCACCGACGACACGCGCTTCGGCCCGGCGCCGGTGCTGCCCAAGGGCGACCTGCGCCTGGATGAGCGCAGCCTCCCCGCAACCCTCACGCCGTGGGACCAGGCACGCTCCATCCTCGCGGCGCTGGACGCGCTGGGCGTGGATGAGGTGGCGCTCGTCACCGGCGGCTCGCTGGGAGGCATGGTGGTGCTGTGCCTGGCGGCGCTCGCGCCGGAGCGCTTCCAGCGCATGGTGCCCATCGCGACGGCGGAGGCCGCGTCCGCGTGGGTGGTGGGCTGGAACCACGTGGCCCGGCAGGCCGTGCTGCTGGACCCCGAGTATCCCGAATCCCCCCGGCGAGGCCTGGAGCTGGCCCGTCAGCTGGCGACGCTCACCTATCGCGCGGAGGCCGGACTGGAGGCGCTCCAGCCGCGTCCGCAGGCGTGGTCGTCACGCGCGCTGTACCCGGTGGAGAGCTACCTGGAGTACCAGGGCACGAAGCTGGAGGCGCGCTTCGACGCGCGGTCCTACCTGGCGCTGCTCGGCGCCATGGACCATCACGACCTCACGCGCGTGCCCACGCCGAACGGCGGGCCCGGCGTGGACCGCATCCGCGCGAGCACGCTCACCATCGGCATCGACCGGGACGCGCTCTTCCCGCCCGAGCACATGAAGAACCTGTCCCGCCGCCTGCGCGCGCAGGGACTGCATGCCGAGTACGCGGCCCTGTGCAGCGTGCACGGCCACGACGGATTCCTCATCGAATGGGACGCGCTCGCGCCCCTGCTGGTCCGCGCGCTGGCCCTGCCTCCGGGCGTGGGCCGCGACGCCCGCCTCTCCTCCACTGCCGGCGTCCGCGCCCGGAAGACTTCATGACCGCCCCTGTGAGCATCACCCGCTACGCCCCCTTCCTGCTCGACACCGCCCAGGGACTCGCGTCCGTGGCCACGCACCTGTCGCGCCGCGACGCGGGCAGCACGCGCGCCGCCATCGTGTCGTCACCGCCCTGGCTCGCCGCGGGGCTGGAGTCCGCGCTGTCCATCGCGTTGGAGGGCAACTCCACACTGGCCCGGCAGGAGCTGGATGGCCTGCTCGCGCGGGGCCTGTTGATGCTGGAGGAGGCCGAGCGCCGGCTGGGCGCGCCCCCGGGCTCCACGTCGGTGGAGGCGGACGGCTCGCGCACGCTGGCGTCGCTGCTGGAGCCCGCGCGCCGCGCGCTGGATGGCGCGAGCCTGGTGCGCGAACGGCGGCCCGCGCTGGAGGACGTGGTGCGCGGCACCGGCGAGCGGCTGACGGCGGCGCTCCTGGCGAAGCTGCTGGGTGCGCGCGGCGTGCCGTCGCTGGAGGTGGACGCGGCGGACTGGACGGTGACGGAGGGTGAGCCCGGACAGGCGCGAGTGAATCGCGAGCACACCCGCGCCCGGGTGGCCACGCTGCGGCCTTCGTGGGAGGGACGGCTGACGTTGCACGCGGGTGGCCGGGGGACGGCGGTGGATGGCCGCTCCACGACGCTGGGCGTGGAGGGCGCGGACGAGACAGCGGCGGTGCTGTCCGTGCTGCTGGGCACGCCGCTGACGCTGTGGACGGACGTGCCCGGGGTGATGACGGCGGATCCGCTGCACGTGGCGGATGCGCGGCCGGTGCCGCACCTGAGCTACACGGAGGCGCTGGAGCTGGTGTACCTGGGCCTGCCCACGCTGCACCCTCGCGCGCTGTCCACGCTGCGCGACGCGGACATCCCGCTGCGCGTGCGCCACCTGCAACAGCCCGACGAGCCCGGCACGCTCATCGACGTGCGCGGCGCGGGCAACGGCAGCGTGCCCACGTGCGTGGTGTCGCTGGAGGACCTGGCGCTGCTGGGCCTGGAGGGAGGCACGGAGGAGGCGGCGCGACCAGTGGGGCCTCGCGCGTTGCAAGCGCTGGAGGCCGCGGGCATCGACGCGTGGATGGCGGCGCAGTCGTCGCCGGGGCGCTCAGTGGCGGTGGTGCTGCGCCGGGCGCACGCGGCCCGCGCGGAGGAGGTGCTGCGGCGGGAGCTGGCGCCAGAGCTGGAGCGCGGCGCGTTGCAGCCGCCGCAGGTGCGCGCGCCGGTGACGCAGGTGGCGCTGGTGGCGGAGGCCATGGGCCAGGGCGCCAACGTGGCGGGACGGCTGTTCCAACCGCTGGGCGCGCTGGGCGTCAACGTGCGCGCCATCGCGCAGACGGCGAGCGCTCGCTCCATCTCGTTCATCGTGGATGGGGCGGAGACGGCGCTGACGGTGCGCACGGTGCACGCGGCCTTCCACTTCGCGCATGAAGAGGTGAGCCTGCTGGTGCTGGGCCATGGCGTGGTGGGCAGCCAGCTGCTGGAGCAACTGCGCACGCTCCAGGAGTCGCTGGCGCAGGGGCACGGCATCCAGCTCAACCTGGTGGGGCTCGCGGACAGCCGGCGGGTGCTCTTCTCACCGGAGGGCATCCCGCTGAAGCAGTGGCGCGAGCGCATCCAGTCCGTGCCCGAGGGCGCGTCACCACCCGTGGTGCGCGCGCTGCTGGAGCCGCTGCGCCGGCTGCCCGTGCCGGTGCTGGTGGACTGCACGGCGTCGGAGGGCATGGAGGAGCTGTACCTGGAAGCGTTCCGCAGCGGCATCCACGTGGTGGCGGCGAACAAGAAGCCGCTGACCCAGCCGCTCGACGTCTGGGAGCGGCTGCGGAGCACGGCGCACCTGAACCACCGCGCGTACCACTACGAGACGACGGTGGGCGCGGGGCTGCCGGTCATCCAGACGCTGAAGGACCTGGTGCGCACGGGGGACCGGGTGCACGGCGTGGAGGGTTCGTTCTCCGGGACGCTCGGCTACTTGAGCCAGCAGTTGATGGAGGGCGTGCCGCTGTCGAAGGCGGTGCGCACGGCACGCGAGAAGGGCTTCACGGAGCCGCACCCGCGCGAGGACCTGGCGGGCACGGACGCCGCGCGCAAGGCGCTCATCCTCGCGCGTGAGCAGGGCCTGAGCCTGTCGCTGGACGACGTGGAGGTGGAGCCGTTCGTGCCGCGCGAATACCTGGAGGAGGCGGACGTAGAGCGCTTCCTCGCGGGGCTGGAGAAGCTGGACCGGACGTTCACCTCGCGCATCGAGGGACTGCGCGCGGAGGGCAAGGTGCTGCGCTACCTGGCGCGCATCGACCCGGCGGCGAAGGACGGGCCGGTGCTGCGGGTGGGCCCGGTGGCGGTGCCGAAGGAGCATCCGGCGACGCGGCTGCGCGGCTCGGAGGCGTTCGTGGCCTTCTCCACGGAGCGCTACGCGGACTACCCGCTGCTGGTCCAGGGCGCGGGCGCCGGCGGCCCCGTGACGGCGGCCGGCGTCCTCGCGGACATCCTGAAGATCGCCCAGAACCTGCGGGGGCGATAGGCCGGCTCAGTAGCCGACGTAGCCACTGCCGCCGTTCATCGCCTGGATGCCCGGCGTGTTGGACACGGAGCCGTAGCGGTCCACCGCGTAGCGCACCGCCGCGATGATGTTGTCCACCGGGTTGCGGATGTTGTCGTGGCCCGGGAGCTTGTGCGCGTCGAACGTGGGCTGGATGGTCTGCATCAGGCCGATGGAGGGGTGGCCATCCTTGGCGTTCTGGTCCCAGAGGTTGATGGCGTTCGGGTTCCCACTGGACTCGTGCTGGATGATCTTCGCGATGTCCTGCGGGTTCATCTTGTCCACCGGGACGCCAGCGGCCTTGAGGATCTCCATGGCCTGCTTGATCCAATCGCCCACCTCGCCCTTCGGGGCGTCCCCGGTGGCACCGGCCGACTGGGTGGAGCCGGTCTGGAACGAATCACCCGCGCCCGGCGCGCCGCCCGTGCTGGGCGCACCGTCGACGCTGGGAGCGCCACCCTTGCTGGATGCACCGGACACGCCCGACGGAGCCTGGGCTCCGGCCGCGCCGTCCACGGGGGCAGCGGCGCCGCCCATCTGGGTCTGGAGAAGTTGGACGAGCTGCTGCAGCTGCTTCGCCACGTCCTCGAGCCCCTCCGCGAACTGCTTCCACTGCGCGCCCTTCGCGGGGCCCGCGCTGAAGCCGTCCTGCTGGAACGAGGACACCGAGCCCGAACCCGGCTTCTGGCAGGAACCGCCCTGCACCCTGCCGCCGGACACGGCATCCGGACGGGAGGCGAAGTCCTGGGAGGGGACGCGGAAGGAAGCGAGGCGGGCGGAACCGGGCGCGATGACCATGGGGATTTCCTCGGGAGCTTGAGTGCTGCTGACGAGGAACACCTACAGCAGGGGACATGCCAACCCATGGGCCGACACCTGCTCGAGGCCAAGTGCTTGATGTCCTTGGAAACGCGCGAGGCGCGGTGGGACGAACCGGGGCCCGTCCCTGGTGACTGGAGTCACCGCCCGCCAACAGCGGTCACCAGCCGCGCTGCGCCCTACTTCGTGCGCCCGGCCTTCTTCGCGGCCACGGCCTTCTTCGCGGCCACGGCTTTCTTCGCGACCGGAGCCTTCTTCGCACCGCCCGCCTTCTTCACGGCCCGGGGCTGCTTCGCGGCCACGGCCTTCTTCGTGCCTCGTGCGGGGCCGTGCTTCTTCAGCAAGGCCGCGCCCTGCTTCGCGAGGCCCTGCTCCAGCGCGGGAGGCTTCTTCGCGCCCTTCTTCCCCGCGGGCTCGCGCTTCGGAGCCCCTTCGCGGGTCACCTCCACGGTCCGTCCGGAGAAGGCGTTCCAGCCCTCCAGTGCACGCGTCCAGCGCGCCAGCAGCTTTTCACGCGCATCCGCGTCCGGCAGCCCTTCCGCATGCAGCGCCACGGTGACGCCATGCACCGACGGCAACACGCGAAGCTGCACGGTGCGCGCACGGGGCCAGTCGTCCCGCTCCAAACGCAGGCGCAGCTGCCTGGGCGGGACCTGACGCACCACCGTGATGCGCGTCCCATCCGCGAGCGCGACCTGCTCGCCCTCCGTCAGCGCCTGGGCGCCGCCCCCAACCCAGCGGGCCAGTCCCGACGCCTCGCCCCACGCGGCCCAGGCCATCTCCGAGCCCACCGCGAAGGAGCGCCGCACCCCTGCTTGATAGCCACCACCCGCGACCCGGCCCGTCGACATGGACACTCCTGTCTGACCCATCTTGTTGTCCCAACCTAGGAGGGACGGTGCGACATCTTTCGAGGTGCCCTGCAACTTCCAGCGGCCGTCAGGCACCTCACCCCGTGGGGCGGTAGCCCGGCATGAGGAAGTTGTCGTGGTCCGCGTACGCCGGCGCGTCCGCCTCACCGGTGAAGGCGCGCAGGGTGCAGTACTCCGGATAGGACGCCTGGACGGTGATTTGATCCCCCACCTGGAGGACCACGTCACCGTTCGGGTGCAGCGTCTCCTCTTCGCCCCGGATGAGCGACAGGGCCAGCCCGCCGAAGCGGTCGCGCACCTGGGAGATGTTCATCCCCGGCAGCCCCTCCCGCACCACGAACAGCGACACCACCATCAGGTGCTTGCCAATGCGGAACGAGTGGACGAGCCGCGGATCCAACGCCGCCAGCGCCATGGCGGGCGCGGCCAGCGAGGAGCTGGACAGGGCCTCCGCCTTGAACGTGTCGCGCACCTTCGCGCCCAGGTCGTCGTCGAACAGGCGGATGACCACGCGGATGCCGGGGTTCAGCCGCCGCGCGTCCAGCGCGATGTTCAGGTTCGCCAGGTCGTCGTCCGTGGCGCAGACGATGGCGGACGCCTTCTTCACGTGCGTGCGCGGCAGGCACAGCGGGCTGCGCGTGTCGTCGATGAGCAGCGGGATGTTCTCGTCGCGCAGCGCGGACACGAACGTCGCGTCCTCGCGCTTCTCCACCACGACGACGTCCTTGCCCATCTCCCGCAGCTGCGTCACCACGCGGTAGCCCACGCGTCCCGCGCCGCACACGACGACGTGGCCCTTCATCGTTTCGGACACCACGGTGACCCACTCCTTGTCGTTCTTGTGCCGCGCGAAGAAGAGGTACGCGAAGCGCACCACGCCATCCACCACCAGCGCGATGCTGACCGGCGGGATGAGGATGTTGAGCGTCTCCACGAACCAGTCGCTCACGTAGGGCAGCGACGGCTGGCCGAAGAGCAGGAAGTAGACGTGGTGCAGCGCCTCTCCGTAGGAGATGCGGTCCCCGTCCGGCCCCACGTAGCGCCAGTGGTACAGCGCCGGCCCCACCCCGAAGATGACCGCCGCCAGCAGCAACGTGCTGCGGAACCTCCGCGACAACGCGCGCAGGTACCGCAGGTCCATCATCAGGCGCGCGGCGGGGCTCTTCATGCGCGCGGGAGTCTACGCCGCCGGGGTGATGTCCGTGGAGGCTTCCGCCTTCGCACGGCGCTTCTCGATGAGCCACACCGCCAGCACACCCAGCTCGTAGCAGAGCAGCATGGGGCCGGCCATGAGCGACAGGTTCACCACGTCACCCGTGGGCGTCAGAATCGCCGCCGCGATGAGGCACACCACGAACGCGTGGCGCTGGTAGCGGATGAGGAAGCTCGACTGCACCACCCCGACGATGCCCAGCAGCGCCATCACCAGCGGCAGCTCGAAGATGACGCCGAAGGCGAGGATGAGCAGCAGCACCAGTGACAGCTGCTCGTTCATGGTCAGCATGGGCCGCGTCCAGCGCGCGGCCTCCGCTTCGGCGTGGCCCTTGGCCAGCTCCTTCTGCAGCCGCCACAGGCCGGACATCTCCTCGGCGCGCGTGGGCGCCACGCCCGCGAGCAGGCTGGCCGCCTGGTCCATGGCGGCCTCCGACGCGACGTAGTCCTGCTTGCCGAAGGCCGTCACCGCCTCCACGCGCTTCTCCACCGCCTGGCGCAGCACGCCGCGCGCGGGCACACCCAACCCGTCCGCCGCCGCGTCCAGCAGGTCGCCCAGGCCCTTGAGGCGCGCGGTGAGCTCCACGCTCTTCGCGGACGCCACCTCCGGCTCTTTCACCTGGCCTTCACCCACGGCCGTCAGCGCGGCGCTGGTCTCCTTGGCCACGTGGCCGGCGCGCTCCACCTCGCCTATGCGCAGGAAGCGCAGCGCGTCCTCTCCGCCCATGCGCGCGGTGTCCAAGCGCTGCTCCAGGGCGAGCGTCTCCTCCTCGTTGAGGAGGAACTTGAACATGGAAGGCAGCACCAGGAAGTAGCAGAACAGCGCGCCCACGATGAACGCGACGGAGCCCAGCACCACGAAGGGCGATGCGTACTTGCGCTCCTCCGGGTAGAGCCCCGGCGCCACGAAGCCCCAGATCTGCCAGAGGATGACGGGCGTGGTGAGGAAGATGCCGCAGTACACGCCCACCTTCATCAGCACGTTGATTTCTTCGATGCCGGATGTGTAGACGAGCGAGCGCCCCTCCGGGGGCAGCGCGTCCAACACCGGCCGCATCAACACGCCGAAGATGGGCTTGGCGAAGATGAGCGACACGGCGCCCAGCACGAGCACCGCGAGCGAACACTTCACGAGCCGCGTGCGCAGCTCCGTGAGGTGCTCCGACAGGCTCATCCGGAAATCCGACAGGTCAACCCCTTGGCGATTCAGGGCTCAGCTCCGTTTCGGCGCGTTGCGCGCCACCGTGCCCGGGATGGGGGCGAGTTGCGGAAGGCCGTTCTCGTCCTGCGCCGGCGCCGCACCCGTCTGCGCCGCGGCCTGCGTGTCCGCGGCGGGAGCAGCGTCCACTGCCACGGCCACGGCGGCCTCCGCGGGAGCGGGCACGTTGGCGGGGTCCACCGTCGCGGCGAGCTCGGGGGCGGGCTCGGCGAGCACGTTGGCGGGGGCAGCGTCCGGGAGGGAGGACGGGGCGAGCTCCGGCGGCGGGGACGGCACGCGCGTGCCCGGGCGCGTCGGGGGCATGCGGTTGAAGTCCTCGTCCATGGCGTAGAACTCGCGCTCCACCACGTTGCGCACGTCGTCCGTCTGCCGGCGGAACTCGCGCATGAACTTGCCGATGGCCCGCGCCAGCTCAGGCAGCCGCTGGGGGCCGAGCACGATCAGCGCGGCCACCAGGATGAACACCATTTCGCCTGCGCCGATGTTGAACATGGGTGGTCGTCATCCCCTTGGAGGGGACGTCCAGGGGTTATCGCGCCCACAGGCGGCCCGCGCAACCGTCAGCAACCGTCCAGCGTCCGTCTGGCCTCGTGTCCGGGAGGCGGGCGGCCGGGCTCCCCGCCCCACTCCCATGCTCCCCTGGGGCACATTGCCCCATCAGCCGTGGGAGTGGGCCTCGGGTGACAGCGGCGCGGCCATCCCCTGGGCCGGGGGTACCGCCAGGGCCCGGGCCTGTTCGCGCGAGCGCACCCGCCCCTCCACCACCCGCAGCATGACGGGCACACCCGCCGCCAGCCCGATGGACACCCAGGCGATGGTGTCCATGCCGCCGAGCGTCCCGTCCGGCAGGTCCACCAGCAGGCGCGACGACAGGAAGGCCCCCACCGCGGAGGCCATGTGCTGGGTCGCGGACTGCAGCGACATGAAGCGGGCGCGCACCGGGTTGTCCGGCACGCGCGAGGTGAGCGTGTTGTACGCCACGTTGCGCACGCCCATGGCCAGCATGAAGACCATGAACAGCAGGGGGATGGGCAGCCACGCGGGGTAGTGGATGAAGCCCACGTACGTGGTGAGGGCCGCCAGCACCACGCCCACCGTGCCGATGCGGAAGGAGCCGAGGCGGTCCACCAGCGGCCCCGTCAGCCGCAGCGTGAAGAAGCTCACGATGCCGCCCGCGGCGTAGAGGATCCACAGGTTCTCGCGCGGGTAGCCCAGGTTCTGCTGGAGGTAGGCGGAGATGTTGGGGATGACGATGAAGCCGCTCATCATCACCAGCGCCGTCATCAGGTAGGACAGCTGGACGTCGGTGTTGCCCAGGAGCTGCGCCACGCCCGGGGCCCGGGTCGCGCTGCCGCCGGGCTTGAGGTGCCCGCGCACGGGCGGCAGGAGCCCGAGCGCGGCCACCACCAACACCAGCCCCAGCGCCGCCACCACGAAGAAGGGCGTCCGCCAGCTCCCCAGCTCCGCGACCTTCAAGGCCAGGGGCACGCCCAGCACGGAGGCCACGGAGAAGGACGCCATCACCGCGCCCAGCGCCCGGCCCCGGCGCTCCACCGGGATGAGGTCCGCGATGATGGACAGGGACAGCGCCGTCGCCGGTCCGCCGAAGAGCCCCGCGAACACCCGCGCCAGCAGCAGCGTGGACAGCCCCACCGCGAGTCCCCCCGCCGCGGTGGCCGCCACGAGCCCCAGCATGCACACGGCCAGCGCCTTGCGCCGGTCGAAGCGGTCCAGGAAGTAGCCGCCCAGCAGTCCCGCCACGCTCGCGGCGGCGGTGTAGCTGCCGCCAATGGTCCCGATGTGCGAGGACTCGATGCCCAGCCCCTTCGCGAAGTCCGGGCCCAGCGGCATCACCATCACGAAGTCGAGGATGTTGACGAACTGCACCGCGCCGATGAGGAGCACCACGGCGCGCTCGGACACGGGACGGGGGGAGGCGGACTCGGACGACTCGGGCATGGAGGCCTTCAACGGGGAACGGCTGGTGCGTCAGACGCGGAAGCGGCGCACCTCGGCGCGGAGGATTTCGGCCTGGCGCGTGAGGTTGTCGATGGCCTCCTCCAGCTGGCGCACCGAGCGCGTCTGGTGCTCGGACACGCCCTTGATGGTCTCCACGGCCTTGAGGACCTGTTCGCTGCCCTTGGTCTGCTCCTTCTGGGCGCGGTTCAGGTGGGTGACCATCTCGTTGATGCTTTCGATGGAGCGGGTGATCTGCTTGCTGCCGTGCGCCTGCTCCTGGCTGGAGCGCTGCACGTGCTGGGTGAGCGTCTTCATCCGCTCCGCGCTCTTCATGATCTGCTCGCCGCCCCGGGCCTGCTCGTTGGAGGCCTGGGAGATCATCGACACGGTGGCGGAGATGCGGTGGATGGCGGCCGTGACCTGCTTGCTGCCGCGCGCCTGCTCCACCGTGGCGCGGGCAATGGCCTTCACCATCTGCGTGGACTTCTGGGTGCTGTCGTTGATCTTCCTGAGGGCGCCTTCCGCCTCGCGGCCCAGCAGCACGCCCTCCTCCACGCTCTTGACGCCCTGGTTCATCACCACCACGGCGTTGCGGCTCTCCTCCTGCACGCCGCGGATGAGCTCGGCGATCTCCTTGGTGGACGCGCCGGTGCGCTCAGCCAGGTCCTTGATCTCCTCCGCCACCACCGCGAAGCCCTTGCCGTGCTCGCCCGCCTGCGCGGCGATGATGGCGGCGTTGAGGGCCAGCAGGTTCGTCTGCTCCGCCACGTCGTCGATGACGTTGAGGATGTTGCCAATCTCGCTGATGCGTCGGCCCAGGCTGTCGATGACGCCCGCGGCGGTGCGGCTGGTGTCCTTGATGCGGTCGATGCCGGAGAGCGTCTTGCGCAGGGCCTCCACGCCCGTCTGCGCGTCCTCGAAGACCTGTTCGGACAGGCGGGCCGTCTCGTTGGCGTTGGCGTCGACCTGACCGATGGCGGCGTCCATCTCACTGATGGCGGAGGAGGTGTCCTCCGTGGACGCGGAGAGGTCCTCGATGTTCTTGGCGACCTCCTTGATGGAGTACGTCATCTGCTCGATGGCGCTGGTGGTCTCCTCCACGCTGGCGGCCATGGCCTGGACGTTCTCCGCCACCTCGTCGTTGGTGGCGGCCATCTCCATGATGGAGGAGCTGCTCTCCTCCGCGCTCTGGTAGAGGACCTCCACGTTCTCCGCGATGCCGCGCAGGGAGGCCATCATCTCCACCATGGAGGAGGACGTCTCCTCCACGCGCGACTGCACGGTGCCCGCGCCGGAGGACACGGTGGTGCCGGTGCGGTGGATCTGCTCGATGACGCCGGCCACCACGTCGGACACGCCGCGCACGCGGCCCAGCGTGTCGCGCCAGGACTGGGCCATGCGGTTGAGGGCTTCCGCCAGCTGGCCCAGCTCGTCCTTGTTGTTGCGCACCTCCGCGCGGCCGGTGAGGTCGGCCTCCGCCAGCTTGCGCGCCATGGTCATCATCGCGTCCAGCGGGTGGAGGATGAACGCGCGCGAGATGAGGAACGCCACCAGGAGGAAGAGCACCAGGCCCACGAGGAAGGCCAGCAGCACCGTGTGGCGCAGGGCCGTGAGCACTCCCTCCAGCCGGGCCCCGTCCACCACCACGACGACCTCGCCGGGAACTCCGCCCGAGAGCGTCACCGGGTCGGAGACCGCCCAGGCGTCGTTGGCGAACTCCATCTGCTCCAGAGGAGGAAGGGGACGCTGCTGGAGGCGGTCCTCCAGGCCCTTCGTGAACCAGGTGGGCGGCGACGCGGGGAAGGTGGCGCGGGGCACGCCCTGGGCATCCAGCACCGCCACGACGCTGAAGTCGTCATCCAGGCGGTAGAGCCCTTCCAGGTTGGGCACTGGCTGGGTGCCCGACTGCCTGTCGACCAGGGCAATGACCTCCTTGGCCTTGTTATGGGCGTGCAGCGCCAGGCGCTCCCTCAGGTGGTTGCCCACCTGGCGGGGAACGACGAAGTAGAGCGTCCCCAGGATGACGGCCAGCGCGAGGCCGAACGAACCCAGGAGGATGCCCCGGAGACCGGGTTTCTTGAGGCGACGTGGCAAGGCCCGCGCACTGTAGGGAGGGTGGCCCATCCAGGGCAAGGAACGGACTTCCCCGCCTGCCAGGGACGGACGCTGGGTTCCCGGGAGCAGGATGCGTAAGGTCCAGGAAATGACCGCGACGCTGCTGCTCACCGACCCGCTCTTCCTCCAGCACGACGCCGGCGAGGGCCACCCCGAGTCGCCCGCCCGCTTGCGGCGCATCCTCCAGATGCTGGCGCGAAACCCCGTCGCGGGCACGGTGATGAGCCATCCCCGCTCCGCCACGGACGCGGAGATCCTGGCGGTGCACACCCCGGCACACCTGGACGCGATGGAGAAGCTGGGAGGCCGCTTCGAGCGCATCGACGAGGACACGGCGGTGTCGCCGGACAGCATCGACGCGGCGAGGCTGGCGGCGGGCGCGGCGGTGCAGGCCGTGGAGGCGGTGATGGCGGGGACGGCGAAGAACGCGTTCGCGCTGGTGCGTCCGCCCGGCCACCACGCGGAGCCGGACCGGGCGATGGGCTTCTGCCTCTACAACAACGTCGCCATCGCGGCGGAGGCCGGACGGAGGCTGGGAGCCGAGCGAGTGCTGGTGCTGGACTGGGACGTGCACCACGGCAACGGCACGCAGGCGGCGTTCTGGGGGCGCAGGGACGTGCTCTACCAGTCGGTGCACCAGTTCCCCTACTACCCGGGCAGCGGCGCGGCGCCGGAGGTGGGGCGCGGAGAGGGCCAGGGCTTCACGGTCAACTGCGGCCTGCCGGGCGGCAACACGGACGCGGACTACGGGATGATCTTCGAGGAGCTGCTGCTCCCCGTGGCCCAGGCGTACCGGCCGGACCTGATGCTGGTGTCCGCGGGGTTCGACCCGCACCGCGCGGATCCGATTGGCGGCATGGACGTCACCGAGCGCGGCTTCGCGGCGATGTGCACCGCCGTGCGCAAGCTGGCGGAGGAGGTCTCTGGCGGGAAGCTGGCGCTGGTGCTGGAGGGTGGCTACTCGCTGGAGGGGCTGTCGAACTCCGTGCACGCGTGCATCGAGGTGCTGGCGGGGCGCGATGACAGCTTCGCGTCCGGCACCGTGAACGCGGACGCGCGGGCGGCGCTGGCGACGAGCCGCGAAGCGCTCAAGCCCTTCTGGGCCAGCGTGCGCTGAAGACCGCTGGCGCAGGGAATGCGCGACGCGGCGTCTTCACCCGCCGCCGGACTGACGGCCTTCAATCGCGCACAGGAGCACCGCCGCGGCGATGCCCAGACGCCGATCCAACCGGCGCTGCGTGTCCACGGAGAAGTCCAGGTCGATCTTCTGGATGAACGGGTTGAAGTGCTGCCGGAAGCTGAACACCTGCTCGCTGCCCAGGGTCCCGGTGAAGGTCTGCGGGATGAGGTTGGTGAGGAAGCGCCGCACGAGCGCCAGCAGCATGCTGTCCTCCTCCACCTTGCCCACCTCCTGCCCGTCCGCGTCCAGGATGAGCCAGGTGTCGCGCAGGATGGAGCTCAGGGCCTTGCGGCGCAGCGCGCCCAGGCGCTCTCCCGTCGCCGCGTCGGTGACATCGTAGGTGGCGCCGAAGTCCAGGATGCTGCGGGCCTGGATGGTGATCAGCTCCTCCTGCATGTCTTCCCCGCTGTAGACGCGCAGGTCCTCCTTCAGCTTGAAGGCCTTCATCTTCGAGTAGAAGGCGACGTTGCCCGCCTCGTCGTAGATGTGGAATGCGCCGCCGAAGATCTTGAAGAACTTCCGGCGGAGCATGTAGCGGGTCTGGCCGAAGCGCCCGGAGGCAAGCTCACTCCGGGGACGGGTCTGGAGGGCGGAGGACATGACTCCCTCCCTAGCGCGAAGCGGCGCGCGAGGCCAGGGACCTACGGAATGCCCTGCTGCTGCTTGCTCTTCGCCACGAGCTCCGCGGCCTTGGCGTGGATGTTGTCGAACTGCGTGCGGTAGACGTCCGAGTGGCTCTTGCCCGTCTTCGCGTCCGGGACGTTCTGGCGCGCCCAGTAGCTGTCGAAGCTGGGGTCCGCGCCCTCCAGCCGCTTGCCGAACCGGTCCATCTCCTTGGGCCAGCCCTGGTTCTGGATGCCGTCCTTCATCACCTCATGGTGGCGCTTGATGCCGTCGTACTCGATGCGCTCCATGCTCTTGGCGAAGTTCTCCCGCCGGGCGGGCATGTCGCCGCCCACGTGCTGCTTGCCCAGCGCCGCGTTGACCTCGTTCTGGAAGGCGTCGCCCGTGACCTTGCTGAACTTCTTCTGCTGGGCGGCGTTCGTCATCTCGAAGGCCATGACGCCAGCGCGCTTGGGGCCCGTAAGGTCCGGCCGCAGGCCAATCTGCTTCGGGCCCGCGTAGAACATGCCGCCCTGGACCTGGTCCTTGGTGACGACATTGAGGGTCTTGCCATCGGACGCCTGCGAGGCGTCATTCGCCAGCGCCGCGTACTTCGGATTCTTCAGCATCTCCTCATGCGCCATCTTGTCGTAGGCGGCGTGCATGGAGGGGTCCGTGGGCGGCTTCTGCACCTGCTGCTGCGGCAGCGTCTCCTGGGTCCGCTGCTTCTTCGCCTGGGGCCCCTCCGCCACCGGCTTGCGGATGGGCGAGGTGAGGTCGTCGTGCTTGCGCTTCGGCGGCAGCGAGGGGCCAGAGCCTGCTTTGAAGATGCCACGGGGCATGGGGGACGCTCCTGGGAGGGGAAACGCAGGATAGCGCGAAATCCCCCTCCCGGACACACCGCGTCATGCCCCGCGCGTCAGGCCTCGCGCCGCTCGTGCTGCTTGAAGACTTCCATCTGCGCGGCCAGCGCGCGCTGGAACGCGGGCCGCGCCTCGCAGCGTTCCTTGTAGGCCTTGAGCGTGGGATGCGCGTCGAGCACGTCGGTGTGCCGCAGGATGCGCAGCACCGTGGTCATCATCAGGTCGCCCGCGGTGAAGCGACCCTCCAGGTACTCGCGGTCTCCCAGCCACGTGGCCAGTTCGCCCAGGCGGTGGTGGATCTGCTTCTCCACGTCGGGCCGGTGGAGCTTCGCCCACTGGGCATCCGGCGAGAACAGGTCGATCTCCGCGAGCTGCTGGACGTAGATCTCCAGCGAGTTCAACGCCGCGAACACCCACGTGAGCGCGCGCGCCCGGCCCGCCTCGTCCGTGGGGAAGAGCACTTCGCTCTTCAACGCGATGTGGACCACGATGGCGCCCGACTCGAAGAGCGTCAGGCCGTCCTCCTGGAACACCGGCACCTGCCCGAAGGGCTGCTGCGCGCGGTAGTCCGCGGACTTCTGAACCTGGGGGTCGATGAGCCGCGCCTCGTAGGGCAGGCCCGCCTCCTCCAGCGCCCACCGCACCCGGAGGTCACGAACCACGCCCTGCGCGAACGGCGGCACCCACTTGAATGCACTGACGGTGATCATGCGCGGCAGCCTCGCGCCAGTCCGGCAGGCATGACCACCATCATGCATGACGCATGTCGCCGGAGTGACTGGACGGATGCGCCACTGCCGTCCCTCTCCACTGGACGATGCTCCTGTCGGGTCGGGTGGCCACCTCGTACGCATGGGCACCCCATGGCTCACCCGCGCCAGCTCCGTCGTCGCTTCGCCGCGGGGCTATGGCGGGACGCGCCTGAAGAAGGACCTGGGCGGGCGCGCTCACGGTGACGGTGCCGCACATCCCGGAGGGCATGGCCTACGCGCGGCTCGCGGGGATGCCTCCGCAGGCGGCTCTGTACTCCACCCCTGCGGCGCTGGCGTTGGATGCGCTGTTCGGCAGCTCATCATCACGGTGTCCGCCAGCGTGTCGGTGCTCTCCGCCGCCACGGAGGGCGCGATGGCGCAGCGGGGCACGCCGCGCTTCGTGGCGCTCACGTGCGCGGGGGCGGTGCTGGCGGGCGTGCTGAAGCTGGGGCGAGTGCCTGGGACGCTGGACCTGGCGGCCACGCAGCGCGAGTCCTCCGCCATCACCCTGCCCAGCCTGGACGTCTTCCGGCCGGAGGAAGGGCTGATCTTCGCCAACGCCACGTCGCTGCGGGACGAAGTGCTGAAGCGAGTGCCCGACGCGAAGGTGCCGGTGCGCGAGGTGTTGCTGGACCTGGAGCTGACGGATGACCTGGACGTGCCGGGCGCCGACATGCTGGCGGGGCTGCACGAGGATCTGTCGAACCGGGGCATCACGTTGTCACTGGCCCGGGTGCATGCGCCGACGCTGCGGCTGCTGGAGCGCACGGGCGTGCTGGCGATGGTGGGACGGGAGAATGTCCATCCGCACGTGCGTGGAGGCGTGGATGTCCTGTACCTGGTGCGCTCGCGCGTGGACGAAGCGGGCGCTGCTGCACGGCGAGGAGCGGCACAGACAGGAGGACCTGCTCATCCGGCTGGATGAAGCGGACACGCGTACGCGTGAGCTGCTGCGGAACCTGCCGCATCCACCGGCCGATGACGACTCGCGGGGGCCCGTGCACTGAAGGGCTCGGCTGGTACTGTTCGAGGGTCCCCTCCTCGAAAGAACGTGGCCATGCAGGGTCGAGCCGCCATCGCGCTTCTGCTTCTTCTCTCGGCGTGCGCGTCGTCAACGCCGGCTCTGCGCGGTTCCGCGGCCGGGAGCACGCGTATCACCAACCTTCAGCGGGCCGCGAAGCTGCCCTGGACGGATGAGGGACGGTGCGTCGTCCAGGAAGCATCCCGCCCCTGGGCCGAGGTGGTGGAGCGGTGCTTCACAGCGCTGGACACCGACCGGGTCCGGTTTCGCGACACGACGGGACAGTGCACCGTGGCCTCCGCGGACGCGGCGGCGCTGGGAATTGGGGTCTGCGTCCTGGCCGCGCCGGAAATCGTCGTGGGCGCGGTGATTGTCGTCGGCCTCGTGGTGGTCGCCGTCGCCATCAAGGAAGAGCTGGACGCGTATGAGTTCCGCCAGCTCTATCCGGAGGAGGTGAAGCCCGTGGTCGGAACGATGGTGGCGCCTCGGGAGACCGTGGCGAAACGAAAGCCGCAGCCAGAGCCCTCGGGCCAGGACCTGCTCCCGCCACTTCCGCCCAGGCACCGCAGGCGCCCCTCCCGCTGCGAGCCCATCCCCGTGCCGCACAGAGGCGGAGACGACGAGCACAACAAGTGCGCGGATCGCATCCCGCCGAACCGGTTTCCCGGCATGGATGCGCTCGTGGATGGGAAGCACTTCGATGCGTTGCAGGTCGGCGTGCCCGTGCTGTGGGAGATCAAGACCGACCAGTTCGACACGTACAGTGCTTTCCTCAAAGTAACGGTCGTTGAAGACCAGGTCAGGACGATGCGCGAAGAGAGGGACATCGCTAAAGCCTGTGGGTATGGCTTCGTCGTGGGAGTGAGCACCGAAGAGCACAAAGAGGCGCTGCTTAGGCAGGACGAACGCCTCCATATCGTTGTCACAGGATGCACCCGATGACCACGCATTCTCTCCTTGCCTTCACCATCTACGCCCCAGCACTGATGCACAACGACGGCCGTCCACTCACGGTTGTCCATGCAATGGAACGAGCGTTCCCAGGCCTGCGCATGGAATGGGAAATCTCCAAGGAAGGGCACCCCATTGCATTGCCGCAACGGGACTCATGGATCGAGGAAGCGGCATCACGCAGGAGACTTCCTCTCCTATGCAACGGCGACGAGAGCTATCCAGTAACGCTCAGCGGGCTGGAGACTCCTGCACGTCAAGCTCCAGGCGGACAGCCCCTTCTCGACATCCATGCACAGCTGCCCCTGGATGCAGTCGCCATCGAGAACGCCACGAACATGCTGGCGGGCATCGCAGAGAGTGCGAGGGGGTTCTGGGGGCATGCGTCTCAGGGGAGCTTCGGTGTGGAGATCTCCGAGCAACTGCGTCGCTCCGCGAATGCGCCGAAGCTGTCGCCTCGGGGACTCCCCATGCTGGAAATGCCATGGCACCTCCGCGCACCCACGATTCCGCATTACCTAGGGTGGCTGAACTACTGGTCCGAAGCCGCCGCGCAGGCCATCGGTTTCCCGGACGCTGCTCGCGACGCGGAGCTGCTGTCTCACTCACGGCGCACGCCTGCTGGCGGATGGGTGGTCCAGCTCACGGAAGCCCCGCTCGACTACGACAACCCCGAGCACATCGAAGCACTCCGGCGGGCCTACGAGCGGTTCCCCGCCATTGGTGGACGCGACTCACGCTGAGCCCTGGAGCTGCCTCCTGGGTGCCCGCCTGCCTCTGCCTCCTGGAACGATGCCCGGGCCGACTTCTGTGAACACCTCGTGCCCAGGAGGTCTCGCATGGCAAGCAAGGCAAAGCCCTCGGGCAACGGACATGGGAAGCAGACGAAGCAGAAGCCCAACATCCTGGTCATCTGGGGAGATGACATCGGCTTCTGGAACATCAGCGCCTACAACCAGGGGATGATGGGCTACCGCACGCCCAACATCGACCGCATCGCGAAGCAAGGCGCGATGATGACGGACTGCTACGGCCAGCAGAGCTGCACCGCGGGCCGCGCGGCGTTCATCACTGGCATGAACCCGCTTCGCACGGGGCTCACCACCATTGGCATGCCCGGCGCGAAGTACGGCCTGCAGGACTCCGACCCCACCATCGCGGAGATGCTCAAGCCGCTGGGCTACACCTGCGGCCAGTTCGGCAAGAACCACCTGGGCGACTCCAATCCCTACCTGCCCACCAACCACGGCTTTGACGAGTTCTTCGGCAACCTCTACCACCTCAACGCGGAGAACGAGCCGGAGTGCCCGGACTACCCCAAGGACCCGTCCTTCAAGGCCCACTTCGGGCCTCGCGGCGTGCTGCACAGCTGGGCCACGAACCGCAAGGACGTCACCGAGGAGCCGCGCTGGGGCATCGTGGGCAGCCAGCGCATCGAGGACACCGGTCCGCTCACCACGAAGCGCATGGAGACGGTGGACGGTGAGTTCCTGAAGGGGTCGCTGGACTTCATGGATCGCGCCGTGAAGGACGGCAAGCCGTTCTTCCTCTGGCACAACACCACGCGCACGCACGTCTGGACGTTCCTCCAGGAGAAGTACCGGAACGCCACGGGCTACGGCCTCTACGCGGACGCGATGCGGGAGCTGGATGACATCGTCGGGGTGCTCCTGGCCAAGCTGGATGAGCTGGGCATCGCGGACAACACCCTGGTGGTCTTCTCCACCGACAACGGCGTGGAGAAGATGGGCTGGCCGGACGGTGGCAACAGCCCGTTCCGCGGGGAGAAGGGCTCCACGTGGGAGGGCGGCGTGCGGGTGCCGTGCCTGGTGCGCTGGCCGGGCGTGGTGGAGCCGGGGCGCGTCATCAACGACATCTTCGCGCACGAGGACTGGATGCCCACGATGGTGGCGGCGGCGGGCGGCCCCACGGACCTGGTGGAGAAGTGCAAGCACGGCCACAAGGTGGGGCCCAAGACCTTCCGGGTCCACCTGGACGGGTATGACCAGAACGGGCTCCTGGCCGGTACGGAGGAGGGCCGCCGGAACGAGTTCATCTACGTGCTCGACAGCGGCGACCTGGCGGCGGTCCGGTACAAGGACTGGAAGATCATCTTCAGCTACCAGGACGGCGAAGGCCCGGACATGTGGTTCAGCGGCAAGCGCTTCAACCCATCGTGGCCCTACCTCATCAACCTGCGCTCGGACCCGTTCGAGTACGGGCCCCACTCCGGCCTGTACACATCCTGGTACGGCGAGCGCATGTTCACGTTCGTCCCCGCGCAGATGCTGGTGAAGCAGTTCGCGGAGAGCCTCATCGAGTTCCTGCCCAGCCAGGCCCCGGGCAGCCTGAGCATCGGGCCGATGAAGGCGCGCGTGAAACAGCAGATGGAGGAGGCGCGCAAGAAGAAGGAGGAGCCCAGCATCAGCGACCAGGTCATGTCCCTGGCCGATGACGTGGAGCACTTCATCCACCGCTTCCAGCAGTCGCACCACTAGCCGTCCGGGGCGTCGGGCCGTGGAGCGCCCAATCCTCCACTGCCCGACACCCGTCCTGTTCCCGGGTGCGAGTGTCATTCCGCCCACCGGGCCGGATGTTCTCCGTTGGAGGACTTCAAGCCATGCACCGGAATGACAGCCTCGACGCCACTGCCAACGCGGAGCCCACGGACACCGCCGCGCGCCCCGGCCGTGCTCCCTTCCCGGACATGGTTTGGATTCCCGGTGGCACGTACTGGATGGGCTCCGACCATCACTATCCGGAAGAGGCCCCTGCCCATCAGGTGACCGTCTCCGGCTTCTGGATGGACCGCTTCACCGTGACGAACGAACAGTTCGCCCGCTTTGTCGAAGCCACCGGCTACGTCACCGTCGCCCAGCGCCCGCTCAATCCCGCGGACTACCCCGGCGCGACACCGGAGACGCTCGTCCCCGGCTCGCTCGTCTTTCGAAAGGCCCAGGGCCCCGTGGACCTGGGCAACGTGGCCAACTGGTGGAGCTATGTCCCCGAGGCCTGCTGGAAACACCCCGAAGGCCGCCGCTCCTCCGTGAAACACCGCCGCGACCACCCCGTCGTCCACATCGCCTATGAAGACGCGGAGGCCTTTGCCACCTGGGCCGGCAAGACGCTCCCCACCGAGGCGGAGTGGGAGCGCGCTGCTCGCGGTGGACTGGACCGCAACGAGTTCTGCTGGGGCAATGAGCTCACCCCGAACGGCGAACACCTGGCCAACACCTGGCAGGGCTACTTCCCGTGGCAGAACCTCCGCGAAGACGGCCACGACGGCACCTGCTCCGTCGGCGCCTTCCCGCCCAATGGCTACGGCCTGCATGAGATGGCCGGCAACGTCTGGGAATGGACCACCGACTGGTACCAGGAGCGCCACCAGGGCAACAAAGGCAAGGCCTGCTGCATCCCCGTCAACCCACGAGGCCCCTCCACCGCGCAGGGCAGCCAGGACCCCTTCACGCCCGCCATCACCATCCCGCGCCGCGTCCTCAAGGGCGGCAGCCACCTGTGCGCGCCCAACTACTGCCGCCGCTACCGCCCCGCTGCGCGCTCGCCCCAGGCCGTGGACAGCGGCGCCAGCCACATCGGCTTCCGCTGCATCGTGCGCCCGTAGCCGCTACGCGTGGCCTGCGCTCGGAGGCACAGGCGAGCCTCGGTCCACCAGGTCGCGCGGCGGCACCACCACCGTGGCGAACACCAGCCCCAGCACCAGTTGGAGCGCCACCAGCAGCACGTTGAACAGCCGGGCGTCCTCCGCGCCCGCGCCGAGCAGCGCGACGATGGCTTCCGTGCCGATGAAGCCCGGCGTCAGCTGCAACATCCCCGGCATGATGACCGTCATGGGCATCCGGTCCCTCCCGCGCCCGTAGAGCAGCCCCGCCACGCCCAGCACGAACGCGGACAACAGCGGGCTGCCCCGGTCCCCGAGCAGCATCTTCGTCAGCACCTGCGTCCCGTAGGCGAGCAGCACCCCGCCTACAATCCACGCGACGTCGCGCGGCCGCCCGGACATGCACACCGACAGCGCCCCCCCGCCCACCGCCACCACGAAGAACGTCAGGAGCGGCGGCAGCGCGTGCTGCTCGAAGTGCGGCGGCAGCGGCCCGCCGAAGCGCCAGAGCGTCCCCGCCGCCGCGATGCCCACGCCCAGCATCAGGAAGCGCAGGAGGCCGTACATGAGCCGGGGCAGGCCTGCCTCCACCGCCCCCAGGGCCAGCTCCAGCGAGCCCAGCGTCACCACCATCGCGGGCACCAGCAGCGTCACCCCGCCGAACAGCGCCCGCACGGCGTTGAAGGGCGGCAGGAGGAGCGTGAGCCCCAACGCCACCAGCGCCCCCAGGAACGCGGCGAGGAAGCTCTTCTGCAGATCCACTCGATGCGAGTTCAGCGTGCCGAAGTGGATGAGGCCCGCGATGAGGCCCACGAAGAAGGCCACGAGCATCTCCCACCACGCCCCGCCCACTCGCGCCGCCACCGCCGCGCCGTAGACGCCGTAGGCCGCGAACACGAGCCACTCGGGGTACGGCGCGTGCGTGGCCACGATGCGGTCCAGCTCCGGGCGAGCCTCGGGCAGCCGCATGCGACCTTCGGCGATGGCGTCCGCCAGCCGCAAGAGCGCCGCGGCCCGGCCCAGGTTCCAGTGCGGGTTGAAGGGCAGCCTCTCGAAGGCCACGTGCGGGCCCCGCGATGACATCACCTGCGTCATCGCCAGGCTCTGGAGCGTGAAGACCTCCACGTCCAGCCCCCACGCCTTCGCGGCCCGGCGCACGCGCGTCTCCACCAGCAGCGACGGCTGGTAGGCCAGGTGCAACGCCTTCGCCAGGTCCAGCAGGAAGGCGGAGGCCTCCTCCTCGTCCACCGCGCCGTCGCGCTCCCGCGTCATGGAGCGTCCGCCTTGGGGACTTCTTCCACCGCGCCCTTTCCGCTCGTGCTCCGCGTGTCCTTGAACGAGAAGCTGGCGCCCACCAGCAGCGTGGCCTGGAAGAAGTGGACGTCCTGGGTTCGCATGGGAGTGGACAGGCCCAGTTGCTGGAGCGTCTCCGCGAAGCGAGCGGTCTGCTTGCTTCCCCACGCCAGGTCGCCGCCCAGCGTGAAGCGGGAGCGGCCCAGCACGAAGTGGATGCCCGAGGCGACGTGGTACAGGTCCCAGCCCCCGACCAGCGCGTTCGTCGCGTGCGTCTGATCCAACGCGCTGAAGTCCGTGTGCCCGCTCAGGTACGCACGCACCCGGTCCCCCAGCGCCTGCTCCACGCCCAGCGCCCCGTTGAGCAGCGGCTTGAGCGCGAAGGCGTAGTCCCCGTCGATGGGCTCGGTGGTGCCGCGCGGCACGATGGGCGCGGCGTCCACCAGGGTGAGGGACGAGACGCGCGCGTAGCCCTCCAGGGACGCGTACACCGCGGTCGACTCGCCGAAGCTCCGGCTGACGCCGAGCGCCGCGGACCAGGAGTTGCGGAAGTGCGCCGGCAGGTCCTCCTGGAAGTTGAACACCGGCGCGGGCGCGTTCGTGTCCAGCCCCTGGGATTGGACGGCGCGCTCGAACCCCACCGAGCCCCGGCCCCAGAGCGCCAGGCTCGGCGTCGTCACGGCGAGCCCCACGGCCCAGGGGCCGTGCTGGTAGCTGGCGCCCACCTTCAACAACACCCGGACGTGGTCGAACTCCAGGTCGCGCCCCAGGGTCGCCAGCAGCCGCTCGCCGGCGGCACCGGAGCCCTGCGCCTGCGTCTGGAAGCGCAGCTCGTGATGCCGGGTCGCGACGAACGGCGTCAGGCCCAGGCCCAGGTGCTCCGTGATGGGGTAGGCCCAGGAGAGGCCCGTCCAGAACTCGCTCACGGTCTGGTCCAGGCGCACGTCCGTGGACAGCATGTCCAGGCCCCGCACGCCGGCCAGGTCCGTGCCCAGCCGCGTGCCGCGCGACTGCAGGCTGTAGGAGAAGCCCTGGCGCGTGAGCAGCGAGTAGGCCATCCGGGACTTCCCCAGGAACCCGAAGCGCAGCGAGCCGGCGATGAGTGACGGCAGCACGTCCACGTTGGAGTCGGACAGGTCAATCCCCTGGCCCTGCCCGTCCTTCACCTTCAGGCGCGTGTATTCGTACACGCTGCCGGTGAGCTCCAGCTCCGGCGCGCCCAGGAGCGCGAGCGCGCCGGGGTTGTAATAGACGGCGCTGATGTCGTTCGGGTTGCCCACGAAGGAGCCTCCCAACAGCCACGCCCGGTTGCCGAACTGCCGCGTGGTGTAGTGCGCGTCCTGCGCCAGCGCCGTCACGGACACGAGCAGTCCCAGCACCGCGCCCGTGACCGCGCCAACTCGGGCCTTGGATTGGATTGGCGTCATGGCGTCAGTGCACCTGTGGCGAGGAGACGGGCTCGCCGCTCCAGGCGGTCCGCGCGTCGTCTCGCGATTCGAGGTAGGCGCGAACGGCCGCGCCCACGGTGGGAAAGAGCCGGTCCTCGCCGATCCGCGCGGCCAGCCCCGAGCGCTTCAACGTCCGGCGCATCGGCGCGCGCGCCTGGGCCACGGCGAAGACGAGGCCTTCGTCCGTGAGCTCGTGGCGCACCTGCTCCAGGCTCTCCGCGGCGGTGATGTCCAGGTCGAACACGGAGGACGCGTCCAGCACGAACCACTGCACCGGGTGGCGCGAGTCAGCCACCAGCCGGCGCACCTGTTCGCGCAGGAAGCGGGCGTTGGCGAAGAAGAGGGGCGCGTCGAAGCGGTAGACGACGAGGCCGGGAATCGTCTCCGCGTCCGCGTGGCCCTCCACGTCGTGCCAGCCGGGCATGCCCTCGCGCTCGCCCAGCACGGCGTCGTGCGGGTGCGCCGCGCGGCGGATGAGGTCCACCAGCGCCAGCGCCACCGCGATGAGGATGCCCTGGAGGATGCCCAGGAAGAGCACGCCCAGCGTCGTCACCACCGCGAGCACCGCCTCCACCGGCCGCACGCGCCAGAGCCGGAGGAGGGGCTTCACCTCCAGCAGGTACACCGCCGCGACGATGACGATGGCCCCCAGCGTCACCAGGGGCAGCTTCGCCAGCAGCGGCGTGAGGAACAGCGAGAACACCAGCACCACCCCGGCCGCGCCCACGCCGACCAGCTGCGTGCGTCCCTTCATGGACACGTTGACCGCCGTGCGTGAGTCGCTGCCCGTCACCGGGAAGCCCTGGGTGAGGCCGGTGAGCAGGTTGGCCGCCGCCTGGCCGAAGAACTCCTGATGGGTGTCCAGCCGGTAGCCGAAGCGGTCCGCGTAGATGCGGCCCGCGAGCACGGAGCTGGCGTAGTTCACCAGCGCGATGCTGAAGGCCGCCGGAAGGAGCGTGCGCACGTCCTCGAAGCGCCACGAGGGCAGGCCGAAGGCGGGCGCCGCCGCGGCGATGGGCCCCACCACCTTCACGCCGCCGTGCTCCAGTTGGAACGCCCAGGTCACCAGCGTGGTGAGCACCACCATCACCAGCGGCGCGGGCCACCGAGGCAGGAAGCTGCGCATGGCCACCAGCGCCGCGACGATGGCCAGCCCCAACAGCAGCGTGGGCACGTGCGTGCGGCCCACGTTCGCCGCGACCTCATGCAACTGCCCCGCGAACTGGTTCGCCCTGCGCTCCAGCCCGAACATCCGGGCCAATTGGCTGCCAATGATGATGAGCGCCGCGCCGTTGACGTAGCCGATGAGGATGGGCCGCGACAGGAAGTCCGCCAGCGCCCCCGCGCGGCACAGCCCGCCCAAGAGGCTCACCCCGCCCACCATCAAAGCGAGGAGCGCCGCCAGGGACGCCAGCCGCTCCGGTCCTCCGCCCGCCACCACCGGGCCCAGCGCCGTCGCGGTGAGGATGGCCGCGCCCGCCTCCGGCCCCAGCAGCAGGTGGCGCGACGGACCGAACAGCGCGTACGCCAGCATCGCGAAGACGCCCGCGTACAGCCCCGCCACGGGACGCACGCCGACAATCTGCGCGTAGGCCAGCCCCTGGGGAATGAGCATCGTGCCCACGGTGAGCGCGGCCAGGAGGTCCGCGCGCAGCCACCGCCGCTCATAGGTCCGCGCCTGCTCGACGCCCGGGAGGAACCGGCTCAGGTCATGGACGGCCGTGACCGCGGTGCGCTTCATGGCCCTTCCCCCGTGCTCCTGGCCTCCTGGACGCAAGGAAGGGTGGAGGCCCTCGGGCCTCACGGCATCACCCACGCGGGTGCGTTGCGCGCATCGGCTTCACGACAGGGAAGGGCTCACGTGCCCGCGGAGGCCCGCCTGCCCGGCGGCAGGGACGGCCCGCCGCCACGCTCGGACGCCTGGTGGCGCTGGTTCCAGAGCAGGTACGGCAGCATGGCCAAGGTGCGGATGAAGAGGTACAGCCCCATGACCCCCAGCAGGCTCTTCATGGGATAGGTGCTGCCTCCCAGGCAGAGGGCGAAGGCGGGGTTGCCGAAGACGGCGGAGATGGCCAGCGCCGTGCGGTCCTCGGGCCGGGGCCGGCCGGCGATGTGGCCCAGGGCCGTGGACCCCAGCGTCACCACCCCCATCGCGATGAACACCCAGACGTGGAGGCGCTTCAACAACGGGAAGCTGGCAACGACCAGCGCCAGCGCGGCCATGGCCACGGCGACGTTGAAGTAGAGCTTCACCGGCTTGTGCAGCCGGTGCGCCCAGGCGGGCGCCACCTTCTGGATTCCGATGCCGAGCGCGAAGGGCACGAGGAACGGGAGGATGACCCGCTCCAGGAGCACTCCATAGGGCGGCGACTGGATGGCCACGGGGAACAGCCGCTCCAACAGGTTCAAGGACAGCGGCATCAACAGGATGGCGATGAGCGACAGGGTGATGGACAGCGCCAGGGCCAGCGACAGGTTGCCCTTCTGCTGCGACACGACGTTGAGCGCCATGGGCAGCCCCGGGCAGAAGGCCATCAGCGCGATGACGCCCGCCGCGACGGGGGCGAGGGGCAGCACCTTCACCACGATGAGGGACAGCAGCGGCACGCCGACGAGGCACACCCCCAGCCCTCGCGCGAACGCCGGCTGCCTCACGCCGTGGCCCAGGTCCGCCAGGCGCCACGACAGGCCCTGCGACAGACCGAGCGCGAGGATGAAGGTCGAAATCATCAGCTTGATGAAGGCGTGCAGGGCGTCCATCAGCGTCCCTCCTCCGGGAAGATGTGCTTCCAGTCCTGGCGCATGCTGACCACGGTCCAGCCGCCCTCGCGCGCGGCCTTCAAGGACGCGTCGTTCTTCTCCTGGTAGGCGAACTCGCGCTCCGCGTCGTCGTGGTTGATGAGCAACGAGAAGCCGGGGCGGGGCTGCTCCTTCGTGTACTGGAGCATCTGGATGTCGCCGCCCGACCGGACATTGCCCGCCGCGAACACGGGCCGCCGCCCGATGTGCTGCTCGATTCCCACCGGCTTGCCGGCCTTGTCGTTGAGGTGGTCCAGGCGGGCCTCGCGCCGCAGCACCGGGTGGCCGTTCCCCTCGTCGAACTTCTCTTTCAGGCGGCTGCCGATGACCTGCTGGGGTGGGATGCCGTAGGTGTCCTCGGAGACGACGCGCATGAAGTCGGCACCGCCGCCCGAGGAGATCCACGTCTGGAAGCCATTGGCGCGCAGGTACTGGAGCAGCTCCAGCATGGGCGCGTAGGCAAGCTGCGTGTACGGCACGCCCAGCTTCGGGTGGCGTGCGGTCTGGAAGAAGGCGCGGGCCTCGCGGGCGAACTCGTCCTGCGTCTTGCCCGCCAGGGTGGCGGCGACCCGTTCCATCAACTGGGGCTCCTCCATGGACGACAGCAGGGCCACGTCCCCTTCCAGCACGGCCTTGAAGGGCTGCCGCTTCGCGAGCGACGCGTCCTCCTTCACGGCCGCCTTGACCTGCTCCAGCAGGAAGGCGCCCTGCACGACAGGCTGCTCCTGCCAGAGCGTGCCGTCGTTGTCGAAGGTGGCGATGCGCTCCTCCGGGGGGATGTAGCCAGGGCCGCCCTCGGTGGTGGCACGGGTGACGAAGTCGAGGATGGACTGCTTCACCGGACCGTCACTCCAGGACGGCAGCGGATCCGCCGCCAATGACTGGAGGGGAACGGCGGCCAGCAGTGCCAGCGCCCACGGCAGGCAGGTCGGGCCCTTCCACGTGCGTCGCATCACGGGCGCCTCCTGTCCGGTGCAATCCCAGACATGAGGTTGGGAACGCGGAAGTCATTCCACAACGCGGCATGGAGGGCGCGGGAGGAGGGCCCGCTGTGCCCGGCCGTCGGAGAGGAGGCGACGTCTGGCGAAGGGGGAAACGGCGCGGCACAGGCCCCCCATGAGTCCGAGCAGCAAGCAACGCGTTCGGACTCCCGCCATCAAGTCCTCCCCCTGCCTGTGCCGCGCCCGGGGATGAAGCTGGTGAGGAAGTGGAGGATGTCGCCACGGAACGCGGGTCGCACGGGGATGTCCTCTGACGCGGGACCGTGCCTGCTGTCACACGAGTTCGCGGCGGCGCAGGGCGCGCCACTCCGCGGCGGCGAGGACGACGAGCACGAGCACCAGCAGCAGGAATGAGCCACGCCAGTGCCTGCCTGGGATGCCGCCCACGTTGACGCCCAGCAGGCCGGTGATGAAGGACAGGGGCAGGAAGACGCCGGAGATGATGGTGAGCATGTAGAGGATGCGCTGGCTGCGGGCGTCCTGCCGGGACTTGACGTCCTCGTGGAGGATGCGGGCTCGCTCCACCAGGGCGTCCATCTCCTTGAGGGCGCCGCTGGCCCGCTCGGCCATCTGGCGCAGCTCCAGTTCCTGGGCGCGCACCCACTTCACGGTGAGCAGGCTGACGCGCAGGATGGCGTCGCGGACCAGGGAGACGAAGCGGCGCTGTTCCACGAGGGTGCGGCGCAGCCGGCGCAGGTCCGTCGGTATGTCGCCGGAGGCCTCGCGCCGCTCCTCGAAGCGGGTCTCCAGGCCAGACAGGGTGTCGTCCAGTTCGGTGGTGCGCAGCGCGGTCGTGGAGAGCGCGGTGGTGGCGAAGGCGAGGAAGAGGTCCGAGCCACGAGGCCCCCGGCCATGGGTGAGCTGGTCGCGGACGGTCACGATGGCGGGCAGGGCCGGAGGCGCCACGGTGACGCAGCGGTCCGCCGTCATCCAGGCGCGCAGCTGACGCGGGGACGACACGTTGGTGGGCGCGGAGTCCGGATGCAGCAGCAGCAGGACGAGCTCGTTCTCATTGAGCACGTCGATGCGCACGCGGCCCGTGTCGGCCAGGAGCGGATCACGCACCTGGGGAGGCAGATGGAAGACGGCTTCCAGCACACGGGGAAGGTCCGGCAGATCCGGAGGCAGGTGGACCCAGAGCATGCCATCCGAAGCCCGCCAGCTCCGCGTCTCCGCCAGGGTGAGCGAGCGTGCACCGCCGCTGCCGTCCAGGAGCAGCGCGAAGGCGTTCTCGAACCCGTCCATGGAAGGAAGGTGGCGATCGAGTGCCCCTGACGCAGCGTCAGAGAACAGCTCGCTCCTTACGCGTGGCGCCAGCGAGAGGACAACACTGTCAGCGCCACGAGCGCGCTGCCTGCTCCCGCGAGCGCCATCAGGGGCCTGCGCAGCCGCTCCCCCAGGGCCTCCAGCGCTCCGGCCGTGACCGCTCGGCTCGTGCGCCGCACGAGGTCCTGGTTGCGTGGAGCCGCTCGCCAGCGGAGCTCCTCCTGCGTGAGCGCGCTCCCCGCTCCCCGGACGGTCGCCGCCGCGGTGCGCTCGGCGAGCTTCGCCAGGGATGCGCCCAGCGCCTCCCCGGAGGCCACCGGATTCGTCGCCAGCTCCTCGTGGAGGCCCGCCGCCAGCCCCCGCACCAACCCCTGCCCTGCCTGCTCCACCAACCCCAACAGCCAGGCGGAGTCCTCGCGCAGCGTGGACTCGACGCCCAACACCAGGCCCCGGCCCACCTTCGAGGCCACCTCCTCCCCCAATGGCACCACGCCGCGCGCGTCCTCCAGGATGGCCGGAAGGCAGTCATGCAGCTGCTCCGTGGCCGCCTTCACCACGCCCCGGGCCATCACCTGGGAGCGCTCGCCCGGCGTGCGGATCTCATCCGTGCGGGAATGGGCGAACGTCACCACTTCGTCGAAGAGGTGGTTGAGCCTCACCATGAAGCCGTGGAGCGGCAGGCCCCCGTCATTCCACTCCTTCTCCAACGCCTTCAGCGCCCCCTCCATGGCCGCAGCCGCCAGCACCTCGGTCGCTCCCGCCGACGCTCCAGGTTCACGCTCGGCGGCCTCGTGTGCCATGCGGCTCAGCACCGTGAGCAGGTCCTGGAGCAAGGTGTGCAACTGACCGTCGCCGTCGGGTGCCTCCTCGCGGAGCCCTTCGGCCGTGCCACGCACCACGCCGGTCGCGATCTCGGTCGCCACCATGCGCTGCAGCGACAACGTCAGGTTGCGCAGCGCCTCGATGGGTCCCGCACGGCCCGCGATTCCCATCGGCACATCCGTCCTTCCACAGGGGGTTCCCCAGGAGGATGAGAACGCCTGTGCGCCGGGGCAATGACATCCAGCCACGCCCTCCGCACGCCACGCCGCTCCCCTGCTGGTTGTCCCCTGCCCGCCGCGTCCCGCTCATCTTCGACCTGCGCGCGGATCCGCTGGAGCGCTCCGAGGACTCCGTCGGCTACTTCTCCTGGATGATCGACCGCGCGTTCGTCCTGGTACCCGAGCAGGCGGTCGTGGGCCGGTTCCTGGCCACCTTCCGGGAGTTCCCGTCGCGCCAGCACCCGTCCAGCTTCTCCATCGATCAGGTGATGGCGACGATGGAGAACGGCGCCGCCCCCGTCCACTGAGGGCGGCCCGGCGCGAAGGTGCGGCCTACGCCTTCGCGCCGCGCGCGGGCTTGGGCATCAGGTCCTTCCAGAGGCCCGAGTACTTCTTGCGGTACTTCGGGTCCTCCTCCAGCTCGATGAGCGAGAAGGCCAGCGGAGGCAGCGCCGGGTCCGGCGTGGCGTCATGCGTCTTCCGCAGGACCTCCAGGATGTCGTAGCGGATGAGCGTCCCGTTCTTCTCCGTGGCGCACTCCTTGAAGCGCTTCTTCAGCTTGTCCGCCACCGCCTTGCGCAGGGCATCGCTCGCCGTGGCCACGCGCCAGAGGCACTGGAGCGAGTGCCGCGCGGTGACGAACTTCTCGTCCTTCGTCGCCGCGATGAGCCGGTCCAGGTCCTTGGGCATCCGCCCTTCGGTGTCGCTCTTGGCCAGGTTCGCCAGCACCTGCGCGGCGATGGCGCGCTGGTGGTTGTCGCCTTCCTTCAGCAGCGCCAGCAGCCCGTCCCAGACCTCGGCGGCCCAGGCCACCTTCGCCTGCGTCACCTCCATCACGTGCCGGAAGGAGGCATAGCGGGAGTCGGCGTCATCGCTGCTCAGGTTGGCGAAGTGGTCCCGGGTGGACTGGTCCATGGACGGTGTTTCTAATCCATCTTCGCGAGGAAACACGCCTTGTGCGTCCCGGGAGTATGAGTCATCCAGGGCCCCTTCCCGGAACCTCGCGACATGACCGTCTCCCCTTCCCCGGACGTGCAGGACGCAGCCCCTAGCGGCAGGCGCTGGCGTCGCGTCGCCCTGTGGGCCTTGGTGGCGGTGGCGGTGCTGGAGGTCGCCATCAACGTCGCGCTCAACACGGGCGTCACCCAGGCCATCATGGGCCGCGCGACGGACCGCACGCAGCTGACGTGGCAGCGCGCGTGGTGGCTGTGGCCCGTGGGCCGGCTCCACCTGCAGGGCTTCACCCTCACCCAGCAGGACTCGGATGTCTGGTGGAGGGTGGAGGTGGACGCGCTGGAGGCGGGCATGTCCCTCACGGGCCTGCTGCGCAAGCGCGTGGACGTGGACGGCATCGACGGGCACGGCGCCAGCTTCCACCTGGAGCCGTCCGGCGCGCCCGAACAACCGTCCGAATCGAGCAGCAAGCCCTGGGTCATCCACCTGAAGGACGTCACGCTGCACGAAGTGCGTGAGCTGGACTTCAGCCGCGTGCGCTTCGTGGGCGCGCTGGACGTCACCGGCACGCTGAACCTCCAGTCCCGCGAACGGCTCCAGGTGGACCTGCCCTCGGTGCGCGTGGCCGAGGGCTTCATCGAAGTGGACGGCAAGCGCGTGGCGCGGCTGGAGTCGCTCGACTCGCGCGCCCGGCTCGACGCGCCCTTCCGGACAGACAAGGGCTACGACCTCTCCCAGGCCCTTGGCGGCCAGGTGAAGACGCGCATCGACGTGCTGCCGCTGGACTGGATCAACGACCTGCTGGGCGAAAGCGCCCCCGTGTCGCTGCGCGGCGGCGCGGGACGGGTGGACCTGGACGTGCGCATGGAGCGCAACACGCTGGAGCCAGGCAGCCAGCTCAAGGCCTCCGGTGAGGCGCTGGATTTGAGAGCCGGGCCCATGCGCGTCCGGGCTCCGTGGAGCCTCCAGGCGTCCATGGACGCGGAGCCGAAGGGACAGCCGTCAGGCTCGCTGCGGCTGGCCTTCGCGCCCGTGCACGTGTCGGGCCCCAAGGGCCACGACCTGGACGTGCCGGAGGTCGCCCTCACTGTGCAGGCCCGGCGGCGTGAAGGTCAGCCCGGCCTGGACCTGAAGCCCGAGCTGCGCGTGGCGAAGAGCAAGCCCCTGGACCTGCGCGTGCTCAATCCGTGGCTGGGCCAGACACTGGAAATCGACTCCGGCCACGTGACGGTGCGCAGCGAGGAGCCGTCCAAGGGCGCGAAGGCGCGCAACGCCCTGGAGCTGCGCATGGACACGGACCTCGTCTCCGGACGCATGGGGCCCAACAAGGTCCTCCTGCGCGCGGAGGTGGAGGTGGATGCACGTCACCTGTCCTGGGACATGACGGAGCTGGGCCTGAGCGGGACGACGCTGCGGCTGAGAGACGTGTCCTCCAACGGCAACGTGCCCATCCGCGCCTGGAGCGGGAACTTCACCCTGCCGCGCGCCAGCCTCTCCCTGTCCCCCACGGTGCTGAAGGCGCGCTTCGCAAGCCAGCTCACCGACACGCAGCCCATCGTCGCGCTGATCACTTCGTCCAAGAAGCTGCCCGGCTTCCTCACGTCCCTGCTCAACATCCCGAAGGTGGAGGTGACGGGGCAGGTGCAGATCGACGAGCGCGGACTCCAGCTGCGCGAGCTGAAGGCGAAGGGCGAGAGCTTCTCGCTCGAAGGCCACCTGGACCTCGTGCAGGGCAACATCACGGGCGCCCTGCTGGCGTCGCTGGGCGCGGTGACGGGCGGCATCGAGCTGCGGCCCGGCGGCAAGCACGACCTGCACCTGCTGAACGCGACGGACTGGTTCAAGAGCCAGCCGGTGCCGCCGTTCCGCTGAGGCCCGTCACTGGGGAGGATGGGCCTGGGAGCCGGCCGGCCTGACGTAGGCCGCCACCGCGCCCAGCAGCACGTCCAGGTCCACGTAGGCCCGGAGCAGGTCCAGGTCGTCGTCCACCACCAGGATGCAGTTCCACCACGCCATGCGTCCCACACTCCCGAAGAGTCCCTTGCCCCAGGGTGTCAACGTGTCGGCGGCAGCACCTCGTCCTCGGGTGGGGGGCAGGTGTTTTGCGTGCCCTCGGACGCGCAACCGTGCGACAAGGCGGGCCGCTGCGACACCCTTCGGAGGACGGCATGGCGGAGATGACCTACCGGACGGCGCTGGTGACTGGCGCCTCGAGCGGCCTGGGACGTGGACTGGCCCTGTGGCTGGCGAAGCACGGCGTGCGCGTCTTCGCGACGGGCCGGCGGCTGACACACTTGCAGGCCCTCTCCGCGGAGGCCCAGGCCGCGGGCGCCGCGGTGGAGCCCGTCGTCATGGACGTCAGCGCCTCGGAGGCCTCCCAGGAGCGCATCCGCGCCATCGACGCGGAGTGCGGCGGGCTGGACCTGGTGGTGGCCAACGCCGGCATCGGCGGGCCCACGCACGGCAAGCGCATGGACTGGGAGCGCACGCGCTCCATCATCGACACCAACGTCACCGGCGCCGCCGCCACGCTGTGCGCGGTGCTGCCGCAGATGGTGGAGCGCCGCCGGGGCCACATCGTCGGCGTGTCCAGCCTCGCGGGGATGCGGGGGCTCGCGGGCCACGCCGCCTACTCCGCGTCCAAGGCCTTCCTCGCCACGTTCATGGAGAGCCTGCGCGTGGACCTGAAGGGCACCGGCGTCCAGGTGACGTGCGTCTACCCGGGCTTCGTGAAGAGCGAGCTCACCGCGAAGAACACCTTCCCCATGCCCTTCCTCATGGAGACCGAGGACGCCGTCGCGCGCATGGGCCGCGCCATCTTCGCGGGCGCCGCGGAGGTGAGCTTCCCCTGGCAGCTGTCCACGCCCATGCGCGTCCTGAAGGTCATGCCCAATCCGCTGTTCGACGCCACCGCGCGCCGGTTGAAGTGAGAGGAGACCCTCCCATGACGACCCCGTCCTTCGCACAGCGCTTCGCGAAGCTCGCCGACGAGCGCTCCCCCTTCTGCCTGGGCCTGGACCCGTCCCGCGACGTGCTCGCCCGCTGGGACCTGCCGGACACGGTGCAGGGCCTGTCCGACTTCTGCGACCGGCTGGCCGACGCGGCCGGTGAGACGCTCGCGGTGGTGAAGCCCCAGAGCGCCTTCTTCGAGCGCCACGGCCCCGAAGGGCTCGTCGTGCTCCAGCGCGTGCTCAAGCGCTTTTCCGCCGCCGGCACCCTCACGCTGCTGGACGTGAAGCGCGGCGACATCGGGTCCACCATGGACGCCTACGCGGAATCGCTGTTCGGCAAGGGCAGCGCGTACGACGTGGACGCCGCCACCTTCACCGCGTACCTGGGCCTGGGCGCGCTCGCGAAGACGGTGGAGCGCGCGCGGGCCCACGGGGCCTGCGCCTTCGTGGTGGTGCGCTCGTCCAACCCGGAGGGCGTGCCCGTGCAGAACGCCTTGGGCGGCGACGGCCGCACCGTGGCCCAGGCCGTGGCGGATGGCCTGCGCGAGCTGAACGAGAAGGCCGGCCCCGGCGTGCTGCCCGCGGGCGCGGTGATGGGCGCCACCCTGCCTCCGGCCGACCGCGACGTGGTGGAGCGGCTGGGCGGCGCGCTGCTGCTCACGCCGGGCATCGGGTCGCAGGGCGCGGGCTTCTCTGACTTGCCCAAGCTCTTCTCCGGCCGCGAGCGGCAGGTGCTGCCCACCGCCGCGCGCTCCGTGCTGGAAGCGGGGCCGGACGTGGCCGCGCTGAAGAAGGCCCTGGAAGCACATCAGGCGCCCTCGCGTGCGTTCCGCGAAGGCGCCTGAAGGGCACTGCGCTGACGATGCGGCGCGCGGCGGTTACTGCGCGCCCATCATGAACTGATCCACGCCGACCTGGTTCTTGTCGGGCACGGCCTCCTTCGGCTCGGTGCCCTTCTTGAAGAACATCAGCTCCGCGCCCTTGGCTCCGGGGCTGGACACCTTGCCCGTCTTCTTGTCGATGTAGAGCCGCGCCAGCTGCATGGACTGCCAGGGGTAGAACTCCGACTGAGGCCGGCCCTCCAGCGCGCGCTTCATGTAGTTGAGCCAGATGGGCAGCGCCGCGCGGCCACCCGTCTCATAGCGGCCCAGCGGGTGCGGGTTCAGGTCGTAGCCCACCCACGCCACCGTCACCAGGTCCTTGGTGTAGGCCGCGAACCACGCGTCGAAGGAGTCGTTCGTCGTGCCCGTCTTGCCCGCCGCCGGCTTGCCCAGCCGCTGCGCGGGACCGCCGGTGCCCTGGAGCACCACGCCTCGCAGGAGGTGCGTGAGGATGAAGCCCGTCTCCGCGCTCATCACCTGCTCGCCCGGCTCGAAGAGGCGCGCGTAGCCCGCGGCCACGCGGTCCTGCAGCGGGGCCCACGCGTCGTCGAATGCCGTATGGTCCTCCAGCGTGCGGCCGAAGCGGTCCTCCACCTTGCGGATGAAGTACGTGGGCTTCTTGCGGCCGTAGCGGTTGAAGGTCGCGTACGCGGAAGCGAGGTCGAACGGGTACACGCAGGACGAACCCAGCGCCGCGGAGAAGTCCATGTTCATGGGCGTCGTCAGGCCCAGCTTCTTGGACCAATCCGCCATGTTGTGCACGCCCACCGCGCCGAACGTCTTCACCGCGGGGATGTTCATGGAGTTCACCAGCGCCGTGCGCAGGAGCACGTCACCCACGAACTCCTCGCTGTAGTTGGCCGGCTTCCACGACACCTTGTTGTCCGGGTCGTGCTCCACGATGGGCGAGTCCACGATGACGGTGGCCTCCGTCCAGTTCAGCTGCTCCAGCGCCGCCGAGTACACGAAGGGCTTGAAGGACGAACCCGGCTGACGGCACGCCTGGAACGCGCGGTTGAACTCGTTGTCGTCGAAGTCGTAGCCGCCCACCATCGCGGTGAGGTACTGGCGATGCGGGTCGATGGAGACCAGCGCGCTCTGCGCCTCCGGCGTCTGCTCCAGCCGGAAGAGCTTCACGCCCTCCTCGGGGATGTCCTCCGCCAGCTTCTTGTCCCACTGCTCCTTGTCGTCCGTGAGCTCCTTCTTCACCACGTGACGAAGGACGACGACGTCACCTACCGCCACGGCCTTCTTGACGGAGGTGATCATGCTCGCCGGGTAGTAGCTCTCCGGGTTCACCTTGCGCGCCCAGCGCATGCCCAACAGCGGCAGGCGTCCCTGGTGCGGCCCCACCTGCACGTCCGAGCCCTTGCCGTCGTCGTCGATGCGGGTGACGACGCCCACGTAGAGGCGGTTCTCGACGAGCTCCTCCTTGCCCATGGCCTTCTTCGCCTTGGTGATGAAGGCGCTGCGCTCAGGCTCGGTGGCCAGCTGCATCACCGGGCCGCGCCAGCCCTGGCGCTTGTCCACGGACATCAGGCCGTCCAGCACGGAGTCCTGCGCCGCGCGCTGGCGCTCGCTGTCCATGGTGGTGAAGACCTTGAGGCCTTCCTTCAGCAGCACGGGGTTGCCGTAGCGGTCCACCACGTCCTTGCGCACCTGCTCCACGAAGTACGGGGCGAACTCGTGGAAGACGTCCTCCACCGGGTACACCTTCACCGGCTCCGCGTTGGCCTGGTCATGCTCGGCCTTGGAAATCATGCCCTCCGTCAGCATGCGGCCCAGCACGTACGAGCGGCGCTTCTTCGCGGCCTCCGGACGCAGGAAGGGCGAGTAGCGGCTGGGCGCCTGGGGCAGGCCCGCGATGAGCGTCATCTCCCCCAGCGTCAGGTCGCGCACGTCCTTGCGGTAGTAGTTCTCCGCCGCGCTCTGCACGCCGTAGCTGTGGTGCCCGAGGAAGACGTTGTTCAGGTAGAGATAGAGGATCTCTTCCTTCGTCAGCGCCTGCTCCAGCCGGAAGGCGAGGATGGCCTCGCGAATCTTGCGCTTGGGCGTCTTCGCGGTGGCCTCCTTGTAGCCCTCCGCGGAGATGAGGACCGCCTTCGCGGTCTGCTGCGTGAGCGTGGAGCCGCCCTGCACGCCGCCGGCGCGCAGGCCCAGCTTCGTCATCACCGTCTTGGAGACGGCGCGCGTGGTGCCCAGCACGTCCACGCCGAAGTGGTCGAAGAAGCTGGAGTCCTCGCTGGCGATGAACGCCTGGACGAGCCGCTTGGGGATGCGCTCGTAGGGCACCACCTTGCGCCGCTCGTTGTAGAACTCGCCCGCGAGCACCGCGTCGTCGGTGTAGACCTCCGTGACGATGGGCGGCCAGTACTCGTCCACCTTCGGGATGGCGGGCAGCCCGTCGGAGAAGACGTAGTAGGCGCCCACGACGGCGAGCACGCCCGCGGTGGCGCCCATGAGGCCCAGCACGGCGACGAGCTTCATCAAGCGCACGAGGATGTTCCGCTTGGGCGGAACGCCGTCGAGCACCAGCTTGGAGCGGCTGCGGTCAATCTTCGGGTCGGCCATGCGTGTTTGTGTCGAGTCCTGGGCTCAAGGCTTTAGAGGAGCGCCGCCCGCTTCAGCACGTCCTTCAATTCGGGTGGCATGGGGGTCTCAACGACGACCTTCCTGTCATCCTCGGGGTGCGGAAATTCGATGCGCTCGGCGTGCAGGAACAGACGTTTGAGCCCCCAGCGCGCCCGCACATCGCGGTTGAAGGCGAAGTCTCCGTACTTCTTGTCACCCGCCACCGGGTGGCCCACGGCGACCAGATGCCTTCTTATCTGATGCGTGCGCCCGGTCTCGATGGTGCAGGAGAGGAGGGCTGCCTCGCTCGACTGGCGCACGACCTTCCACCGGGTGACGGCCTCCTGCATGTTCACTCCCCGACGGGCCTTGGATTCGGCCGTCTGCTGGTGCTCGGCGAGCGGCAGGTCGATGACCCCGGAATCCTTGGGCATCTTTCCCTTCACCAGGGTCAGGTAGCGCTTCTTCGGGTGGCCGTGGGTGAAGATTTCCGTGAAATGCACCATCGCCGGGCGCCGCTTGGCCACCAGGATGACGCCGGAGGTCTCCCGGTCCAGGCGGTGGGCGGGTGAGGCGGTGAAGTCGTTCCGGGTGGCCTTGGGGCCCAGGTAGGCGCGCACGTAGTCCACCAGGGTGCCCCCGGTGATGCCGCTACCGGTATGGACGGCCATCCCGCTGGGCTTGTCCACGGCCATGAGCCAGTCGTCTTCCAACAGGATGACCAGCCGGGAGGGGTCTACCGGTGGCGGCGGGGGGGGCGGACGGTCCGATTTCGGACGCTCCGCGAGGGTGAGCTGCTCTTCGGTGCCGCGGATGGTGAGCACGTCTCCTTCGACAAGCAACTGCTCCGGCTGCGCGCGCTTGCCGTTCACCCGCACCTTCTTGGTGCGGATCATCTTGAAGAGGTGGCTGACGGGGACGTTGGGCATCCGCTTGCGCAGGTGCTTGTCCAGTCGCATCCCGACTGTGTCGGCTTCGATTCGGTACTCGATCATTTGTGCTGGCGCCTGGACCAGACCACACGAATAATTCGCGGTCCATGCCGAAAGCCCCAACTATCGAGAAGCTGCTGCAGAACGGTTCCGCCGAATGGAACAAGCTGCGCAAGTCCGGCCAGGCGCCCACCGGCCAGACGGGCGCCACGTTCACGCAGCTGTTCTCCGCCAACGCCGACCTCTCCGGACTGGAGCTGGTGGGCTCCGAGTGGGAGCGCTGTGACCTGTCGAAGATGAACTTCCGGGACACGGACCTCACCAACGCCTACTTCCACGGGGGCCGCCTACAGGACTGCGACTTCCGCGGCGCCAACCTGGAAGGCTGTGTCTTCGAGAAGCTCAAGCTCCTGCGCTGTGACTTCACGGGCGCCAAGGGTCTGGAAGACCTGGAGATGGACGACGTGGACATGGACCGCGTGACGGGCCTGGACGGAGAGGAAGCCCCGCCGCCCCCGCCCCCGCCGGTGCAGGGCATCACGGCGTTCACCCGTGAGCAGCGCGAGAAGATGCTCGGCCAGTCGCACCTGGGCGGCGCGATGGACGGCGCGGCGTCCCCGCACCCGGACGAGCTGCCCCCGTTCCGGCCGCAGGATCCGCCGGGCTCGCTCTTCTTCCGGGCGCTCAAGCACGTGGGCGCGCCCCCGCTCTGGGTGCTGGACGTGCCGGGCCTGCGTCCGCTCTTGCCGCAGCGGCTGCCCCCGGGCAGCTCCCTGGAGACGCTCTACCGCGAGGCGGTGAAGACGCGGCTGGAGAACAAGAAGCCCGCGGCGGACCCCGGCGCGGTGGAGCGCGCGCAGAAGGCGCTGCGCATGGGCGGCAAGGAGGCCAACGTCGCGGCGGTGTACCTGCGCGAGGTGGGCGTGCTGCCCCTGTTCCGCTTCGCCGCGGCGAAGCAGCTCAAGGCGGAGCTGCGCACCGAGGTGGAGGTGGACGACCTCACGGGCTCCGTGGATCCGCGCACCACGGGGGCGCTCTTGGAGCTGCGCCTGACGCACGAGGTGGTGGAGCACCTGCACGAGGTGCGTCGCCGGCTGGCGGCCGCGCAGCTATACACGTCGCTGCTGGAAGCGGGCTTCAACCCGGAGAACAACTGGGACGAGGCGCTGGAGTCGGCGGACGCGTCGCTGGAGCTGGCGAACGCGGCCACGGGCGAGGACCGGCAGGCGCTGCTGGAGGGCTTCCAGGTGTTCGCGGCCCTGCCGGAGGAGGCGCGGCTGCGCCGCCTGGCGTACCTGGCGGAGTCCGTGACCAACCTGGAGCTGCTCAGCCGGCTGCCGGAGGGCATGGAGCCGCAGTGGCTGTCCGGCCCGGAGGTGCGCGAGTGCCACGAGCGCGAGATGACCTACGTGCAGTCGCTCAAGGCGCAGGACATCCCGGCCAAGGTTCCGGCGCTGGGCAAGGCGGAGCTGGGCGTGCCCGAGGGCGAGGTGCCCGAGGAGAGCGACGACGACCTGTTCGTGCACGTGCGGTGCGACGTGTGCGGCAAGGAGAAGCTCATCGTCCAGTCGCCGGAGGCGTAGTGCCCCGCCTCCCGTGACGCGGGAGGCGAAAGCAGGAGAAGGCCCGGCCGGAGCGCCTCGCGCGCATCCCGCCGGGCTTTTTCATGTCGCGCGCCACCTGTGTGCAGCAAGCCGTGCCTCTCTCATCCCCGGGGGAGGCGGGGTTTCATCCCGCGCCCGGCTCCCTACCTTCAGGTCACGCGGCGTGGCACCGCGAGCGAGGGTGCGACGGGCGGGATATGGGGCGAGGCAGGCGCGGACGGAGGCACGGCCAGAGCAGAAGCCCGTGGCCTCTGGGGGGCGCGCTGTTCGCCTGCGGACTGCTGCTGGGCGGGCCGGCCTTCGCGCAGGAGGAGCGGTGCGAGGACACCCCTCCACCTCCCCCTGACGCTCCCGTGCGGGCCGGGCCGCCAGCGGATGCCCCGCTGAACGAGGAGACCGTCCGCGAGGACGCGTCCCGGGAGAAGGTCCACCCGTGGCTCGCGGTGGGGGAGATCACCGCCATCAACCTGTTCGTCTGGACGTGGGACCGGGTCCTCGCGAACAAGGAGTGGGCGCGGGTGGGCCCGGACTCGTGGAAGGAGAACCTGAGCACGGGCTTCGTCTGGGACGCGGACGGCTTCCTCACCAACCAGTTCGCGCACCCGTACCACGGCAGCCTCTACTACACGGCCGCGCGCGACAACGGCGTGCCCTACCTGGCCACCCTGCCCTTCACGCTGTTTGGCAGCGCGCAGTGGGAGCTGTTCGCGGAGAACGAGCACCCGTCCGCCAATGACTTCATCAACACGTCCGTGGGCGGCATGGCCATTGGCGAGGGGCTCTACCGGCTGTCCTCGCTGGTGCTGGACACGGAGTCCCGGGGCGGAGAGCGCTTCGTGCGCGAGCTCACCGCCGCCGCCATGAGCCCCGTGCGTGGCTTCAACCGCGTGGTGCGCGGCGACGTGACGCGCCAGGAACCCACGCCAGCGGAGTGGCGGCCGCGCGAGCTGTCCATCTGGGGGGCCGTGGGCTACCTCAAGCTGGGCGACGGCCAGCCCCTGATCTGGGGCGAGAACCAGTTCTTCCTCCAGCTCGACATGCGCTACGGCAACATGTACCAGGGCGACTTTCACCGCCCCTTCGACGCCTTCAACGCGCGGGTCCAGTTCACCACGGAGGAGAGCAGCCTCATCAGCCACTCGCGGCTCCAGGGGTTGATCGCCAGGTCGTCACTCTGGAGCACGGAGAAGGACGAGCTGCGCCTGGGCTTCCTCCAGCAGATCAGCCACGTGGACACGAACGCGTACGAGCTGGGCGGACAGTCCCTGCAGTTGGGCCTGCTGCACGAGCGCCATTTCAACGCGCGCTCGAAGCTGAGGACCGCGCTGCTCGTGGACGGGAGCCTGCTCACCGGCATCTCCTCCGAGCACAGCGGCAAGGCGAACCGCAATTACGACTACGGCCCCGGCGTGGGCTTGAACCTCCAGATGACGTACATGCGCGGCGCCTGGCAGGTCCTCACGCTGGAGGCGAGCACCTCCCACTTCGTGGTGCTGGACGGCTCCGACGGCTCCCACCAGGTGTTCACCGGCCAGCTCCAGGCGGACGTCCCGGTGTTCAAGCACGTGGGGCTGGGCTCGGAGCTGAACTGGTTCCGCCGCCACAGCCGCTTCGACACCTACCCGGACGTGCAGAAGGACGCGTACCAGTTGCGCCTCTTCGTCTCCGTGCACTACTAGCCCACCGCGTCGCCCGCGCGGATGAGACCCGGGGGCGCTTTCCAACACATGACTGCTTACCTTCCGGGTGCGCGGCATGGGGCCGTGCGCGGAGGGGCGGGCGGACCGGATGGGGCACGGCGGGCGGGGGCCATGGCGCGGCGGACTCCGGGAGCCGTGGCTGCCGCGAGGCGTGGCGCTGGCGTGCGCCCTGCGCGCCTTCGTCGCGTTCGCGGACGGTTCGCCACAGGACATGGTGCGCTTCGTTCCGGACAGCGTCATGGGCCTCTGCGCGGCGCGGTTTTCGCCCGGCCAGGAGACCCAGTGGGCCCCCTGCCCTCCCGCGACCGAGGAGAACCCCTCGCTGCCGGCGGATGCGCCGCTGACGGAGGACTCCATCCGGGACAACCCCGGGCCCCACCCGTGGATTGCGGTCGGGGAAGTGACCGCCATCAACCTGTTCGTCTGGACGTATGACCGATACATCGCGAACAAGGACTGGGCGCGGATAAGCCCTGCCGTATGGAAGGAGAACTTCCGCACGGGCTTCGTCTGGGACCAGGACGGCTTCTCCACCAACCAGTTCGCCCACCCGTATCACGGCAGCCTCTACTACACGGCCGCGCGCGACAACGGCCTGCCGTTCCAGGCCGCGGTGCCGCTCACCTTCCTGGGCAGCCTGCAGTGGGAGCTGTTCGCGGAGAACGAGCCGCCATCCGCCAATGACCTCATCAACACGACCGTGGGCGGCGTGGCCATGGGCGAAGCCCTCTACCGGCTGTCCTCGCTGGTGCTGGACACGGAGGCCCGGGGCCGCCAGCGCTTCGTCCGCGAGCTGACCGCCGGTGTCATCAGCCCCGTGCGCGGCTTCAACCGGGTGCTGCGCGGCGACGTTTCCCACCATGGCCCCTCGCCGACGGAGTGGTGGCCGGATGACATCGCGGGCTGGGCCTCGTTGGGCTACCTCAAGCTGGGTGACGGCAGGTCCCTGGCCTGGGGCGAGGATCAATTCTTCATCCAGGGCGCCCTGCGCTACGGCGACATGTACCGGGGCGCGCACCACCGCCCCTTCGACTCCTTCGACGCGCGCGTCCAGTTCACCTCGCGAGAGAACAGCCTCGTCACCAACGCGCGGCTGCAGGGGTTGCTCGTGAAGTCCACGCTCTTGCGCACCGAGCGCGACGAGCTGCGCCTGGGCCTGCTCCAGCAGCTCGATTATACGGACACGCTCGCGTACGAGGTGGGCGGCCAGTCCCTGGACGTGGGCCTGCTGCACGAGCACAAGTTCCTCAACCGCTCCCGGCTGAGGACCGCGCTGCTCGTGGACGGCAGCCTCCTCACCGGCGTCACCTCCGAGCACACCGACAGCGAGGGCAACGAGGGCCGCGACTACGACTACGGCCCCGGCCTGGGCTTCCAGCTCCAGATGGCGTACCTGCGCGAGGACTGGGAGGTCGTCACGCTGGAGGCGGGCGCCGAACACGTGGTGGTGGTGGATGGCTCGGGCGGCTCGCACCGGGTGCACCAGGCCCAGCTACAGGTGGACCTCCCCGTGCACAGGAACCTGGGGATGGGCTCGCAGCTGAATTTCTTCCGGCGCCACAGCCGCTTCGACGCCTTCCCGGCGGTGACGAAGGACACCTGGCAGCTGCGCATCTTCCTGTCCGTGCACTGAAGGCGGGGACGCTCAGCCCACCGCCTCCGATTCGGTGGGCGCGGAGGGCAGCGAGTACGTCACCGGCTGCGGCAGCATTACGCGCACGGCGTCGCCCGCGCGGATGAGGCCCGGGCGCTCCACCCAGCCCACCAGCCCGCGCTTCTGCCACGCGGCCTTCACGAAGCGGCCCGCGAGCCCCTTCAAGTCCGGGTGGTGCGCTTCAATCACGCGACCCGGCTGCACGCAGGGATGGTTCTCCCCTTCCATCACCAGCGTGGCCTCTTCCGGGAAGAACAGCCGTGTCCCCGGCGGCAGGTGCGTCAGCCGCGGCACGCCCACGAGCTCCAGGTTCGCGCCCAGCCACGACGCCAGCACGTGCGGCACGCCCAGCGTACGCGCCACCTCCACCAGCTCCTCGCGAGACACGATGGAGAGCTGCCGGGTGTTGCGGATGAGCGTGCCCTTGGGGAACCACGGCACCCGCACGTCCGCCTTGCGGGTGAGGCCCGCGTGCCGGTCCCCCACGATGCCCGCGAAGTCGACCGTCACCTCGGGGACCTCCCGGGTGACGAAGCGCTTGGGTTCAGCGTCCGTGCACAGCAGCACGTTGGCCAGGTGTCCAGTCAGCGAGGGAGCAGGAGTGGGCATAGCGGGCGCCCGTTCCAACACGCCAGCGCGGTGAAATCAAAACAGGGTCATCTGCTGTGGCTTGCCCAGCGGGCGGGCGTCCGTGCCCGCGTCGCGCAGCGCCTGGGCCAGCTCCTCCGCGAAGCCGTGGCAGGTGATGACGTCCCGCGCGCCGGTGTCCTTCACGTAGCGCAGGAGGGACGGGAAGTCCGCGTGGTCCGACAGCGGGAAGGCCACGTCCGCGCCGTAGCGCCGCGCGCCGCCCGGGTCCATGGCCCAGCCAGTGAGCACCGCCGTCGCCCGGGGCCAGTGCGGCGCCAGGGCCCCGCCCCGCGCCAGGTGCGGCGGGAAGAAGAGCACCTCGCCCGGCTCCACGCGGCCGTCGTAGCGGCGCAGGTTCTCGATGGGGACACCCAGCTCCGCGTACAGCTCCGCGACCTCGAAGATGGACGGATGCGCCACCAGGTGGAAGCCGCGCAGGGCCAGCTGCTTCATCGCCTCCTGGCTCTTGCCCAGCGGGTAGCCCAGCAGCACCGGCGTCACGCCCCGGTTGAGCTGCGCGCGCAGCCACGTCTCCACCTGCCCCAGCACCTCCGGGCGCGGCGGGAAGCGGTAGCGCGGGTGCCCGAAGGTGGACTCGATGACCAGCGTGTCGCAGGCCGCGACCTCCGTGGCCTCCGCGGTGAGCGACGGCGCGGTGTTCAGGTCCCCCGTGTAGACGATGCGCTTGCCATCCGCGCGGGTGACGCGCAGCTGCGCGCTGCCCAGGATGTGGCCCGCGGGCAACAGCTCCAGCAGCAGCGGGCCCAATTCGAACGGACGGCGGAAGGGAACGGACAGCGGGGACGCCACCGGCCCCAGCCGGTGCGCCATGAAGCGCAGCGTGGCGGCCGTGGCGATGGTGCTCTCGTGACGGGCGATGTGGTCCGAGTGCCCGTGACTGACGAAGGACAGCGGCGACTTGCGCTTCGCGTCCAGCGACAGGGGCGTGCCCGTCAGGTGCAGGCCGTTGCGTCTCAGCTCCACGCTCATGGGATGGGCGCTGTCTATAGCGCGGCCCGGGCGCTCGCGCTCCCGGCCGCGGCACCCCATCCCGCGCGCCGGATGCTCAGGCGGCGGGCGTGCGGCCCCGTGCCCGCCATCCGTCCCACACCGCCGTGCCCAGCTCCGACGCGAAGACACCCACGACGATGAGCGCGCCGCCCAGCCACTCCTTCGGGCCCAGCACCTCGCGGCCCACCGCCACGGAGTAGGCCGAGGCGAACACCGGCTCCAGCGCGAAGATGAGCGCCGCGCGCACCGCGCTGGTGCGCGCCTGGCCCCACGTCTGCACCAGGATGGCCACCGCGCTCGCGAGCACGCCACACGCGAGCACCGCCCCCACGAGCGGCGGGGTCCACTCCAGCTTGCGCTCCACGAAGGGCAGGCCCAGCGCGGACAGCACCGCCACGCCGACCAACTGCACCGCCACCAGCCCCACGGCGTTGTCCTTCGTGGCGAAGCGCTCGGTGAGCAGGATGTGCCCCGCGTACGCCACCGCGCACCCGATGGACAGCCAGTCCCCCAGGCGGAAGCCCCCCACGTCCCCCGGCAGGGCTTCCTCGGTGGGACGCGTCAGCCAGTACAGCCCCACCGCCGCCAGCACCACGCCCACGGTGGTGCCCCACCGGGGCATGCGCCTGAGCAGCACCATGGACATCAGCGGAACGAAGAGGACGTTGAGTCCGGTGAGGAACGCCGCGCGCGACGGCGTGGTGTCCGTCAGCCCCACCGTCTGGAGCGCGAAGCACAGGAACAGCACCACCGCCAGCAGCAGCCCCTTGGGGACGATGCCGGGCGCGAACATCCGCCCGCGCGCGATGAGCGCCATCACGGTCGCGCCCACCACGAAGCGCAGGGTGAGGAAGGTGAAGGGGTCCGCGAACGCGAGCGCGTCCTTCACCACCACGAACGTCAGTCCCCAGAAGACGGTGAGGAGCACCAGCGCCCCGTCCGCCTTCCACTGCGCACCCTCACGCCCTTCAGACACCGGATCCACCCTTCCCTGCCCACAGCAGAACGCCGCACCGTTTGGCCCAGCCACCGGAGAAGCGCAACCCCCGTCGGGAGTCAGGCCGGAAGCGGGCGGACCAGCACGACCAGCCGCTTGCTTCCGCCCGCCGCGTCCCACTGCTGGTTCGTGGCCACTGTCAGCGGATCCGGTGCGGGGCGGAACCCCAGGCCGGAGAAGGTCCGCAGGGAGGCGGTGTTGTCCTCGTCGATGTCCGCGTGGAGCCGGTCCGCGCCCTGCCGGTGGATCTCCTCCACCAGGCACCGCACCAGCGCGGTGGCCACGCCCATGCGCCGCACTTTGGGGGACACCACCAGCGAGCGCACCCAGAAGCCGTCCAGGGACAGCCCCTCCTGGTGGTAGTCGTCCGCCCAGGCGAAGCCGAGCAGGTGCCCCTGCGCGTCGAAGGCGCCCGCCGCCGCGCCCACGCGCTTGTCTTGCGGCAGGCCCCACCGGTCGCGCAGTTGGCGGCGCAGGAAGGTGCTGGACACCACCAGCCGCTCCGTGGCGAAGGCGAGCAGCGCGTCCAGGTCCTCCGGGCGCACCAGCCGGATTTCGAGCGGGCCCACGAACTGGCGGCGCAGCGGCTTCGTCCACCCGGAGAACAGGTCGCGCAGGTGGCGGAACACCGCCCGGGACGCGGGCTTCGTCCACACCCCGGACAGGGTGCGCTGCAGGACGAACAGCGCCGGCCGCGTGGGCCGGGGCAGCCGCATCACCCACCGCCCGCGCTTGAGCGCGATGATGCGCCCCACCAGCTCCCCGCCCGCCACGTCCGTGCCGCCCAACAGTGACTCCGTCACCCAGGGTTGTGTGGAGAGCACCACCTGCGCGGCCAGCCGGGGCCCGTGCCGCACCAGCGCCACGTCCCCGCGCGCCAGCCGCTCCGGCCCGCAGCGCAACAGCCGCACCGCGTCCCCGCTGCGCAACAGCGGATAGAGACACCGCCCCATGCCGCGCACCCACAGCCGGTGGCCGAAGGGCAGCGCCGCAAGCAGGTCCGCGAGCTCGGCCGTCGAGACGCCACCAGAGGGCATGACACCCACTCTGTCATGAAGGCGCCCCCGAAACCCGCCCCCGGTGCAGGCCCACCCCCGCTTCGTCCGGAACCGGCTATGACACGGCCCCAGGTCCAGGCCAGGAGGGCCCCATGCCGCCGACAATGCCCGAGGGTGACTACGCACCCGTGCCCCGCCAGGGGTGGTGGAGCCGCAACTGGAAGTGGGCGGTGCCCGTGGGCTGTCTGGGGATGCTGGGCTCGTGCTTCTGCTTCGCGGCCATCGCCGTGGGCTGGGGCTACTCGTCGTTCAAGGACATGGGCGCGTACACGGACGCCATCACGGAGGCCCAGGAGGATCCGCACGTGCAGCAGGCCCTGGGCGGCTCCTTCAAGCCGGGCTTCCCCAGCAACACCCAGGTGAGCACCCGCAACGGCCGCACCCACGCGGAGTTCACCGTCCCGCTGGACGGCCCCAAGGCGGACGGCAACCTCCACGCCGTGGCCGACAAGAACGGCGAGGCGTGGATCTTCCGCACCCTCTACGTCCAGGTGGAGGACGGACAGCGCATCAACCTGCTCGACACGGGCGAGCTGCCCCCGGAAGCACCGGAGCCGGAGGTGCCCCACGAGCTGGAGCCGGAAGTCCCCGAGCCGCCCGCGCAGAAGAAGCCCGGCAACGACACCGACATCGAGCTGTAGGCGCGGAAGCAGGCTCCCCCAAAGCCCCCAGACGCGACGAAGGGCGCGCCCCCGGGAAGGTTCCCGGTGACGCGCCCCACGGTGTCACGGCCCGCCGTCAGGACGGCGGAAGCGGACTACTTCAGCTTCTGGATGCCCTCGCGCAGCGCGGGCAGGACCTTGAAGAGGTCGTCCACGAGGCCGTAGTCGGCCACCTGGAAGATGGGCGCCTCCGGGTCCTTGTTGATGGCGACGATGGTCTTCGAGGACTTCATGCCGGCCAGGTGCTGGATGGCGCCGCTGATGCCCGCGGCGATGTACAGCTGCGGCGCGACGACCTTGCCCGTCTGACCGACCTGCAGGTCATTGGGAACCCAACCCGCGTCGCACACCGCGCGGGACGCGCCCACCGCGGCGCCCAGCAGGTCCGCCAGCGCTTCGACTTCCTTGAAGTCGCCCTTGGTGCCGCGACCGCCGGACACCACCACGCGGGCCTCGGTCAGCTCCGGACGGGCGCTCTTCACTTCGTTGAACGACACGAACTTCGTCTTGGAGGCCTCCAGCTTCGGCTGGAAGGACTTCACCTCCGCGGACGCGCCCGCGCCAGCGACCGGCGTGAACTCCGTGGCGCGGATGCTGATGACCTGCACCGGCGTGTTGAGCTTCACCTCGGCGAACACGTTGCCGGCCCACATGGGACGGGTGAACGTGATGTCCGCGCCACTGCCGTTGATGGCGGTGATGTCGGTGGCCATGGCGGCCTTCAGCCGGGCGGCGACGCGCGGCAGCAGGTCCTTGCCCTGCGCCGTGGAGGCCGCGCCCACGAAGGTGGCCTTCAGCTCCTGCGCCAGCCCGGCGACGACGGGGGCGTAGACCTCCGCCAGGTAGTGCTCGAACTCAGGAGCGGCGGCGGTGTGGATGGCCTTGGCGCCGGAGCCCTTGAGCTCCTCCGCCAGCTTGGACGGGTCCTTGGACAACAGGACGAGGTGCAGCTCGGCGCCGGCCTTGTCGGCCAGCTGCTTGCCGGCGGCGATGGCGTTGAGGGAGGCCTTGCGCAGGTTCCCGTCCGGCTGCTGCTCGGCGACGATGAGGACGATGGACATGGTGTCTGTCTCCGGAATCGTTGGAAGGGTTGGGAGCGCGGTCAGACGACCTTCGCCTCGTTGTGCAGCTTCTCCACCAGGGTGGCCACGTCCGGCACCTTGATGCCCGCCTTGCGCGCCGGGGGCGACGCCAGCTTGAGCACCTGGATCTTCGGGGCCACGTCCACGCCCAGCTTCTCCGGCGTCAGCTCCTCGATGGGCTTGCTCTTCGCCTTCATGATGCCCGGGAGGCTGGCGTAGCGCGGCTGGTTCAGGCGCAGGTCCGTGGTGACGATGGCGGGCAGCTGGACCTCCAGGGTCGCCAGCCCGTTGTCCACTTCACGCACCACCTGGACGCTCTTCTTGTCCGCGGACACCACCACCGCCGGGACCTTGTTCTTCTCCTGCTCGCTCTCCAGCGACTCCACCTTGGAGGCGAACGTGGCCTGACCCCAGCCCAGGAACTCGGCCAGGTACTGGCCCACCTGGTTCTGGTCGTCGTCGATGGACTGCTTGCCCAGCAGGACGATGTCCGGCTTCTCCTTCTCCGCGACCTTCTGGAGCAGACCCGCGATGCCCAGCTGATCCAGCGGGCCCGTGTGGTTCACCCAGATGGCCCGGTTGGCGCCCATGGCCAGCGCGTGGCGCAGCTGCTCCTGCACCTCCTTGCCGCCGATGGAGACCACCACCACCTCGCCGGTGTGCTTCGCCGCGAGGCGCAGGCCCTCTTCCACGCCGATTTCATCGAAGGGGTTGATCTTGTACTTCAACCCCTCCTTCACGATGTCCGAGCCGTCCGGCTTCACCTTGATCTTCGACTCGGGATCTTCCACGCGCTTGGCGGTGACGAGAATCTTCACGGCGGGCTCTCCTCAGTGGGGAGTGTTTGGAAATTCGGGCGGCTTGACGCGTCGCGCATCAAGGCCGGAGTAATAGACATCCGCACACGGCGGCGGCAACGGGAAAGCCCCGCCGGGCACAGTTTTGCTTTTCTACCTGAACAGTTCCTTCGCGATGACCAGGCGCTGCACCTGGCTCGTGCCCTCGTAGACCTGGATGAGCTTGGCGTCGCGCATCAGCTTCTCCACGGGGTATTCCTTCATGTAGCCGTAGCCACCGAACACCTGCACGGCGTCCGTGGCGACCTTCATGGCCATGTCCGCGGCGAAGCACTTCGCATAGCTGGACTGGAGGGTGTTGCGCTGTCCCTCATCCAGCACCTGCGCGCTCTCGTAGGTGAGCAGGCGCGCGGCGTGGGTGTTCATGGCCATCTCCGCCAGCATGAACTGGACGGCCTGGTGCTCACGGATGGGCTTGCCCATCGTCTGGCGCTGCGCGGAGTACTCCAGCGAGTGCTCCAGCGCCGCGCGGGCGATGCCAATGGAGATGCTCGCGGTGAGCGGGCGGCTGTTGTCCAGCGTGGCCATGGCGATCTTGAAGCCCTCGCCCTCCTCGCCGATGCGGTTGGCGACAGGGACACGCACCTCGTCGAATGTGACGGTGGTGGTGTTGCTGGCGCGCTGGCCCATCTTGTTCTCGTGCTTGCCGGTGGTCAGGCCCTGCGGACGGCCCTCCACGACGAAGCAGGTGATGCCCTTGTGCTTCTTGCCCTTGTCCAGCGTGGCGAACACGGTGAACTGATCCGCGTAGCCGGCGTTGGTGATGAAGCACTTGCTGCCGTTGAGGACGTACTCGTCACCCTCGCGGCGCGCGGTGGTGCCCATGGCCGCCACGTCCGAACCCGCGGCGGGCTCCGTGAGACAGAAGCAGCTGAGCTTGAGCTTCTCCCCAAAGGGGGCCAGCAGGCGCTTCTTCTGGTCGTCCGTGCCGTGGAGGATGATGGGCAGGTTGGCCAGGTCGTTGGCGATGAGGGACGTGGCCACGCCCGCGCAGCCCCACGCCAGCTCCTCGCACACGATGACCTGCTCCAGGTGCGTCAGGCCCACGCCGTTGTACTCGGACGGGATGGCCATGTTCAGCAGGCCCAGCTCGAAGGCCGCGGAGATGAGGTCCTTGGGGAAGTCGGAGGTCTCGTCGTAGTGGGGGGCCTTGGGGCGCACCACGTCACGGGCGTACTTGCGAGCGGCGTCCTGCAAGGCGCGCTGGTTTTCGCTGAGCTGGAAATCCATGGGCGGGGCTCCGAAAGGGTTGATTCAAATATCAATCCGCTTCCCCTGCCATACCGCTCCCGCCGTCCTGGCGCCAGCCCCCGCGAGGGCCCCCCCGTCGTTCCAGGGACACCGGAACGGCAGGGGGACGGCCGGGTGGCTACTTCCCGGCGGGCTTCGCCTGCTTGGGGACCTTCTCCCAGTCCGCGAGGAACTTCTGGATGCCCGCGTCGGTGAGGGGGTGGTTCGCCAGTTGGGTGATGACGTTGTAGGGCAGCGTGGCCACGTCCGCGCCCAGGCGCGCGGCCTGGAGGACGTGGACGGGGTTGCGCACGCTGGCCACCAGCACCTGCGTGGTGAAGTCGTAGTTCTGGTAGATCTCCAGGATGTGGGCGATGAGCTCCATGCCGTCCTGGGAGATGTCGTCCAGCCGGCCCACGAAGGGCGACACGTACGTGGCGCCGGCCTTGGCGCACAGCAGGGCCTGGTTGGCGGAGAAGCAGAGGGTGACGTTGGTGCGGATGCCGTCGGCGGTGAGCGCCTTGACGGCCTTCATGCCCTCCACGCCCATGGGGATCTTCACCACGACGTTGTCGTGGATCTTCGCCAGGCCCTGGCCTTCCTTGATGAGCTCCGGGGCCGTCAGCGAGACGCACTCGGCGCTGATGGGACCGTCCACGATGGAGCAGATCTCCCGGATGGTCTCCTCCAGGTTCCGGCCGACCTTGGCCAGCAGTGACGGGTTGGTGGTGACGCCGTCCACACAGCCCATCTCGTGGGCCTTGCGGATTTCGCCGACGTCCGCGCTGTCGATGAAGAACTTCATGCCGTCCCCTTGGTTTCCGGTGGTGAAGAAGATTCCCCCGACCACGGGCGGCCGGGCGAGCAGGCCGTAGCCCAGGCCCCCCCATGCGTCAAGGATGGCCGCCCACGCGGCGGCGGAGTAGAGGTAGCGCCCAGCCATGGCCCGCGCCCCCCGCTCCACCGCGAAGAAGCAGCCCCGCCTGCGCGCCCTCCCCGGCCGCGCGCCCTCCCCGGCCCCCGTGCGCGCGGAGTCCCGCAGTGCAGACGACGAGGCCGCGCTCACCTACGCGCGCGGCGTGCTGGAGGCGGAGGCCCGCGCCATCCTGGGTGTCACGGACCGGCTGGGGGACGCGTTCCTGCGCGCGCTGAAGCTCGTGCGCGACTGCCCGGGGCAGGTGGTGGTGACGGGCATGGGGAAGGCGGGCCACATCGGACAGAAGCTGTCCTCCACGCTGGCGTCCACCGGCATCCGCTCCGTGTTCCTCCACCCCGCGGAGGCCGTGCACGGTGACCTGGGCCGCGTGGGCTTGGGCGACGTCATCCTCGCGCTGTCCAACAGCGGCAGCACGGAGGAGCTCTTGCGCCTGCTGCCCCTCTTCAAGCGCATGGGCACGCCGGTGGTGGCGCTCACCGGAGACGCGGACAGCCCGCTGGCGAAGGGCGCGGAGGTGGTGCTGGACATCGGCCGGATTGAAGAGGCGTGCCCCATGGGCCTGGTCCCCACCGCGTCCACCGCCGCGCTGCACGCCGTGGGCGACGCGCTGGCGATGACGCTCTTGCGCTCACGCCCCTTCGGACGGGACGACTACGCGCTCTTGCACCCGGGCGGGAAGCTGGGGCGCTCCGTGCTGCGCGTCTTCGAATTGATGCGCACGGGCCCCGCGAACCCGCTGGTGCTGGACACCGCGCGGCTGTCCCTGGCGGTGGTGGTGATGACCAACACGCCGGGCCGGCCGGGCGCCGCGTGCGTGGTGGACCGCGACGGGAAGCTGGAGGGCATCTTCACGGACGGCGACCTGCGCCGGCTGGTGGAGAAGGGCCACACGAACTTCGAGGTGCCGGTGCGTGAGGTGATGGGCAAGCGCCCGCGCTGCATCACCCCGGACACGCTGGTGCTCACCGCCGCCACGCAGATGCGCGAGCTGAGGGTGGACCAGCTGCCCGTGGTGGACGTCGAGGGCCGCGCGGTGGGCCTGCTCGACGTCCAGGACCTGCTGGCGGCGAAGTTCGTCTAAGTAAGCCGAGGGCTACTGCGACAGCTTCGCCTGGAGCGCGGCCTTGTTGGGGTAGTTGGGCACGTCCTGGGCCAGCTTCTCCCAGAGGGCCTTGGCGCCCTTCGCGTCGCCCTTGGCGAGCAGCGTGTCGCCCAGCTTCTCCACCGCGCCCGCGTCGGACTCCAACGCCACGCTCCACACGCGCGCGCCCATGGGACGGCCCAGGCCCACCAGCGCCCAGGCCATGCCCGCCTTGGCGCGGCCGTTCTCCGGCTGGAAGGGCACCACGCGGGTGTAGTTGGCCAGGGCCTCCTGGTAGCGGCCGCGCGCCAGGTGCTCCTCGCCCTCCTCCACCAGCTTGGTGAGGCCCGCCTCCAGCTCCGGCGTGCGCTCCGTGTTCTTCACCGCGTCCACCATCTCCGGCGACAGCGGGCGCGGCGCGTCCGACGGCATCGCGGCGGCCTGCGCGGTGGACTGGGACAGGCGCACCTTGCGGTCCGCGGCGCGCGTGGCGAGCCACTTCTTCCGGCCGCCCGCCTTCGAAATCTCCGCGATGCGCACGCTCAGCTCGCGGGCCATGGGCGCGCGCTGGGATTGCGGGTACGCCGTCGCCAGCGCGTCGAAGCCCTGGCGCGCGGCCCCGAGCGCCTGGAGGTCCTCGCCCTGCGTCTCGAAGAGCAGCGCGGAGTGGGCGTAGAGCGCCTCCTCGTGGCGGGGCTCCACCTCCAGCACGCGCGCGTACGCCTTCAGCGCGTTGGCGGTGTCACCGCCCAGGTACAGCGCGTTGCCGCGCAGCGTGTCCACGTCCAGCGCGGGCACCAGCGCGGCCAGCGCGCACGCGGCGGCGCCGGCGGAGTCCCCGGACTTCGCGCGGGCCTGCGCCACGGCCTCCATGGAGTCCAGCGCCTGGCCCGGCGTGAAGCCGCAGTTGGCGGCCTCCGGGGTGGGGATGGCGGCCTTGCCCAGCTTCTTGCGGGACGCGAGGAACAGCGAGCGCACGCCGTCCGCCTTGGCCTGCGCCTGGCCCAGGTAGGCCAGCGCCTCCGCGTTGCGGCCGTTCATGTAATAGAGCCGGCCCAGCGACGAGGCGATCTCGAAGGTCTTCTCCCGCTCGCGCAGGCCCTCGGACGAGTCGAGCTGCTTCATCAGCTCCTCGGCGGAGGGCGGCAGCTTGTTCGTGTCCACCGTGGGGTGGCCCGACGGCAGCGGCGTGCCCGGCGCCACGGGAGAGCCCGCGGGCATCGTGGGGTGGCCGGGAGGCAACGCGCCGTTGGCGGCATTGGAGCCAGGGCCCGAGCCCGTGCCCATGGCGGGGGAGGCCTGGGTACCAGGGGGAATCGTGGGGTGGCCAGGAGGCAGGGAGGTGGGCTCGGCCGCGAGCAGCGCGGTCGTGGCCAGGACGAGGGACAGGCTCATAGTTCGTGGACGGGGAAACGGGCGCCCATGTCGGGCCAGAAGAGGGCCTCGCGCTTGCGGACGTCCTGGGGGGCGAGCTTCGCGAGCAGCTCCTGCACCGTCACGCCCAGCACTGGATGGCGGGCGTCGGGGGCCAGCTCCGCCAGGGGCTCCAGCGCGAAGCGGCGCTTGTGCAGTTCAAGGTGGGGCACCTGGAGGTTCGCGTCCGCGACGACGCAGTGGTCCTCCTCGTCCCACAGGAGGATGTCCAGGTCGATGGTGCGCGGGCCCCAGCGCTGCATCCGGCGGCGGCCCAGGTCCTGCTCGATCCGCTGGAGGATGCACAGCAGGCGCTGCGGCGTCAGGTCGCACTCCAGCGCCACCACGGCGTTGAGGAAGCGCGGCTGCGCGGGCCCCACCGGGGCCGTGTCATAGAGGGAGGAACAGCCCAGCACCGACACCGCGTCGATGCACGAAATCGCGGCGAGGGCGGCCACGAGGTGGGACTCGCGGTCGCCCTCGTTGGAACCCAGTCCTACATAGACGGTCGCACTCAAGGCTCCATCTCAACCGGGTTCACCAGGGTTCCGATTCCCTCCAGCTCCACCTCCACCGTGTCCCCGGCCTTCAGCGCGCCCACCCCGGACGGAGTGCCCGTGCTCACCAGGTCGCCGGGCAGCAGCGTCATGATGTGGGAGATGAAGGAGACCAGGCGGGCGGGGCTGAACACCATGTCGGACGTGCGGCCATCCTGGCGCACCTGTCCGTTCACCCGGCACACCACCCGCAGGTCCGCGGGGGACAGGCCCGTCACGGCCCAGGGGCCCGCGCAGGCGAAGGTGTCATAGCCCTTCGCGCGAGTGTGCTGGATTTCCTTGCGCTGGATGTCGCGCGCGGTGACGTCGTTGAAGCAGGTGAGGCCCCAGATGGCGCGCGCGGCGGTGGCCTCGTCGGCGTTCTTCAGGCGCTCACTGATGACGAGCGCCAGCTCCGCCTCGTAGTGGACCTCCTGGCTCGCCTTGGGGAGGCGGATGGGAGAGCCGGGGCCGTTGAGCGCGGTGGAGGGCTTGGTGAAGATGAGCGGCTCCGTGGGGATGGGCTTGCCCATCTCCTCCGCGTGCTTGCGGTAGTTCTGGCCAATACAGACGACCTTGGACGCGTCCGACGGCGTGAGCAGCGTGAGCCCCTGGAGCGAGCGGCGCAGGCCGGTCTCCTTGCCGCCGGCCCACGGCGCGGCGGTGAGCACCACCACCTCGTTGCCGTCGACGCGGCCGTAGCTGGCGCGGCCCTCGACCTGGAAGCGGCAGTAACGGGCGGTCATGTCTTCCCCTGGAGGCCGAGCACGTCGGCCATGTCATAGAGTCCCGGCGCGCGGCCCGCCACCCAGCGCGCGGCCCTCAGCGCACCTTGCGCGAACTGATCACGGTTCGTCGCGCGGTGGGTGAGCTCGATGCGCTCGCCCTCTCCGAAAAAGTAGACCGTGTGCTCGCCCACGACGTCCCCGCCGCGCAGCGCCTGCACGCCAATCTCACCCGGCGGGCGGGCCCCCGTCTGCCCCTCGCGCGCGAAGGTGAGGTCGTCCTTCGTGCGGCCCAGCGCGTCCACCAGCACCTCCGCCAGCTTGAGCGCGGTGCCGCTGGGCGCGTCCTTCTTCATGCGGTGGTGCGTCTCCAGCACCTCCACGTCGAACGATGGGCCCAGCACGCGCGCCAGCTCCGCCGCCATGCGGATGACCAGGTTCACGCCCACGGACATGTTGGGCGCCGCGACGATGGGAATGCGCTTCGCGTGCTCCTCCAACTGCGCACGCCCCTCCGGCGTGAAGCCCGTGGTGCCCACCACCAGCGCCACGCCGCGCTCGGCGCAGACGCGCGCGTGATGCAGCGTGGCCTCCGGGCCGGTGAAGTCCACGACGACGTCCGCCTTCGCGCCGTCCAGCGCGCGGCCCAGGTCGTCGTGAGCAATCACGTCCAGCGGCGCGCCCAGCCGGGCCACGAGCCCCGCGTCCTGCCCGGAGAGGGGATTGCCCGGGCGCACCGTGGCGCCCACCACCGGAAGGTCGCTGGCGGCCTTCGCCAGGCGCACCAGCGTGCTGCCCATGCGGCCGGAGATGCCGGTGATGACGGTGCGGGTCATGGCGCTCTTTTCCCTTCAGGCCTTCAGCAATCCCAGCCCGGACAGCTCGGCCTTGAGCTTCGCGGCGTTCGACTCGCCCATGGGCACGAGCGGCAGGCGGATTTCCGGACCGAACAGGCCCATCAGGTGCAGCGCCCACTTCACCGGGATGGGGTTGGACTCCACGAAGAGCAGCCGGTGCAGCGCGTTCATCCGCACCTGGAGGCCGCGCGCCTTCGCGATGTCGTTGCTCCGCGCCGCCGCCACCAGGTCCGCCATCATGCGGGGCGCGACGTTGGAGGACACGGAGATGACGCCCTTGCCGCCGCACGCGATGAAGGGCAGCACCGTGAAGTCGTCGCCGGACAGGAACGTCATCCGGTCGCCGCACTTCTCCACCAGGTCCACCGCGCGGATGAGGTTGCCCGTGGCCTCCTTCAGCGCCACGACCTCCGGGATGTCACACAGCTGGAGCACCGCCTCCGGCAGCAGGTCCACGCCCGTGCGGCCCGGCACGTTGTAGGCGATGAGCGGGAAGCCCGGGTGCGCCTTCGCGATGGCGCGGTAGTGCTCCACCAGGCCCGCCTGCGTGGGCTTGTTGTAGTAGGGCGTGACGATGAGCGCGCCGTCGGCGCCCACCTCGCGCGCGCGGCGCACGGACTCAATGGTTTCGCGCGTGCTGTTGCTGCCCGCGCCCGCCACCACCGGCACCCGGCCCTTCACCTCGTCCACGACGACGGCGATGGCGCGCGCGCGCTCGTCCGCGTCCATGGTGACCGCTTCGCCGGTGGTGCCCATGGGCAGCAGCACGTTCGTGCCGCCGTCCAGCTGGTAGCGCACCAGGGCTCGGAAGGCGCCCTCGTCCAGCGCGCCGTCGTGGAACGGAGTAGCCAGCGCCGTCATGGAGCCTTCGAAGGTCTTCATGCCGGCGCTTATACGTTCAGGCCCGCTCACCGCGCCAGAGGTCCTCGACGCGCTCGCGCTCCCGCACGACACGCCAGGCCGCTCCGTCCACCAGCACCTCCGCCGGCCGGGGCCGCGAGTTGTAGGTGGAAGCCATGCTCATCCCGTAAGCCCCGGCGCTCATGAAGGCGTACAGGTCGTCCTGGCGCGGCAGCACCAGGGGGCGCGCCCGCGCGAGCACGTCCGTGGACTCACACACCGGCCCCACGACGTCCACCTCCACGTCCCGGCCGCGGCGCTTCACCACCGGCTGCAGGTCGTGGTGCGCTTCGTAGAGGGCCGGGCGCATCAGGTCGTTCATGCCCGCGTCCACCACCACGAAGGTGCGCGCTTCCGTGGGCTTCCGGTACAGCACGCGCGTGAGCAGCACCCCCGCGTTGCCCACGAGCGCCCGCCCCGGCTCCAAGAGCAGCGTGGCCCCGGTGCCTTCCGTCGCGTTCAGCACCGTGCGCGCGTACTCCTGGGGGCTGGGCGGCGTTTCATTCGAATAGGTGATGCCCAGCCCGCCGCCCACGTCCAGGTACTCCAGCGCGTGGCCCCGGGCCTTGAGCATGACGTAGAGGTCCGCCACCTTGCTGAGGGCGGCCTTCATGGGGGCGGTGCGCGTGAGCTGCGAGCCGATGTGGCAGTCCAGCCCCAGCGCCTTCAGCCCCTTCAGCTTCTTCGCCTTCGCGTAGAGGGCGACCGCCTCCTCGAAGGGCACGCCGAACTTGGACGTCTTCAGGCCGGTGGAGATGTAGCGGTGCGTGCGCGCGTCCACGTCCGGGTTCACACGCAGGGCGAACGGCGCGCGCTTGCCCAGCTTTCGCCCCACGGCATCCAGCGCCTCCAGCTCCTCCGCGCTCTCCACGTTGAAGAGCAAGAGGCCCTGGGACAGCGCCTGGGCCATCTCGTCCGGCGTCTTGCCCACGCCCGCGAACACCGTCCTGCCCGGTTCGCCGCCGGCCTGCTTCACGCGCGCCAGCTCGCCGCCGGACACGATGTCGAAGCCGCTGCCCAGCCTGGCGAAGAGGCCCAGGATGGCCAGGTTGGAGTTGGCCTTCACCGAGTAGCAGATGAGGTGCTTCTGCCCCTGGAACGCCTCCGTCACCGCCTGGAAGCGCTCCGTGAGCGCGGCGGTGGAGTAGACGTACGTGGGCGTGCCCACCGCGTCCGCGATGGCGGGCAGCGGCACCTGCTCGGCGTGCAGCACGCCCTTCTGGTGGTGGAAGACGCTCACTCGGGCAGCCCGGCGTCCAAGGTGGACGGAGGCACCGTGGGGCCCGAGGGCTCCACGGGTCCGCGCTGCTGCTGCTGCGCGGGCACCGTCTCCGCCGTGGGCGCGGGCAGCGGCGCCGGCCGGGGCGCGCGCGGGCTGCCCTTGATGCCGCACGCCACCAGCGCGAGCGTCAGGCTGGTGGCGGCGCACAGCCGCGGGAGGGAGGAGCGCATGGACTAGAACCGGATGGCCAGCATGCCGCGGATGGCGTGCGCGGTGCTGAGCTCCTGGCCCGGCAGGTTCAGGTCCTTCAGGCCGTCCAGGGGGAAGAGGATGCCGTAGTCGATGCCCGCCACGAAGCCGTCTTCCGTGATGTAGCGCGCGCCGATGTCCGCCTCCAGGCCCAGGCTCTTGCTGATGTAGGACGGCGTGGACTCCGCGTAGAACGCCTGCGAGTAGATGACGCTGCCGTAGACGTCGAAGCCCTCCGCGATGGAGTACTTGAGGCCCGGCTTCACGTAGAACGCGTCCGTGACGCCATTGAGGATGGACCGCCACAGGATGAGGTCCACGCGGTAGTCGCGGTTGAAGCGGAAGTTGCGGATGGCGTTGTCGCTGCAGCCGCCGTTGTCGCAGCGGTACTGACGGCCCTCCACGTCGCCCGGCGCGGTGTTGCCGTCCGAGCCCGTGCCCTGGCGGCCCGGGTAGTTGCCGAAGCCCGGCGCCTTGTCACCGGACGCGAAGCCCATCTCGATGCCCAGGTGCAGCTTGTTCTCGATGACGTGGAACTCCGTCTGGAGCACGCCGCCGAACTGCGCGATGCGCAGCGCCTGGGTGGTGGGGTCGTTGGCCGTGAGCGCGCGCCCGTCGATGGTGCCCAGCTGCGCGGCGAACTCCGCCTCGATGCGGAACTTCTTCTCCTCGTACTTGAACCACAGGTCCGGGATGTAGAGCGTGCCGCCGCGCGGGACGAACGTCGGCGTGGTGACGTAGATGGGGATGGAGGGGTTGGCGTCCTCGAACGGGACGCCCGTCTCCGTCAGGGTGGAGTACCGCTGCGTGCGGTAGGTGAAGTACAGGCCGTAGTTGAGGACGCCCTGGTTGTTGTCCAGCTTGGCCCTCTGCTGCTGGTCGGTGTCGCGCCGCGCGATGGCCAGCACCAGGCTGTGCGCGTCGTCGGACTGGGTGAGGTCCACCGGCTCGCCCAGGGTGTTGGCCTTCTCCGTGGACAGCCCCTCCGAGTTGAAGTCCAGCATGGGCGTCACGTACCAGCCGGCGAACGGCTCCGTGACGAACTGGATGCGGTCCACCGTGTCGCCGTAGTCGCAGTCCAGGCAGTTGCCGTCGTTGCGCAGCATGCCCAGGCCCCAGTGGCTGCCCATGCGGCCGAAGCGCAGGATGCCCACCGGCGTCGTCACCTCACCGTACGCGCGCCGCACGATGACGGAGTCCTTGAACGCGTTGACGGCGGAGTTGGACGGGGACTCGTTCTCCGAGAAGAGCGTGAAGTTGTTGCGCCCATCCCCGCTGTAGGCGCTGTCCGGGTTGGAGCCCAGGAGGACGTTGTCCAGCGCGTCCACCTGCGCCTTGATGCGCACGTCCTCGGAGATGTTGAAGGACGGGTCCAGGCGGAAGCGCATGTTGGCGCCCGCCTGGGTCTGCTCGGTGGCGGAGCGCGGCGAGCGCGTCCACAGCTGGCGGCCCAGGGGCGTGCCGGAGGGCAGCGGGGGCTTGCCCAGGTCGAACTTGTAGAAGAGCACGGGGCGCACGCGCAGGTAGCCGTCCAGCGTGAACAGCTCCAGCTTGCGCTTCTCCTCCGTCCACTCCTCCTGCCAGTCGTTGTTGGCCACGGCCTGGGTGGCCGTCTGGGCGCGGATGTCCTCGCGCAGCTCCTGACGCGTGGCCTCCAGGCGCTGCTCCAACTCCTCGCGACTGACGGAGCCTTCTGCGGTGGGGGCGGGGGAAACGGCGGCCGGAGCCGCGGGAGTCGCGGCGGGAGCCGACTCCTGGGGTGCCGAGGGCGTGCCACCATCAGGCACCGGCGTCTGCGCGGTGGCCGTGGACGAGGCGACGAGCAGCGCCGCCAGCAGGACGTGAGACATGGTCAACGGTCTCCGGGGCCGCGATATGACGCGGCCGGGTGTAAAGGGCGGGCGATTCAAGCCATGCCCCCCTGGGGTGTCAACGTCTACGGGATCGGGGTTTCGGGCCGGCAACGGCGGGAGCCGGCCCCTTCCCCGCCGCCGTCCCCTTCCGGGACGCGCGGACAGCAACCGTGGAGAGCGGCTGACATTTCGGACAGAAATGCGTGGTGCGCCCACCCTGGGTGAAGGACTTCACCGTCGTTCCACACTTCGAGCACGGCCCTTCCGCCCGCCCATAGACACGGAAGCGGTTCACGGAGCCTGCTTCCTCCAGATAGGTGATGTCCTCGCCCTCCTGCTCCTTGAAGGCGAAGTCGAACGCGGCGTGGATGGCCCTGGCCAGGTGCTTCCAGTCATCCGGAGTGAGGGTGCCGGGCTTGCGCGCCGGGTGGAGCCCCGCGCGGAAGAGTGCCTCCGCGGCGTGGATGTTGCCCAGGCCGGCGACGCGGCCCTGGTCCATCAGCGCCACCTTCAAGTCCTGCTTGGAGTCCCCCACCGCCTCCTGGAGCTGGGGGCCGGTGAGCCCTTCGGTCAGGGGGTCGCGTCCCAGGGCCTTCACCGCGGGCAGCTCCCATAGCACCTTCGCGGGCACGGGCTCCATGCGGCCGAAGAGGCGTGGATCACTGAAGTGGACCACGTGGCCGTCCTCCAGGTGGAAGCGGGCGCGGCTGTGGGGGACGGGCTCGCCTTCCTTGCGGCGCACGAACTTGCCCGTCATGCCCAGGTGGGCCATCAGGCCGTGGCCGCCCTCCAGGGTGAGCAGCAGGTACTTCCCCTTGCGCTCCAGGGCCGTCACCCGCCCGGTGAGCCGGGTGAAGTGGGGCAGCTCCGCGCCCCGGAAGACGCGGGTCGCGTCCGCTTCCGCGCGCACGATGCGGTGGCCCTTGAACCAGCGCTCCAGGTTGCGCCGGGCGATCTCCACTTCCGGTAACTCAGGCATCTGAGCGCCGGGGCATACCACCGGACTGTCTCCGGCGCATGTCCCCCGGTGGATGGGGCGTGGGGAAGACGCTTGCCCGGGACATGGGGGTGTGGCTACGACGGGCCGAGAAAGCCTCCAACCCCTACTCGAAGGACGACTCGCCCATGCAACGGATGGTCACCGCACTGCTGACCCTCACCCTGGCCTCGGGCCTCTCCACGGGCTGCACCAAGCAGCGCGTGGGCGCGGAGAAGGCGATTGCCAGTGTCCTCATCTCCGACGAGCAGGAGAACCAGCTCGGCCTCCAGGTGAAGAAGGAGCTCGAGACGAAGGAGAACATCAAGTACGTGGAGGACCCGGAGGTGCTGGCGTACGTCCGGAGCATCTCCCAGCCCATCCTCGCGCAGGCCAACAAGGACCGCTCCGGGGTGAAGTGGAAGGTCAACGTCATCAACGACCCGAAGACGGTCAACGCCTTCGCCACGCCGGGCGGCTTCCTCTACGTGTACACGGGCCTCTTGCTCGCGGCGGACACGGAGGCGGAGCTCGCGGGCGTGATGGCGCACGAGGCAGGCCACGTGGTGGGCCGGCACTCCGCGCGCGCCATGGTGAACGCCTACGGCCTGCAGGCCATCACCCAGGTGGCGCTGGGCCAGAACCCGGGCACCGCCGCGCAGATCGCCGCGCAGCTGGCGGGCGGCGGGCTGCAGCTGGCGCACGGCCGCGGCGAGGAGACGGAAGCGGACGAGTACGGCGCGAAGTACGCCTCCGCCTCGGGCTTCGACCCGAACGGCCTCATCACCTTCTTCCAGAAGCTGCAGAAGGAGCAGGGCTCCACGCCGGGCGTGCTCAAGTGGCTGTCCACGCACCCCACCAACGAGGACCGCATCGCGCACCTGCGGAAGATCATCGCGCAGCAGGGGCTCAAGGGCGACCGCAACACCGCGGGTGGGCTGACGGCCATCCAGGCGAAGCTGCCCAAGCAGTAGTCACCCCTTCGGGTTCCCCGGCGCTTTCAGTGCACGGACGGGTTGTCGCTCCCGTCCGGCACCAGGCCCGGGGGCTCCGGATCCTTGCCTTCCGCCACGCGGCGCTTGCGCCTGAACAGCGCGAGCCGCGTCTTCCGGGCGCTGGCGGCGCTCTTGGCCGCGCCGGGCGTCTTGAGGGGCGGCTCCAGGGGCGCGGGCTGGCCGAAGTCCCGCGCGCCCTTGGCCTTCCCCTGCGCGGAGGCGTGTTCGAGGATGGCGTTGAGCTCCCCTCCGAGGATGAAGATGAGCCCGGAGATGTAGAGCCACAGCAGCAGCACCACCACGCCACCGATGGAGCCGTAGGTGACGTCGTACTTGCCGAAGTGCTCCACGTACTGGGTGAAGCCCCAGGTGCTGCCCAGCCACGCCAGCGTGCCAATCACGGAGCCCGGGGTGATGTACTTGAAGCGCTGCTTCACGTCCGGCAGCAGGTAGTAGCAGAGCGACAGCATCAGCATCACCAGCGCCGCGGTGAAGGGCCAGCGCAGCCAGGACCAGACGAGGTGGAACTCGTCGATGAGCGCCAGCTTGTCCGCCACCCACGCCCCCATGCGCCCGCCCAACAGCAGGATGGCGAAGGACAGCGGGATCAGCAGGCCGCCCATCAGCGTCACCAGCAGCGCCAGTCCCTGCGTCTTCCAGTAGGGCCGGGACTCCGACACGTCGTAGGCCATGTTGAGCGCCTTGCGCAGGGCATCCACGCCGCGCGACGCGGTCCACAGCGCCACGACGAGACCCACGGTGAGCAGCCGGGGGCGCGTCTCCCCGACGATGGAGGTCAGGTGCTGGCTCACCACACCCAGCGCGTCGCCGGGCACCAGCGGGCGGATGCGCTCCATCATCGCGTCCACGGCGCCGGGCGCGAACGGCATGTACGCCACCAGCGTGACGAGGAAGAACAGGAAGGGGAACAGGGAGAAGATGAAGTAGTAGGACAGCTGCGCCGCCACGTCGGTGACGGTGTCCTCTTCAATCTCCTTCCAGAAGCGACGCGCGAACTCCCTCCACGTCAGGTACTTGAGCCGTGGCAGCCCCATGTGGTTCCCCCTCCGGGTCTGTGGGGAGCCAATGTGTGGACGGCCCGGCCATTCGGCAGCAGGCGGCCAGCCGGGCGCTCGCGGTGGGACGTGCCGGGTGTTGAACGCTAGACGAGCCCGGAGGGCAGGTAGCGGCCCAGCAGCGGGCGCAGGCGGCTCTTCACGTCGGCGGGGATGCGGGTGCGGTCGGTGAAGATGGCCAGCGCGAGCGCGCTGGCGCAGCGGCAGGTGGTGGGCGTGCTCGCGATGCGGGGCAGCGCGCGGCGCAGGAGCGCGGCGCCGTGGGCGGTGACGGCGTCCAGCCGCTGGGTGAACTGCGGCAGGAGCGCTTCGGGTTCCTGGCCCGCGGGCTGCGAGCGCCAGGAGTCATGGTCGGTGGGCAGCGCGATGAGCGCGTAGTGCAGCTCCGCCTCGCGGGCGAGCCGCGCCTCCGGCATGGCGGTGAGCCCCACCAGGTCCCCGCCCCACGTGCGGTACAGCTGGCTCTCCGCCTGGGTGCTCAAGGAGGGGCCCTCGATGCAGACGTAGGTGGCGGAGGGGTGCACCACGGTGTCGCTCGCCGTGTCGCTCTTGGGGGCCGCGTCGGTGAGCGTCTGGCGCAGGGTGGCGCAGAAGGGCTGGGCCAGCTCCACGTGCACGGCGACGTCGTCGTAGAAGGTGCAGGGGCGGCGGTAGGTCCGGTCGATGACCTGATCCGGCAGGGCCAGGTGCAGCGGCTGGATGGCGTCACGCAGGCTGCCCACGGTGCCGGTGGCGATGACGTGGGTGACGCCGAGCGACTTCAGGGCGAAGAGGTTGGCGCGGTACGGGGCGCGGGTGGCGTTGTGGACGTGGCCCTGGCCGTGGCGGAAGACGAAGACGATGGGGACGCCGTCCAGCTCCGTGGCGATGAGTGGGGCGCTGTGGGGCCCGAAGGGCGTCTCCACGGAGAGGTGTTCGCCGCGCCCCTGGAGTCCCAGGGCCTGGTAGAGGGCCTGGCCCCCGATGATGCCCACCTTGACCGCCGCCATGCGTCTCCTCTCGCCCGGTCGCCGGGCGTAGGCCTGACGATATCGCGGGGGGCTCGCCCAGGAAGCGCGGAAGACTGGTAGCTTTCACATTTGCCATGCGTCTTCTTCCGCGCCTCGTCGTCCTCAGCGTCCTGTTTGGAACCCCTGCCCTGGCCGGTCCCGTCCCGCCCGGTTGCGAGGAGGACGCCACCACGTGCAAGGAGGACTGCACCATCGAGTACGGCGGCAACGGCGCAGCCCTCAAGAAGCTGACGCGCTGTTTCGACGGCTGCCTGCAGACGCGCAGCCAGTGCACCCGCCAGTTCAACGCGGTGAACAACCGGGCGCCGGACGCACCGGAGGCCGCGCCCGAGCGCCGGGGGAGCAAGACGGAAGCGGCCAAGCTGCGCGAAATCCAGGAGAAGGACCGCCGCCGCGACGAGGACCCGTTCGGCGACGACGAGGACAAGCAGCCGCGCGCGAGGCCGGTGCGCGACTCCTACGATGATCCGCCGGAGCCGCCCCCGGAGCGCACGGGCTACCGCGCGTCGGACGAGAAGCCCGCGAGGAACAACGGGAGGCAGCAGGCGGCCGTCCCGGCGAAGGCCCGGGAGCCCGCGCGCACGCCGCCCCCGCCCTCTCCCGCCGTGGCGCCAGAGCCGGAGCCCCAGCGCTCGGAGACGCCGGACATCGAGGCCTTCGCGGAGCCGCCGCCCCGCGCGGATCCGCCCCCGCGCAAGCCCGAGCCGAAGCCGGTGATGGCCGAGCCCGCGCAGCCGAGCCGCTCGGATGACGATGACCTGCCGGCCCCGCCGCCTCCGCCGGTGGCGAAGAAGGAGCCGCCGCCCCGCATCAAGGAGCCGCCGCGTCCCGTCATTCCGGTGGAGCCCGCCCGGAAGGACATCTCCGAGTGGGACCCCAACGGCGACTGACGCCGTCTCCCGCACAGCAAGCAGCCACAAGCCCTCCGCGAGGCAGCCTGCCTTCGGAGGGCTTCTTTCTTCAGCCCGCGCGCTCGCGCTCCAGGTCCAGAACGCGCTGCCAGAGCGCGAAGGGTGACACGCCCACGTAGCCGCTCTCCTGGCCGTCATTGCACTCGATGACGATCCACCGGCCGGACACCTCCTGGGCCACGTCGACGACGAGGAACGGGAGCGCGACCCGGCGCGCCGCTTCGCCCGCGAGCGCCAGCGCGTCCCGCTCTTCTCCGGGCGTCAGCGCGTACGGCGTCCCCTGCCACCAGTAGGGACCGAAGCCCACCAACTGCTGCCGCCACCAGAACGTGCGGAACTCGAACGAGCGGGGCAGCGCGTCCGCGCCCTGCGTGTCGTCCACGCGCCGCAAGGGCCGCAGCTCTCGGCACACCACCTGCTGCCAGTGCAGGATGTCGTCCTGCGCATAGGCGTCCATCGCATGACGGAAGGCCTCCGGGCCCTCGATGATGGAGAGGGACCTGCGATGGCGGCTCGTCTGCCGCGCGCCCTTGAGGAACACCGGCCAGCCCAGCTGCGCCTCCACCGTGCGTGCATCCGGAGGCGTGTCGAACCAGAGGCTCCGGGGCGTCAGGTCCTCCAGCAGCGGATACCAGTGCGGCAGCTCCGTCGCGAGCAGGTGCTGCTCCGGTGAATGCACCAGCCGCACTCCCTGCGCCTCCAGCTCGCGGTAGCGCTCCGCGTAGTCGGGCCACGCGCCCGCGCGCGCGACGACTTCGAGGGACTCATCGGGCAGCACGTACGGCCGGCGGCACGCGAAGAACCGGTCGAAGGCGAAGTCATAGACGCCCTTCCCTGTCGCCGCGGTGAGCAGCCACAGGCGGTCCTCGACCTTCAGCAGATCCTCTCCGGGACGCAGCATGGACGGCAGCGTGCGTCCGCCGCCCTTCACGGGTCAACGCCTTCAGCCCGCGCGCACCACCACCGGCGCGGCCTTCACCGGCGCGCTCTGTGTCAACCGCACGCCCACGAGCACCAGCGCGCCACCCAGCGCCAGCTCCCAGTGCAGCCCTTCATCCAGGAAGAGCCACGCGACGAGCGCCGTCACCGCCGGTTGCAGGTTGGAGAAGATGGCCACGCGCGACGCGGGCACCTTGGACAGCGCATAGGACCAGAGCAGGTACGCCACCACCGACATCATCAGCCCCACGTACACGATGGAGGCCTTCGCCGCGGCGCTGGAGGCCCACACCGCCGCGGGCTCCAGCACGAACGGGGCGAGCGGCAACAGCAACACCGTGGCGACCGTCGTCGTCCAGGCCGTCGCGCGCAGCGGTCCATGCTCGGTGGCCAGGGGCTTGCCCTCCGTCGTGTAGACCACCCACGCCACCACCGCCGCGAGGATGAGCAGGTCCCCCACCAGCGTGCCCCGCGCGCTCGCGAGCCCCCGGCCCAGCAGCAGCACCACCACTCCCACCAACGCCGTGAGGATGGCCGCAGTCGTCCGCGTGGACGCCCGCTCCCGGCCCAGCACCAGGCTGGCCACGTACACGCCCAGCGGCGTGAGCGCGTAGAACAGCGCCGCGTGCGCCGCCGTGGAGCGCGACAGGCCGGAGAAGAACAGCATCTGGTTCACCGGCCCGCCCATCAGCCCCAACAGCGCGATGCGCGGCCACGCATGGCGCGGCGGCAGCTTGGGCCCTGGCGTCACCGCGAGCAGCGTCACGAACGCGACGCCGCAGATGAGGAAGCGCCACAGCACCACCGTGAACGGCGACAGCTCCGTCATCGCCCGCTTGGCGGCCAGGTACGAGCCCGCGCTGATCAGCACCTGCACCGTCAGCGCCGCGTACACCCGCCCGAGCGGCGGCGGCGCGGCGGACGGCGTCACGGCTCCAGTTGTAGAAGCGCCCATCGTGCGGCGCTGCGTACCAGCTCGCTGTCGTCGCCGCTGAGTTTTTCGAGCAGCGGTCGGGCGTGGGCCTGCCGTGCGACGCCCAGTGCGTAGACAGCGTTGCGCCTCAAACCGTCGTACCGCGCGCGCGCCAGCGCCGTGCCCGGGATGAGCTCCTTGTATTGCTCGGGGGTCAGCGCCGCCAGCTCCAGCGTGCCCAGCGACGCCACCGCGCGGGGCATGAAGCGCTCGTCGTCCGCGAACACCGGCTTGCGGTTCAGCGGGCACACCTGCTGGCAGATGTCGCAGCCGAAGATGAGGTTGTCGAACTTGAGCCGGAACGCCTCCGGCACGTCACGGTCACGGTTTTCAATCGTCTGGTACGACAGGCACGCGCGCGCATCCACCTGCCGGTTGCCCACCAGCGCGCCCGTGGGACACGCCATGAGACACCGCCGGCAGGAGCCGCAGCGGTCCGCCACCGGTCCGTCCGGGTACGCGTCCACCTCCGCGTCCAGGATGAGCGTGGCCAGCAGCACCCACGAGCCGTGTGACTCCGTGATGAGGCAGCCGTTCTTGCCCACGTAGCCCAGGCCCCCGCGAGCGGCCCAGACCTTCTCCATCATGGGACCGCTGTCCACGCCGCCGTAGGTGCCCAGCCCCGGGTACCAGGCGTTGATGGTCTTGCGGAACGCCTTCATCCGGTCGCGCAGCGTGGAGTGGTAGTCGCGGCCCCTCGCGTACCGCGCGATGGGTGAGCCCTGTGACGGCTCATCATCACGCCAGTAGTTGTTCGCGAAGGACAGCACCGTGCGCGCGCCCGGAAGGAGCACCGACACGTCGAGCCGCTCCTCCGCGCGCGACCCCATCCAGTCCATGTCCGCGTCGTAGCCGGCCTCCAGCCACGACATCAGCGACGACGGCGGAATGGGCTCCGCGCGCGCGAAGCCGATGAGGTCGAAGCCCACGTCCTGGGCGAGCTGCCGGAGCCGGGCAGTGGGCAGTTGTGTCGCGTACACGGCTTACTTCGTCGGTTTCTCGGGGATCCACTTCACGTCCGGCAGACCGGCGCGGAAGTTCACCAGCCGGGCTACCACGAAGAGCAGGTCCGACAGGCGGTTCAAATACATGGCCACGGCGGGCGGGGCCTTGTCCTCGCGAAGCAGCGTCACCACCCGGCGCTCGGCGCGGCGGCACACCGTGCGGGACAGGTGCAGCGCCGCGGCCGCTTGCGAGCCGCCCGGGAGGATGAAGTGCGTCATCTTCGGCAGCTCCTCCTCGTAGCGGTCGATGTGGCGCTCCATCTCCTCCACCCACTCCGGGCGCAGCTCCGGGATGTGGGCCGCCGCCTTGGTGTGCGGAGGCGTGGCCAGCACCGCGCCCACCGTGAAGAGCTGGTCCTGGATGCGCTGGAGGAAGTGCTCCAGGTCCGCCGGCAGCGGGAACGTGCGGGCGAGGCCCAGCGTGGCGTTGAGCTCGTCCACCTCGCCGTAGGCGTCCACCAGCGCGTCGTCCTTCGCCACGCGGCCGCCGCCGAAGAGGCCCGTCTCTCCCGCATCGCCGGTCTTCGTGTAGATCTTCATGGCAGCCCTTGTTTAACGATGCGACACGGCGACGCCGTGCGCGGGTGGACAGGGGCCGATATTTTGCTCGCCTGCCCGACCCCACCTAGGGAAAAAGGGCCCCATGCAGCCTTACCTGAGTCTGATGGAGCACGTCCTGAAGCACGGGACGAAGAAGGGCGACCGGACCGGCACGGGGACGCTGAGCCTCTTTGGCCATCAGCTCCGCTTCGACCTCACCCAGGGCTTCCCCCTGGTGACAACGAAGAAGCTCCACCTGAAGTCCATCATCCACGAGCTCCTGTGGATGCTCCGGGGCGACTCCAACGTGCGCTCGCTCCAGGAGGTGGGGGTCACCATCTGGGACGAGTGGGCCAATGCGGACGGCAGCCTGGGCCCCGTCTACGGCCACCAGTGGCGCTCCTGGAACACGCCGGACGGCGGCCATGTGGATCAGATGCAGCAGTTGGTGGACGGGCTGAAGAAGAACCCGGACTCACGCCGGCACCTGGTGAGCGCGTGGAACGTGGCGGACGTGCCCTCCATGAAGCTGCCGCCCTGCCACGTGATGTTCCAGTTCTACGTGGCCGACGGGAAGCTCTCCTGCCAGCTCTACCAGCGCAGCGCGGACATCTTCCTGGGGCTGCCCTTCAACATCGCGTCGTACTCGCTGCTCACGATGATGGTGGCGCAGGCCACGGGCCTCACCGCGCACGAGTTCATCCACACCATCGGTGACGCGCACCTGTACCTCAACCACGTGGAGCAGGCGCAGGAGCAGCTCAAGCGCGAACCGCGCCCCCTGCCGCGCATGCGCCTGAACCCGGACGTGAAGGACCTGTTCGCCTTCCGCTACGAGGACTTCACGCTGGAAGGCTACGACCCGCACCCCGCCATCAAGGCGCCCGTGGCCGTATGAGCCCGCGCGTCTCCGCCATCGTCGCCATGGCGGCGAACCGCGTCATCGGCCAGGGCAACACCCTGCCCTGGCGCCTGCCGCCGGACCTGGCGCGCTTCAAGCGCCTCACCCTGGGCCACACCCTGGTCATGGGTCGCAAGACGTACGACTCCATCGGGAGGCCCCTGCCCGGCCGCACCACCGTGGTGCTCACCCGCCAGCGAGACTGGGCCGCCCCGGAAGGCGTCCGCGTGGCCCACACCGTGGACGACGCCCTGCGACAAGCCGGCGACAGCCAGGTCTTCATCGCGGGCGGCGCGGACGTCTATGCGCAGACACAAGCGCTGTGGCACCGGCTCTACCTCACCCGCCTCGAGCGGGATTTCCCCGGCGACGCGTTCTTCCCGTCCGTGGACCTGACCGGATGGAGGTTGGTGGAGGAGGAACGGCACCCGGAGGGTGACCTGCCCTTCGGTTTCTTCACCTACGAGCGTCAGGGCTAGCCCTTATTCCTAGCGTTTCCTGGACGACTTATCGTGCGGGTTCCTCTCACCGAAGGAGCGTGCATGCGTCGCCGTCTGATTCGTGGACTGGGGCTGTTCGCGGTGCTGGGCTTGGCGGCCTGTGGCGGGCCCATCGAGGAGGGCACGGCCGCGGAGCTGGGCTCGCAGGAGCAGGAGCTGCGCATCTGCCCGGATACCGGCGTCTGTCCCGCCGGCGAGTCCTGCTACTACGGCCCGGGTGGCCCCTGCTATCCGTGCCGGACGTACCCGCAGTACTGCGACCTCAACTAGCGCTGAGTCATCCCCGGGAACACCCCGGGTGTTGACCCGCGGGCCCCCCTCGTTTCCTGAGGGGGTCTTATCAATTGAATTTGATTCGCAGAATTGAACACCCGTGACGTGGTTGGTAGAAGACGGCCGTGAAACACGCCGCCTCCCTCACGTTGTGCCTGTTGCTCGCGCTGTCCTCTTCCGCCCGGGCTGAAGCACCGGCTACCGACGAGGGGCGCACCTGGCACCGGCTGGTGGGCATCCTCCAGTACCTCCAGGCGGACTATCCGGCGGCGGTGTCGTCCCAGTCGGAGTTCGAGCTGACGGAGCAGAAGAGCTTCGCGGCGGAGGCGCTGGCGGCGGCGAAGGAGCTGGGCCCGGCGGCGGCCACGTTCGTGCCCCGCGTGGAGGCCATCCAGACGCGCGTCAATGAAGCGAAGGACCCGGAGGGCGTGAGCCGCGACTGCGGGGAGCTGGTGGAGAGCCTGGTGCTGGCCGGTGGCCTGGCGCGCAGCCCTCGCGTGGCGCCGGACCTGGAGCACGGCAAGAAGCTCTTCCAGGCCAACTGCACGGCGTGCCACGGCGCGGAGGGCAAGGCGGACGTGGCCATCGCGGCGGACATGGAGCCTCGGCCGGCGAACTTCCACGACCCGGAGCTGATGGAGGACGGGCTCACTCCGTACAAGGCGTTCAACACCACCAGCTTCGGCGTGCCCGGTACGGCGATGCCGGCCTTCCCCACGCTCACCGAGGACGACCGCTGGTCGCTGGCCTTCTTCGTCTTCACCCTGCGCCAGCCGCCGTGCCAGGGCGAGCCGCCCAACGCGTCGCTGGAGCGGCTGGCCACGTCCACGGACGCGGAGCTGGCCAAGGCGTTCGGCGCGGACAAGGTGGCGTGCCTGCGCCAGAACATGCCGGACGCGGACGAGGAGAAGGTGCTGCTCAACGCGCGCGCGGCGGTGGGCCACGCGATGCGCATGGGCGCGGAGGGCGACTACACGGGCGCGAAGAACGCGCTGCTGGACGCGTACCTCAACGGCCTGGAGCCGGTGGAGCCCAAGCTGCGCGGGCGCGACCCGGCGCTCACCCAGAAGTTGGAAGAGGCCTTCATGCAGGCGCGGCTCGCCGCCGAGCGCAAGAGCCCGCACCTGCAGGACGAGGGGCGTGAGCTGCTGTCGCTGCTGGACCAGGCGCGAAAGACCACGGGCAGTACCACGGACGTGCTGTCCGTGGCGTGGCTCACGCTGCTCATCCTGCTGCGCGAGGGCTTCGAGGCGACCATCATCGTCACTGCGCTGCTGGCCGCGCTGAAGAAGATGAAGGCCATGGACCAGGTGCGCGTGGTGCACGCGGGCTGGGTGTCCGCGCTCATCGCGGGCGCCATCGCGTACATCGTGGGGCGCAAGCTCCTGGCGGGCGCGCAGCGCGAGTGGCTGGAGGGCGTCACCGCGCTCGTCGCGGTGGGCATGCTGCTGTACGCGGCGCTGTGGCTCAACGCGCGCGCGAACGTGAGCCACTTCATGGGCGAGTTGCGCCAGAAGATGCAGGGCGCGCTGGGCCGGGGTAGCACGGTGGGCCTGTTCGTCATCGCGTTCACGTCCGTGCTGCGTGAGAGCTTCGAGACGGCCATCTTCCTCCAGGGCCTGGCGGTGGACTCCGCGGCGGGCGTGGTATGGGGCGTGGTGGGCGGCATCCTGGCGCTGGCGGTGCTGGTGCTCTTCATCAACCGCATGGGCTACCGGCTGCCCATGAAGACGCTCTTCAGCCTCTCCACGGTGGTGATGGTGGTGACGGCGGTGATGCTGCTGGGCAAGGGCCTCCACTCGCTGCAGGAGGTGGGCGCGCTGCCGCTGGTGCCGGTGCGCTTCATCTACGTGGACATGCTGGGCCTGTATCCGGATGCGCTGTCGCTGGTGCCGCAGGCGCTGCTGGCCGTGGCGCCGCTCGTCTACCGGGCCCTGCGCCGCCGGCCTCGCGAGGAGACGCCCACTTCCGGCGACAGCGCGACGCCGACGCAGCCGTTGCGGTAGCCTCAAGTCCTGGTGAAGCGCACACGTCTGTCCACACTCCTCGCACTGCTGCTCGTGTCGGGCCTGGCCTCCGCCCAGGAGGCCCCCGCCGAGCCGGCACAGGCTCCCGCCGGGAGCCTCACGCCCCCACCGCTGGTGGGCGCGCCGGACGAGGACGTGCCTCCGCCGCCGGAGGTCACCTCCGGTGACGAGGTCCCCACGCGTGCCTCCGTCCCCGCCAAGGCGCTGCCTTCCGTGAAGACCGCGCCCGCCGCGAAGGACCCGGTGCCGCGCGTGGCGGTGGAGGTGCTGGGCGGCACGGCGGGCGGCGTCGTGGGCGCGACGGTGCTGGGCTCGGTGGGGTACCTGCTGGGGTCCGCCACGGTGGGCTGTGACGAGTGCCTGGTGATGGCCGTCGCGGGCGCCGCGGCGGGAGGCATCATCGGCATCCCGGTGGGCACCTACGCGGGCGGCCGGTTCATGGGCGGGCGCGGCCGGGTGGGCGCGACGGTGGCCGGGAGCATGGTGGGCTGGGGCGCGACGTTCCTGGCGCTCACGCTGGTGAACAGCGGAGGCACGGAGGCGCCCCCGGCCCTCAACGCCGCCCTCTTCATCCTGCCGGTGGTGGGCGCGAGCGCGGGCTTCGAGCTGTCCCACGCCAACGCCCTGCGCCAGGAGGCCGCGATGCAGGAGCCCCCCACTCCGGCCGTGCGCCTGATGCCCGTGGCCACCTACAGCTCCAAGGGCCCGCACCTGGGCCTGATGGGCAGCTTCTAGCCGCCTTCCGCCGGGCTCACGCCCCGACGCGGAACCAGGTGAAGGACTCCTCGCGCACGCGGCCCTCCGCCACCAGCTTCTCCAGCGAGGCCAGGGCGCTGCGCTCCGCCACCGGGTGCAAGAGGGGCGGCGTGTCCGCGTAGGCCGTGGCCACCACCTCCGCGAGCGTCGCGCCCGTCGCGGGCACCGCCTCCAGGATGAGGGCCTCGCGCTGGGCGCGGTGGCGCAGGTACTCGTTCAGCTTGCCCGGGCCGTCCGGCACCGGTGACCCGTGCGCGGGGTACAGCGTCGTCACGGGCCAGTCGCGCAGCCGCTTCAGCTGCGCCAGGTACTCCACCATGTTGCCCTCCGGCGGGTCGATGACGATGGAGCCCACGCTCGCCACCATGTCCCCCACGATGGCCGCCTTGCTGCGCGAGTCCACCAGGCACACGTGACCGCGCGCGTGCCCCGGCGTGTGCAGCACGTGCCAGCGCTGCACCATCGGCCCCTCCAGGTTCAGCACCTCGCCGTCCTCCAGCAGCCGCTCCACCGGGAAGTCCAGCCGGTCCGCCGTGCGCGCGTGGCACCAGAGCGGAATGCCCAGCCGCTCCTTCACCACGAACGCCCCACCCACGTGGTCGCCGTGATGGTGGGTGAGCACCACCGCCACCGGACGGGCGCCCTCCGCCTTCAGGCCCGCCACCAGCGACAAGAGCTTCGCGTACTGCTTCACGTCCGACGAACCGGGGTCCACGATGAGCAGGTCGCCCGTGCCCAGCACGTACGCGTTGGTGTGCGTCGCCGGAGGCAGCGTGGGCGTCTCCAGCGCCACCACGCGCACGCCGCGCTGGAACTCGATGCGCTGGGCCACATAGCCCGGGCAGTACGGCGGCGTGCTCAGCTTCGCGCGCGCGTCCGCTTCGTCCGTGAACTCCGACAGCACCTGCAACGCGTGCTGCGCGGGCGGATGCAGCAGCGCCGAGCCGTCGCTCCAGCGCGACAGCGCGTCCTCCGGGCGGATCCACGCGCCTTCCGTCAGCTCGCCCGGGATGATGCTCGCCGCCGCGCCCTCCGGCAGCTCCACCAGGTAGAAGCGCGTGTCGAAGCGCACCGGGATGGCCGGCGGCGTCACCCACCGCCCCGCGGGCTTGAGGTCCTCCGCGCGCAGGGACAGCGTGTGGCGAACCAGCCACTCGCTCCACTTCACCGTGCCCGCGAGCAGCCCCGCGCGCCCCTCCTCCAGCGCCTCCGGAGACAGGCCGCGCGCGCCTTCCGCCACCAGCACGCCCGCTTCCTCGAACAGCTCACGCGCCGCCGCGGACCGCAGCGCGGCCTCCTCGTCCTGGGCGCCCTGCACGGGGACTGCGTGGTCGTCCTTGTCCAGCTTGCCGCCGGGGAAGGCTTGGAAGCCACCCGCGAAGGTGAGCGCGCGCTCGCGCTTCACCCAGTACACCTCCACGCCGGAGTGCGCGCGGCGGTAGAGGATGACCACCGAGGAGGGCCGGGGCTCCACGGGGGTGTGGGGCGCGAAGAGGCCCATGCCGGGAAGGGGCTCGCTCATGGTTGCACCGTCGTCCTTCAGGATTGCGTCGTCTGGCCGAGCAGCCGGCCCATCATCTCGCGCGCCCGCTCCGCCTGATCCGGCCGGACATAGAGCCGCGTCAGTCGCACCGCGCCACTGTAGCGCTGGTAGAGCGGCGTGTAGCGCGCCACCTCCGTCAGCCGCCCCGTGGACACGTCCAGGATGAACAACCCCGGGTTGCCGCCGCCCCCGGAGGCCCCCACGTACTTGCTGAGCGTCCCCTTGGACAGCACCGTGTAGTGCTCGAAGCCGCCGCTGGTGAGCGCGCTGTTGAGCACCTCCAGGTCGTAGCCGGTGTCGCGCTCCGTGAACTGCGCCAGCAGCTTGAAGCCCTGCCGGCGGCTGATGCGCTCCGCCCACCGGTTCTTCGAGCGGCGCAGCGTGTACCAGAGCGCCGCGTCGTCACAGAGCAGGAAGGCCTCCGGGTCGTGGGGGATCTCGAACTCGCCGGGCGTCTCCTCGTAGTACCGGCGCAGCATGTGGTCGAAGTTCACGGACGTGTGGTGCAGGTACACCGACACGAACATGTGGTAGCGGCTGAGCAGGAAGTCCTCGAACGCGAACGCCGCCGCGCGCGACAGGGCCAGCACCGCGCGCCCGTCCTTCACCGCCGGGTTCAGGTTGGAGACGATCCAATCCATGTCGTACCGGCCGTAGTTCACGCCCGTGTAGAACGAGTCGCGCAGCAGGTAGTCCATCCGGTCCGCGTCCAGCTCACCGGAGACGATGGCGCGCAAGAGCGGCGTCCAGTCCACGCCCTTGTACGTGAAGCCCGGATCCTTGGGCGGCTTCGCCCCCGTAATCAGCGCCACCGCCGCCGTGGGGGTGATGCCGCGCGAGCCGAACTCCTTCTGGATGATGTCCGTCAGCGAGCTGTCCAGGAGCAGCTTCGCCGTGTAGTCCTCGTGGGTCGCCTGCTCCCCTTCCGCCACGGAGTCCAGCCAGCCGGGCAGCCGCAGCAGCGACCGCCGGGGCGCGATGCGCTCGGACGCGTGCGACAGGGGCATGTGCCCCAGGTCGTGGCAGAGCACCGCCAGGCGCACGGCGGTGCAGAAATGTTCACGCACATCGTCCGGCAGGTCGGAGCGGCTGGCCACGGCGTTGAAGACGCGCGAGGCGACGTACATGGCGCCCAGGCAGTGGGCATGGCGGGTGTGGGTGGCGCCGGGGAAGGCCATGTCCCCGAAGCCCAGCTGCCGCACGTAGCGCAGCCGCTGGTAGAAGCGACTGTCGATGACGGCCTTCTCCGGGTCGCTCACCGGGATGACGCCGTGAATGGGGTCGCGAATCCGCATGTCGTCCTTGTCGGAACCTGAAGCCGGGGGTGGCCGGTTTCCGCTCCAACGGGTCACCCACCGTAGCGCATACCCCGGCAGGCGGTAGCCCTGTGAGGGACCGACCGGCCACCACGCCACAGGCTGGGAAGGTCCGTGGGGACGTGCTAACCCTCGGGGCACTCCGAATGCACATCATCCTGCTGCACAATCGTGACCACGACCTCCTCGAGGACGACCCCGGGCGCGAAGCCCGCGAGGACGTGGTCCGGGTGGCCGAGAGCCTGGCCCACGCGCTCAGCCGGGACGGCGTGGTCGCCGAGCCGCTCGCCATCGAAGGAGACAAGCTGGACTTCGTGGAGGCCCTGCGCTTCCTCCAGCCTGACCTCGTGGTGAACCTCTGCGAGTCGCTGGCCGCTGACAGCCGCGGAGAGATGGCCGTCCCCTGCCTGCTGGACGCGCTGGGCCTGCCGTACACCGGCTCGTCCGCCCTGTCGCTGGGGCTGGCGCTGCACAAGCCCAAGGCCAAGGACATCCTGCGCGCCCACGGCGTCTCCACCCCCGCCTCCTTCGTGGTGCGCAAGCGCGAGGATGCACTGGCGGTGGACCTGCCGTGGCCCCTCATCGTGAAGCCCGCGCGCGAGGACGCCAGCGTGGGCATGGACTTCGACTCCGTGGTGACGGAGCGCTCGGCGCTCGTGCGGGCGTGCGAGTCAGTGCTGCGCACCTTCCACCAGCCCGCGCTGGTGGAGCAGTTCATCCAGGGGCGGGAGGTCTACGTTCCTTTGCTCGGCAACAGCCCGCGCCAGGCGCTGCCGCTCACGGAGATCCACTTCGGTCGCGCGTTCGACGACCGGCCGAACATCGTGTCGTACCGGGCCAAGTGGGAGGCGGAGTCACCGGAGTACCGGGACTCGCCCACGGGACCCTGCCGGCTCGACGCAGTGCAGGAAGCGCGTTGCATCCAGACGGCGCTGGAAGCATTTGCAGCGCTGGATTGCCAGGACTATGGACGCGTGGACCTTCGGGTGTCGCCCGAGGGTGTGCCGTACGTCATCGACATCAACCCCAACTGCGACCTGCACCCGGGCGCGGGGTTCGCGAAGGCGGCGCAGGCCGCCGGCATGGACTACGCGACCCTGGCCTCGCGACTCGTGGAGGTCGCTCTCGAAAGAGCCCATGGAAATCCGCACACTCGAAAGAAAGGACCGGGAACCGCTCGCCGCGCTGATCCGGCGAATCGAAACCTTCTCGCAGGAGGAGCAGGACTGCGCCATCGAGCTGGTTGACACCGCGCTCACGGCGGGCAACCGGGACTACTCCATCCTCGTGGCGGACCGCGGGCAGGACGGCGGCGGGCTGGTGGGCTACTGCTGCTACGGCCCCACGCCGATGACGGAGCACGCGTTCGACCTGTATTGGATTGCCTCCGCGCCGGAAGTTCGCGGCCAGGGCATTGGCGCGCAGCTGGTGTCCTCCATGGAAGGCGACCTGCGCCGCCGCAAGGCGCGGCTCATCCGCGTGGAGACGAGCGCCACGGAGGCCTACGGCCCCACGCGCGGCTTCTACGCGTCCATGAAGTACGGCGAAGAGGCGCGCCTGCGCGACTTCTACAAGCAGGGTGATGACCTCATCATCCTGACCAAGCGCCTGTAGTCCCAAGCGGTCCCAATCCCTGGGCGTGAAGACTTCCGCCCGGGTCCCCGTCAGGAGGGGGCAGATGCCTTCCATGAACCGACCGATGCGACGCACCCGTCTGGGATTGTTGAGCCTGCTCGCCCTGCTGACGGGGGCACCCTCCCCCGCCTGGGCCCAGGCCCCCGCCCTGAAGAACCAGGTGAAGGCCGCGGCGGCCAAGGCGCAGGCGAAGACGTCCCAGGCCCCGCAGGCCCAGGAGCTCTCCGACGCGCTGAAGGCCCCGCGCCCCAAGGGCGGCGAGTACTTCGGCCTGTACCTGATGGACAAGAAGGTGGGCTGGTTCTTCACCGACCTGACGGTGCTGCCGGGCAACAAGGCGCAGAGCATCAACGAGCTCATCTTCAAGGCGCAGGTGGGCACGCGCGTGTCGGAGCGCGTGCACCGCGAGGTGCGCGTCTACGAAGCGAAGCCCGGCGGCAAGCTCCTGTCCTTCACCGTCACGCAGAAAGGCGACGGCGGGGACAACGAGCTGGTGGGCACGGTGACGGGTGACGCCCTGCGCGTGGTGCGCAAGCGCCCGGGGCAACCGGATGAAGTGCTCAAGCCGATGCCGCTGCCCAAGGAGACGGTGGAGGACGCGGACCAGGCGCGCGTGGCGCTGCTTCGTGGCCAGAAGGTGGAGGGCTCGGCGCTGGACGGCACGGACCTGGAGACCTACCGCACCGTCACCACGGTGGAGGCGCCCGAGGAGCAGATGCTGGGCGGCGTGAAGGTGAAGCTGTCGCGGGTGAGCACGCTGTCGGACAAGGAGAAGGTGCCGGTGGCGGCCTTCCTGACGACGGACGGCAAGATGGTGCGGGTGGACTTCGGCCAGACGATGCAGGCGCGGGCCGAGTCCGAGTCGGTGGCGAAGCGGATGGACCTGGTGGAGGTGTTCGGCCTCACGCGCGTGGTGCTGCCCAAGCCGCTGCCCGCGAAGGCGAGGGAGGTCCCCGGCCAGGTGAAGCTGGTGATGAAGAACCTGCCGGAGAAGTTCCAGCAGGACACGTACCGGCAGAAGTACCAGCGGCTGCCGGACGGCCGCGTGGAGGTGACGCTGCTGGCGGCGCCGCCTTCGCCCAAGGGCCGCGCGGCCCGGCCGGTGGCGGACCCGGACGGTGGGGAGAACCTCAAGTCCACGCTCGCGGTGGAGGCGGACGCGCCGGCCATCAAGGCGCAGGCCAAGAGCATCATCCGCGAGGAGAAGGACGCGTACACGGCGGCGCGGATGCTGTCCGCGTGGGTGTACAGCAACCTGCAGAAGGACTACGGCGCCAGCGCGGACCGGGCCACGGACGTGCTGCGCCAGAAGAAGGGCGACTGCACGGAGCACTCGCTGCTCACGGTGGCGATGCTGCGCGCGTCCGGCATCCCCGCCCGCCGCGTGGACGGCGTCATCTACATGGTGAACTCGGACGGCGTGCCCGCGCTGTACTGGCACGAGTGGGTGGAGGCCTTCGTGGGCGAGTGGACCCAGTTGGATCCCACGTTCAACCAGCCCGTCGCGGACGCCACGCACTTCTACGTGGGCTACGAGGGGAACGCGGAGATCACGCCCCTCATCGGTTCGCTCCAGGTCACGGACGTGAAGTAGTCACGGTGCCGCGTCCCCGTGGCCGCGTCAGTGGCCCGGGGCCGCCACCAGCCGCTCCGCGAGCAGGGCCTGTTCGGTGACGGGCCGCTCGCAGACGAAGCCGCGGCAGAGGTACGCGGCGCCCTTCCCTTCCACCGGGTCGCGTCCCTCGAAGAGCTCCTGGAGGCGCGCGGGCGGAGCCGAGCCCGTGTCGTTCCATCCGAAGGAGAACACGGGCGCGTAGGTGCGGTTCGCGGCGGCCAGCAGCGGGGCCACGGCCTCGCGAGTCCCCGCGAACGTGACGCCGGACGCGCCGTCCACCAGCGAATCCGCCGCGAGCCCCAGGTGGCCGTAGCCCATGGGGTTGCGCACCAGCTGGTCGTGCAGCTTGGCGACGTAGTGCTCCGGCTGATCCAGGTGGCACACGTCACCGGTGAGCGCGGAGAGCGTCACCTGCGCTTCCGTCAGCGTGGACGCACCGGACGGGAAGGCGTTGTCGAAGAGGGAGAAGGCCGCCACGACCAGGTCCTTCTGTCCCCGGGGCGCGGACAGGTACGCCTGCTTCTCCTCGTCCCAGAACAGCTCCACCGCGCGGTGTACGAGCGCATCCGCCGCGTCCAGGTACTTCGCGTCGAACGTGGCCTGGTAGAGCGCGGTGAGGCCGGAGGCGAAGTCGCCGTAGTCCTCCAGGAAGCCGTCGATGCGGCCCTGGCCGTGCTGGTACGAGCGCAGCAGCCGCTTGCCGTCCCACATCTTCGCGAGCACGAAGTCCGCCGCGTCCGACGCCAGCTTCGCCCAGTCCGGCCGGTCGAACACGCGCGAGGCCAGCGCGAGCCCGCGGATCATCAGTCCGTTCCAGCCCGCCAGAATCTTGTCGTCGCGGCCCGGCTTCACGCGCTGCTCGCGCAGGAGGAAGAGGACGCGGCGCGCTTCGGCCAGTTCCTTCTCCACCGCCTCCACGGGGCGGCCCTGCTCCTTCGCGAGCTGCTCCACGGGGACGACGACCTCCAGCACCGTGGCGCCGTGCTCGAAGTTGCCTCCGGGCTTGATGCCGAAGTGGCGCAGCACGGTGTCCGCCTGCTGGCCCACGGACAGGGCCGCGCGGACCTCCTCGGGATGCCAGACGAAGAACTTCCCCTCTTCGCCTTCGCTGTCCGCGTCCTGCGTGGCGTAGAAGCCGCCGGCCGGGTCGGTCATCTCACGGCGGACGTACTCGACGGTCTCCTCCACGACCTTGCGCCAGAGCGGCCGTGACTCCACCTGCTCTGCTTCCGAGTACAGGTGCAGGAGCTGGGCGTTGTCGTAGAGCATCTTCTCGAAGTGGGGCACCAGCCAGCGCTCGTCCACGGAGTAGCGGTGGAAGCCGCCGCCCAGCTGGTCGTAGATGCCGCCCAGGGCCATGCGCTCCAGCGTGCGGAACACCGCGGCCTTCAGGGGCTCACCGCCGCCGCGCCGCCACGCGCGCAGGAGCAGCGCCACGTTCATGGGGTTGGGGAACTTGGGGGCGCCGCCGAAGCCGCCGTTCACCGGATCCATGCGCTTCAGCATGGACTGGCCCATGGCGACGATGTCCTCCGCGGACAGATGCGCGGGAGCGGCGTCCAGTCCGTGGGTGGACAGTTCTCCCAGGCCCTCCTGGAAGCGCCGGGCCTGCTCCTCGATTTCGTCCGCCTTGTTCTCCCAGGCGTCGCGCAGCGCGGTGAGCAGGCGCGGGAAGCCGGGCCGGCCGTAGCGGTCCGAGGGCGGAAAGTAGGTGCCACCGTAGAAGGGGCGCAGGTCGGGAGTGAGGAACACGGTGAGGGGCCAGCCACCGCCCTGCCCCATGAGCTGCACGACGCCCTGGTAGATTTGATCCAGGTCGGGGCGCTCCTCGCGGTCGACCTTGATGTTGATGAAGCCGTCGTTCATCAGGCGCGCGATGTCCGGGTGCTCGAAGGACTCGTGGGCCATGACGTGGCACCAGTGGCACGCGGAGTAGCCCACGGAGAGCAGGATGGGCTTGTTCTCCGCGCGGGCGCGGGCCAGGGCTTCGTCCCCCCAGGGGTACCAGTCCACGGGATTCGTGGCGTGCTGGCGCAGGTACGGCGACGGCTCCTGGGCCAGACGGTTGGTATGGGCGGAGGGGGGATGGTCTGCCATGGGGTACTCCCGGTGTGCAGCGGCTGCGCGGCCCTTCACATTGTGAGCCTGGGTTCGCGAGGGCAAGCTGAAATGGCCTCACTCCCCGCTGGCCAACGGCCCTCCGGTGCGCTTTGTCCGGGGGCGTGCGTGCGTCCGCCCACTCCAGCCCCGGCCCGGGAATGAAGACATGCCTTGTCCTGGTGGGGCTGGGCGTGGGGGTGCGGCTCGCGCTGGCGCTGGGAACGGACGTCTACTTCGACGAAACCTATTACTGGCAATGGGCCCGGCATCTCGCATGGGGATATTTCGACCATCCGCCGATGGTGGCGTGGCTCATCGCCGCGCTGGGCATCCGGGGGACGGCGCTCCTGTGCGGGCTGGGGACGGGCGTGGCGGTGTGGGGGCTGGCGCTGGACGTGTATCGGTCCAGGGACGCGGCCTGGAGGGCGCTGGCGCTGTGGAGCGCGGTGCCGGTGGGCATCCTCTCCGGAGTCTGGGCCACGCCGGATTCGCCCATGCTGCTGTTCTGGGCGCTGGGGTTGTGGGCGCTGTACCGCGAGAAGTGGGTGCTGGCGGGGCTGACGTGTGGCCTGGCGCTGCTGTCCAAGTATCCGTCCGTGCTGCTGGGGTTGGCGTTCATGGTCGCGGCGCTGCGGGCTCGGCGGTTGCCGGCGGGAGCATGGGTGACGGCGGGGCTTGGGTTGCTGTGCTTCCTGCCGGTGGTGTTGTGGAACGCGAGCCATGAGTGGGTGGGGTTCAAGTTCCAGCTGAACCACGGCCTGGGCGGGCGCGGAGGGTGGGCGACGTTCGGTGAGTACGTGGCGGGCCAGTTCGCCATGGGAGGGCCGGTGCTGTTCCCGCTGGCGCTGGTGTACGCGGTGCGAGGGCCGAAGGAGCAGTTCCTGCTGCGCGTGGCGGCGGTGATTCCGCTGCTGTTCTTCGGCTATGCGGCGGCGAAGACGCGGGGCGAGGCGAACTGGCCGGCGGCGGCGTACGTGGCGGCGTGCATTGGGGTCGCGGGGATGCGGCCCGTGTGGCAGCGGGCGGCGGCGTGGAGCGGGATGGCGGTGGTGCTGGCGGTGACGTCGCACCTGTTGTTCCCGGTGCTGACGTTCGAGCGCGACACGGTGCTGGCGAGGACGCATGGTTGGGGCGTGCTGGAGCGGCTGAGGACGCCGGAGCAGCTGTTCCCGGGCATGGCGCCGGGTCCCACGGCGGTCTACGCGCCGACGTACCAGCTGGCTTCGCAGGTCGCGTACACGGCGGGCGTGGAGACGGACACGGTGGGGCCGTCACGGCGCAAGAGCCAGTATGACCTCTGGCCTGAGCTGGAATTGAAGCCCGGGCAGGACGTGCTGTGGTGTTCGGAGAACGGCGCGGCGCCGCCGGAGGAACTGGTGCAACGCTTTGGTTCCGTGGAAGGCCCCGTGAAGCTCACGGGTGTGTTCCGGGGGCGAAGGCTGCACACGTTCACGGTGTGGCGGTTAAAGCCCGGAACCAGACTACAGCACACATCAAAAACAAAGACACCGCAGCACAATCAATAAAACCCAACAAGCCACATCCACCAAACATAAAAACCCCCATACTCAAAGGCCTCACATCAGGGGCCATCTACAGGCAGAGGAGCATGGTTTGCGAACGCGTTCCCGACGCCTTCTTGAAGCGTGTAGCGTTACTACGCTCTCAGCCACGCCCCAAGAAGAACTTGGGCCGCCCTCAGACCGAAAACCAAGCGGAGCTGAACACGATCGGCGTTGTGCCAAGAAACCACATCCGCTGGGGAATGCTGCCTCACACGTAGTTCGGCCTTTCAAACATCGCTACCCGCCGCAGGCAGGAGGAACGGACCCAAGCTAGGGGCTGTCCCTGATTAACGCAGCCAGAGAAGCATGGAGGCGACGTGCAGGACGGCGAGGTAGCAGGTCGCTGTCTTGTCGTAACGGGTGGCAGCGGCGCGAAAGCGTTTGAGGTCGTGTGTACCGCACCGAATTGTTGAGACACCAGATTGGTTGTAATCAGGCCGCCTGCTTCGACTGCATCAGCGCTCGTCGGGCCTGACTCGGCGAGCGGAAATGGTGGCGCTCCAGCAGCCAGTGCTCGTTGTACCGGTGGGCCCACTCCAGCAGCGCCTGTCGGAGTGCCTCCACGGTGGAGAAGGTGCGTACCCAGAGCAGTT
>NZ_RAVX01000026.1:0-109268 GCF_003611605.1 Corallococcus sp. AB011P
GCTTTTGCGTCCTGCGGGCTGCTTCGAATCTCGTCGGCGCCGTCCAGTGACTTCCGCCGCTTCTTTTCGAAGGGGAGCGGCTTCTACTTCAGCGCCGCGTTCCCTGTCAACCGCTTGCTGTCAGCTTTCCTCACCGCTTTGCGTCCGTTGTGTTGCCTTCCGGACCGCTGCTTCTTCGGTGGGGCGCGGCTTCTATCTCTTCGCCGCGTTCGCTGTCAACCCGCTCGTTGACTGCCCTATTTCCTTGTCGGTGCTGCTCTCTCTACGAAGTGCCTTCCGCGCCAGTGCGCGGGCTTCGAAGCGAGGGGCGCGGCTTGTACCACCGCCGCGTTTTGTGTCAACCGCTCGACTGCTGCTTCTACTTCCCGACCTGCTCCGCCTCCCGTGAGGCGGCAACCCGCTCCGACACCTTCAACGCCCGCTGATCGGCTGCCCTGCTGCGGCACCATCTAAGAATCGGTTCGGAGAATGTCAACTTCCCGTCACCGATGAGGCCGACTGCGCCTCTCCCCGTCTCTGCGTCGCTCAGGTGCCACCGGAGTGACGCCTGCGTGTCGCCGCGAGGTGGGCGGCTTATCCATCAGGCGATCGGGCAGCGCAAGATATTTGATGCAGGCTGCCAGCGCGGTGCGACGTGGTGGAGGGGGAACCCGTGGGGCGGTCCCACCCATTCCCCCGACGGATTTCAGCTCCCGAACTTGAGCTTGGAGAGGTCCACCCTTCCCCGCCGGCACTTCTCCGCGACCACCACCGAGCGGAGCTCCTGATAGGCGCGCTCGATGTCGTCGTTCACCACGATGTAGTCGTAGGACGCGATCCCCCGCTCGATCTCCGAGCGAGCGGCCAGCATCCGGCGACGGATGGTCTCATCCGAGTCCGTCTGGCGATCCCGGAGCCGCCGCTCCAACTCCTCCATGGAGGGGGGCAGCACGAAGATGAGGACCGCGTCAGGGTGCTTGCGCTTGATGGCCTGCCCGCCCTGGACGTCGATGTCGAAGATGGCGGTGCCACGGCGGGTGCGGGCTTCGTCCACCACGGACTGGGGGCTGCCGTAGAAGTGGCCGTGGACCTCGGCCCACTCCACGAACTCGCCCTTCTCGATCTTCTCCTGGAAGGCGGCGACTCCCACGAAGTGGTAGTCCACGCCCTCCTGCTCCTTGCCCCGGGCGCGCCGGGTGGTGACGCTGGTGGAGAAGATGCCGTCCGGCATCTCCTTCAGCAGCCGGTGCGCGAGGGTGGTCTTTCCAGCTCCGGACGGCGCGGAGAGGACGAGGAGCAGGCCAGGCTGGAGTCCAGTGGGTTCGTTCATTCGACGTTCTGCACCTGTTCGCGGATGCGCTCGACCTCGGCCTTCATCGAGACCACGCGCGCGGAGATCTCCGCGTGCTGGCTCTTGGAGCCTGTCGTGTTCACCTCGCGGTGCATCTCCTGCACGAGGAAGTCCATGCGCCGGCCCACCGGCTCGGGGCTCGCCATCAGGAGCCGGAACTGCTCGAGGTGGGTCGCGAGCCGGGTCACCTCTTCCGCGATGTCCGTGCGCTCGGCGAACAGGGCCACTTCCTGCGCCAGGCGCTGCGGATCCACCGCGACGCCGCGCGCGAGCTCCGCGACACGCTCGGTGAGCCGCTGCTGGTAGTCACTGACCGCGCGAGGCGCGAGCCGGGCGACTTCCTGGCTCCAGCCCTCGATGAGCTTCATCCGGGCGTCCAGGTCCGTGTGGATGGACTCGCCTTCGGTGTTCCGCATCGTCTCCAGGGCCGCGAGCGCCTGCTGGAGCGCGGTCTGCGTGGCCTGGGTGGCGGACTCCACGTCCACGCCCTTCTCCTCCAGGCGGATGACGCCCGGCTGGTTGGCCACCTGCGACCAGGCGACGTCCACCGACTGGCCCATGGCCTCGGCGACCTCGCGGAAGGCTCGCGCGTATTCGCGGGCCAGGGCGACATCCACCGTGGGGACGTTGCCCGAGACGGTGGCGGCCTGCCGGCGCACCAGGATCTCCACCGAGCCTCGCGCGAGGCGGTCCTTCACCTGCTTCACGAGGGCAGGCTCGAGCGCGGACAGCTCGCGCGGCAGCCGGACCTTCACTTCACAGAACTTGTGGTTGAGCGAGCGTGCTTCCACGGAGACCTCTTCGTCCCCCACGCGGGCGCGGCCCGAACCAAATCCGGTCATGCTCTTGAGCATCGGGCCGGGTGCTAGGGGCTTTCGGTCCCAAGGTCAAGCCAGCGTCTTGTGTCCGTTCCAATTCTGGTAGGGTCCGCCGCCGATGGCGTGGCACAAGCGGCTTGAAACGTGGGCGAAGCTGGCACTGACGCTCCTGGCTTCCCTCCTGTTCTGGCGCCCCGGACGTCGCCGTTCTCCCGGAGCGCCCCTCCCCCACCCGCGAAAGGTCCTGCTCGTCCGGCCCGACAACCGCGTGGGCGAGGCCCTTCTCACCACGCCCCTGATGCGGACCCTCAAGGCGCATCTCCATCCGCCTCCGGAGGTGCACGTGCTGGTGCACGCCAAGGTGGCTCGCGTCCTCCAGGGACACCCTGACGCGGATGCGGTCCTGGCGTTCGACCGGCGCCTGCTTTGGCTGGGGCCCCTGGCGCCTGGCATCCGCGCGCTCCGCCGCGCGGGCTATGACAGCGTGGTGGACTGCGCCAACTGGAGTGCTCCTTCCGTGACGAGCGCGCTCGTCGCTCGGATGGTGGGGCCCAAGGCGGTCGTCATTGGGCCTGGCATCTGGCCGGTGTCGCTGCTGCAGTCGGTGTCCGTTCCTGCCCGGTCCGATACGCGGCACGAAGCCATTCAGCGCACCCACCTGCTGACGCCCCTGACGAAGGGCGCTGTCGCCGAGGGGCTTTCGTTCCGGGAGCCGGTGCTCGGCGAGGCGTTCCGCGGCTATCTGGCGACGTTCTCCGGGACGGGTTCGCGGCGCGCGGTCATCAACCCGGGGGGCCGGCTGGGTGAGCGCCGCATCCCGGCCGAGGCCTTCGCGGCGGCGGCGCGGGAGCTCATTTCACTCGGCTATTCGCCTGTCGTGACGTGGGGGCCCGGAGAGGAGGCCCTGGCTCGGACCGTGCTCTCCGGCGCTCCGGGGGCGGAGCTTGCTCCGGCGACGAGCATCGATGAGCTGGGTGCTCTCATGCGGACCGCTGGCCTCACCATCTGCAACAACACCGGGCCCATGCACCTGTCGGTCGCCGTGGGCGCGCCCACGCTCGCGTTCTTCCTGCGCATCGACATGGAGCGCTGGGGTCATGCGGTGGCGCCCCACCGGATGGTGGACCTGACGCCCGTCGTGGATGGGGCTTCCGGCGTGGGATTGGAGCAGCGCGTGGCCACGGAGGTCCGGTCCTTCGTCGCGGAGCGGGCCTCGCTCACGGGGTGAGCGGTCGCTCCTGCTCGGACACCATCTGGGGGACGCCTTCCTCCACGGGCCAGGCTCGGAGGCACTTGCCGCAGCGGACTTCGGGCGGGGGGCCCTGGTGCTCTTCGAGCGGGCTCTTGCAGTGGGGACACCCCAGGATGGACCTCAGCGCCGGGTCCAGGACCATGGGCTACTTCGCGCCTTCGCGGCCGAGCCTGCGGGCCAGCTCCGTGGTGCTGTGGTCCTTCGGGTCTCCCGCCACCGCCGTCCTCCCTCCGTAGGCCCGGACCTCGTCACCTTCCGGAATGGAGTCCGGCGTGTAGTCCGTCCCCTTCACGTGCACGTCGGGCTTGAGGGCGCGGATGAGGGTCCGCACGTTCGGCTCGTCGAAGACGACGACGCGGTCCGTGCAGGCCAGCGCCGCGACCAGCTCCGCGCGCTCCGCTTCCGGGATGTGCGGACGGCCCGGCCCCTTGTAGGCCCGGGTGGAGGCGTCCGAGTTCACCGCCACCACCAGCACGTCCGCCAGGGCCTTCGCCCCTTCCAGGTAGCGGACGTGACCGACGTGCAGCAGGTCGAAGACGCCGTTGGCCAGGGCCACCGTGCGGCCCTGCTCGCGCCAGCGTTCCCGTTCCTCCGCGATGGCAGCCAGGGGACGAAGCTTGTCCAGGGTGTTCATCGTGGGCTCCGCAGCGCTTCGAGGAGTTCTTCGCGGGAGACCGTCGCCGTGCCGGGCTTCTGCACCACCAGCGAGCCCGCGACGTTCGCGAGCCTCGCGGCTTCACCGAACGAGGCTCCGGCCGCGAGTGCCAAGGCGAAGCTCGCGATGACCGTGTCGCCCGCTCCCGTCACGTCCACCGCCGACTTCGCTCCGTGCACGGGGATGAGGTCCACGCCGCCCTTCGCGTCGAAGACGGCCATGCCATGCCGGCCTCGCGTCACCAGCAGGGCCTGGCAGCCCAGCTTGCGGACCGCTTCGTGACCGGCCTCCAGGAGGTCCTCCTTCGTGCGCACCGGACGGCCCGTGAGCGCTTCCAACTCCGGCTCGTTGGGCTTGCACACCGTGAGGCCGGCGAAGGCCATGAGCGCGTAGCGGCTGTCCACGCAGACCGGGAGGCCGTCCGCGGCGAGCTTTCGCAACACAGCCCGGACCTCGTCGCTGACGACGCCCGCGCCGTAGTCCGAGACCACCACCGCGTCCGCGTCCTTCGCCGCGGCCTCCACCTGCCTGGCGATGGCCTTGCGCATCCGGGGCGGGAGGGGGCCTCGCTGGCCCCTGTCGACGCGGAGCATCTGCTGCCTCGTGGTGCTGATGCCTCCCGCGAGGATGCGCGTCTTCGTCTCCGTCTGGATGCTCCGGCTGCTGACCGCGTGCAGCCGGATGTCCGCGGCTTCGAAGAGCTTGCGCAGCTCGCTGCCCATCGAGTCCACGCCCAGGGCTCCCACCGCCGTCACCTGCCCCGACAGCGCGCGGATGTTGGCCGCCACGTTGGCTCCGCCGCCGAGATTCACCTCCGACGACTCGTACCGGACGATGAGCACGGGGGCCTCGCGGCTCACCCGGTCCGTCTGTCCGTAGAGGTAGTGGTCGGCGACCAGGTCTCCCACCAGCAACACCCGACGGCGCGCGAAGGCGAGTGGCAGGCGCGAGGACGAAGCTGCCGGACGTGAAGACGGGGCCGCGGGCATGGGCGCGCGTTGTCCCACAGCGGTCCAGCCCTCACAAGTCGCGCGTCTCTCCCTGCAGCCCGAGCGCCCGCTTGAGATGCGCTTCGCCCTCCAGGACCTCCACTCCCAGGCGCACCACCCAGGCCTCGAAGCCGACGGGCAGGCGCACCGCGTCCTTCTCCGTCGTCACCACGAGCGCTCCGTGCTGGCGGGCCCGGGCTTCAACCTGGCGAAGCTCGTCCGCCGTGAAGCGATGGTGATCCGGGAAGAGGGCCGCGTCCCGGACCTCCGCTCCGAGGGTGGTGACGGTCTTCAGGAAGCCTCCGGGCCGGGCCAGCCCCGCCAGGGCGAGGACCGGCTTTCCTTCGAGCGCTTTCGTCGCGTGCTCGGTCCCCGAAGGGTCCCACCAGCCCGTGGGCCCATAGCGCGTCCGGACCCGTGGAGCGGTCACGCCTTCGAGCCATGGGTTGGGGGCGGCGTCTCCGGAAGCAGCTCTCAGCCAGAGGAGCGTGGCGCGGCGCAGGGCCGATGGGGGCTCGCGCAGCGGGCCTCTTGGGAGCAGTTGGCCGTTGCCCAGGCCCACGGCCTCGTCCACGACCACCAGGTCTTCGTCACGGTGCAGGCGGCGGTGCTGGAAGCCGTCGTCCAGCAAGACCGTGTCCAGGCCGAAGTCGTCCCTGGCCCGGAATGCAGCCGCGACGCGGTCCGCTCCCACGAAGAGCCGGGCCCTCGGACATCTGCGTGCGAGCAGCAGGGGTTCGTCGCCTGCTTCCGTCACCGCGGGCAGGGGCTCCGCTCCCGTGAAGGTGAGTGGCTCCTGGGACTCGCGTCCGTAGCCTCGGGTCAGGATTCCGACCTTGCGCCCTTCGCGGATCAGCAACTCCGCGAGATGGAGGACCGCCGGTGTCTTGCCCGTGCCTCCGACGTTGAGGTTGCCGATGGAGATGACCCGCAGACCTTCGACTTGTTCGGCTCGCTTCAATCCCGAGTCGTAGAGGGCACCGCGGAGACGAACCGCTCCGCTGTAGGTCCAGGACAACAGCGTGAGCGGTGACAGGAGGGCACGACGGGTCCAGGGCTCCGGTGCCGGCGGATAGAAGATCCGCTCCAGGGCCGTGGGTCCGCCCGTCATCGCCGTGGCTCCGCTGCCTTCTGATAGAGGGTCAGGATGTCCCGGGCGATGTGCTCGTTCGTCGGGTGCCGGGTCCCCGCCGTTGCTCCGGACAGCGAGGCGGTGACGACGGCTTCCACCGTGGGCGCTTCCACCCTCGCGTCCGCCAGCTCCGGGAGTGCTCCCTCGTTCACCGCGACCACCCGGACTCCGCAGGCCCTGGCCTGGGCCGCGGCCCTCGCGCTCCAGTCGTTTCCCAGGCCGAGGATCCAGACTTCATCCAGGGCCTGCAGCCACTTCGCGAAGTCCGCTCCCTGCTGGTAGCCCGCGAACGCCACCTGTTCGTTGAGGCCTCGCTCCGATACCTGCTTCCGGGTCGCTTCAAGCAGCGCCCCATCACCTACGAGCACGAGGCGGGATTCGGGACGTTGCTGGCGGAGCGTGGCGAAGGCTTCGACTCCCAGCGAGTGACGGCGGCTCTGCTGGAACGTGGAGATCATCCCCACCAGGTGCGTGTCATCGAGGCCCAGGGTCCAACGGAGGGTCTTGCGGTCCTGGGGGCGCTCGAACATCGGGTCCACCAGCGCGGGCAGGACCTGGACGGGGCGATGCCGACCTTCGAGCTTCTCCATCAGGTGGCTCGCGGGCACCGTGTACGCGGCGGCTTCGGGCAGCGAGGAACGCAGTGAACGGGGCGCGTGGATGGAGCGGATCCGCACAGCGCCCTTCGGCGTTCCCCAGCGCGCCACGAGATGATCATGGGTGAAGTGGGCGTGGACCACGTCCACCGTCCTGCGGCGGAGGGCTCGCAGGTCGCTCCAGAGCTCCCAGGGTGGGGACTTCACGGACAACACCAGGCCTCCTTCGTCCAGGAGGCCCAGTTGCTGGAAGCGGGGAACGGCGGGCTCCTCGGCGGCGATGTCCCGGCGCTTGCGGTCCACCGCCACCGTGACCTCGTGGCCCAGCGCCCGCTGCGCCTGGGCCAGCAGCGCGACGTTCTCCGCCGGGCCGCTCCAGAAGGGACTCGCGAGCAGGTGCAGGATGCGCATCAGCGCTTCACCAGCGAATGGTAGAGGTCACGGAGCGCCCGGGCTTCGTGCTCGACGCCGCAGCGGCTGCGCGCTTCCTCTTGCGCGTTGCGGCCGACCTGCCGGGCCCGCTCCGGTTCGCGGGTCAGCTCGTCCAACAGGTCGCGCAGGCCCTTCACGTCTCCGGGTTCGAAGAAGAAGCCCGTGCGGCCGTGCTCGATGAGCGTGTCCAGGTACGGCAGCTTCGAGGCCACCACGCAGCAGCCGGAGGCCATCGCCTCCACGTGCACCAGCGAGTAGCCCTCCGCGTAGGAGGGATGCACCAGGATGCTCAGGCCCTGGTACCAGGGCTCGATGGTGGACTGCTCTCCCGCGAGCAGCACCCGGTCCTCGATGCCCTGGCGCAGCCCGTTCACCCAGGCCAGGTCCGGCCCCTTCGCGAGCCCCACCAGCACCGCCTGCCAGTCCGGCCGCTGCGGCAACAGGGGCCTCAGCGCTTCGATGAAGTCGCCCTGCCCCTTCTCCTTGCGGATGCGTCCGATGACGCCGATGCCGTAGCGGCCCCCCTGCTGGAGCCGGGCCCAGGCAGCGTCGCGGTCTTCCGGTGGGTGGAAGCGCTGGAGGTCGATGCCGTGCGAAATCACCGTGGACGGGAGCGCGATGACGTCGGAGATCTGCTTCGTGAGCGATACGAGCGCGTCCGCGCCCCTGGCGAGCCAGCGGGTGAAGCGCGTGGGGGCTACCGACGTGTGCCTCGTGAAGACGAGTTGGACCCTTCCTCCCAACGCCTTCAGGAGCATCCCCGCCAGCAGCTCGTTGTTCCGGTGCGCGTGCCAGACGATGGGCTCCTGGTGCGAGCGGCGGATCAGCTCTCCCCAGGTGATGCGCGGCAGGGCTTCCGTCAGGCCAGAGCCGATGACCCGTGTCTCGTCGCCCTGGGCCAGCGCTGGTACGACGGACTCCACGTGCCGCGTCACTCCCGTGTAGCGCTTGTGGAAGTGTGGATGGACGATAAGGGTCATCGAGGAGCCCTCCTTAGCGCGGCCATGGCCTCCGCGTTGCGCTCACTGGCTCCGGAGATTCGACGCACCGTGGCTTCGGCCTGGGCTCCCAGTTGCTGCCGACGTTCGGGATGGGCGAGGAGGTCCTCCAGCGCGGCGTGCAGGGCTTCTCCATCCGCCACTTGAATGCCTCCGTTGCCTTGCAGCACCGCGACGCTGTCGCGGAAGTTGTCCATGTGCGGGCCGAACAACACCGGCCTGCCCTGCCCCGCTGGCTCCAGGATGTTCTGGCCGCCCCGCTTCGTGAACGAGCCTCCCACGAACACCACCGTCGCCAGGCGGTAGGCTCGCGACAGCTCTCCCATCGAGTCCATCACCACCACCGGCGCTCGCTCCGGGTTGCCCTGCGAGCGCAGGCCCACGGTCAGGTTCCGCTCCCTTGCGAGGGTCTGAATCCGCTCCGCCCGGTTCAGGTAGCGCGGCGCGATGACCAGGCTCAGCGTGGGCCAGCGTTCCCGTAGACGCTGATACACCTGCAACAGGATTTCTTCCTCGCCCTCGTGCGTGCTTCCCGCGAGCCACACCGGATCCGCTGGAGCCAGGCCGAGGGCGGTTCGCAGGGCTTCGTCCTCGGGGGCTGGCCCCGCCGCGAGGGCGTCGAACTTGGTGTTCCCGGTGGTGAGGACCCGCTCGGCCGGTGCGCCCAGGGCCTTTGCTCTTTCGGACTCCTCGTCCTGCCGCATCAGCAGCAGGTCCATGTCCTTCAGCGGGTTCTCGATGAGGCCGAAGAGCGTCCGATACCTCCCCACGTTCGCGGGGGAGAAGCGCCCGTTGGTCATCACCACGCTCGCTCCAGACTGCTTCGCGGCGCGGATCAGGTTGGGCCAGACCTCCGTGTACTCGAGGACGAGGAGGTCCGGCTGGAGGGCTCGCACCGCCCTTCGTGTCGCGCCCCAGAGGTCGTAGGGCACATACACGACTCCGTCGATCTGCTTCGCCAGGCGGTCTCTTGCCATCGCGTGGCCGCTGTCCGTCATCGTCGAGAGCACGATGCGGCAGCCGGGGAAGCGCTGGCGCAGGGGGCCGAACATGGGCGCCAGGGCCAGCAGGTCTCCCGCGCTGGCTCCGTGCAACCACAGCAGCGGGCCCTCTCCCTTTGGCAGGTCGCCTGGCTCGTAGAAGCCCAGCCTCTGCTTCAGCCCGTGACGCGTCTTCCGGTACACGCAGAGCACCGGGAACAGCAGCGCGAAGAGGACGTAGGTGGCGACGACGTAGAGCAGGCGCATGGGCGACGTCCCGCGCTCTATCAGATGCCCGGCGGTCTCGGCACCACTCGCACCGGGCTGGGGACCAGCCAGGGCCGCCACTCGTGGCCGAAGAAACGTCCGGGCGCGTGGGCCCAGACCTCTACCTGGACTGCTCCGGGGCCGGTCAGCTCGATGTGCTGCCCGTCGGGTTGCAGGCGGCCGTCACCCCACACCCGGACCTCCAGCGTGCCTGGGGTGTGTTCCGGGAGGCGGACCGTCAGCACCGTGCCCGCGGGGGCTTCTCTCGTGTTCGCGTCGAAGCCTTCCAGGGTGAAGCCCTCCGGCGCTCCGAGCGCTCGGAAGACGCAGAGGGCCTGGCCGCTCGCCAGCGCCTGCGTGACCTGGGTCGCGGCTTCGCGCGCGTTCTGGGACAGGGGGCCCTTGAGCACGTCCGGCGGGAGCTCCATGTCGAGCGCGTTGAAGATGTCCTCGTACGCGGGCACCCCGTGCGCGTCATGGCCACACAGGGCGATGCGCTTGCGCTCTCGCGCCAGCTCCAGGAAGCGCTCCGTCGGGCGTGGCTCCGGGACCGCGAGCAGCATCACTCCGTGCACCGGGTTCACCAGGGAGGCGCCCACCGCCGGCAGGAGCCGGCTCACCGGGCTTCGCAGCGCCTGCCGGAAGAAGGTGTCCGCTGAGTACAGCTCGAAGCCTGGGACCTGGTGCGCCGTTGCTTCGTCCTTCCAGGGGTTCTTCGTCTGGACCGGATGCGCGAGGATCGCCGTGCCTCCAGCGGCCTCCACCGCGGCCACCGCCTGTTCCGGGGGCCCCCAGGGCGTCACGCCTTCGATGGGCCGTTGCATGCCGAACGCGGTCAGGTGGCCCGCGTTGGTCGAAATTTCCACCCCGGGGATGAGCAGCACGCCGTCCACCCAGGTCGCGGCGGGCGGCTTGAAGTCGTTGTGGTCGGTGAGCACCACGAAGTCGAGGCCCGCGGCCTTCGCCGCCCGGGCGACCTTCGCGGGCGTCCCGTTCCCGTCCGAGCGAGTGGTGTGCACGTGGTACGCGCCTCGGATCCACGGCTTCGCGTTCGGGGCGGGCTCGACGACGGGGTAGTCCGCGAAGCCCGCCGCGAAGGCGAAGAAGCCCGCGACGCCCATGAGCAGGAACAGCAAACCGAACACGGCGCGGATCGCCAGGGAGAGGGGCCGCCTGGCCGTGCCGGCCTTGCTCACGCCGCTCCCCGCTCGATGGGGCCTGACGTCTGCAGGCGCCACATGGCGGCGTAACGGCCTTCCTTCTGGAGCAGGTCCGCGTGGCTCCCGCTCTCCACGACCCGGCCCGCCTCCACCACGTGGATGACGTCCGCGTTCGTCACCGTGGACAGCCGGTGCGCGATGACCAGCGCTGTCCGGCCGGGGAGCACCTTCGCCAGCGCGGCCTGCACCTCGCGCTCGTTCTCCGGATCCAGGCTGCTGGTCGCTTCGTCCAGCACCAGCACCGGGGCCTTGGACAGGACCGCCCTCGCGATGCACAGGCGCTGGCGCTGGCCTCCGCTCAAGGTCACGCCTCGCTCGCCGATGCGCGTGTCGTAGCCCTGTGGCAGGCCCTGGATGAAGGTGTCCGCGTTCGCCACCCTCGCCGCGGCCTCCACTTCCTCCTTCGTCGCTTCGGGCCTCGCGTGCCGCAGGTTCTCCAGCACGGTGCCGTGGAAGAGCAATGGCTCCTGCGTCACCAGCGCGAACTGACTCCGGACGCTCGCCGCCGTGTACGTGTCCGCGTCCACGCCATCCAGCAGGATGCGCCCCTGCTGGGGACGCTCGAAGCGCAGCAGCAGCGACGTCACCGTGCTCTTGCCGCCTCCACTGCCTCCCACCAGCGCCGCCACCTGGCCCACCTTCAGGTCCAGGGTCAGCCCGTCCAGCGCGCGACGCTCGCCGTAGAAGAAGCGCACGTCCTCCATGCGCAGCGACTCATGCAGCGCGGGCGTAGGCACCGCAGCGGCGGCGTCCTCCACGGGGTGCTTCAGGTCGAGCAGCGCGAAGAGGCGCTCTCCCGCAGCTCCCGCCTGCACCGCGAACTGCGTCACCCGGCCCAGGTCCTTCACCGGCTGGTACACGAGGATGACCGCCGTGAGCAGCGACAGGAGCGCCTCCGGCTCCATCGCCCGCGTCGCCGCCGCGTACCCCAGCGCTCCCGCGAGCGCCGCCGCGGCGAGCACCTCCATCACCCCCGGCACGCCTCCGCGCGCCCAGGCCGCGCCCACCACCGCTTCCTCGTGGGCCTTCGCGTAGGACTCGAAGCGCGCCAGCTCCGCCTCCTGGCCGTTGAAGGCCTGGATGGTGCGCAGGCCTCCGAGCCCTTCATGCAGCTGGCCCGCGAGCTGCCCCAGGTGGGACTGCCCTTCTCGCGTTCCCTTCAGCACCTTGCGCGTGAGCTTCGAGGCGGGCAGCGCCGCCAGCGGAATCACCGCCAGCATCAGCCCTCCGAGCATCGGGCTCATCGCCAGCGCCACGCCCGCGAGCACCAGCACCTGGATGGTGTCTCGCAGGTACGAGCCCACCGTGTACATGGCGGCCAGCTCCACCGCCATCACGTCCGAGGAGAAGCGGCTGAGCAGATCTCCCGTCCGCTCCTTCGACAGCTGCGACGGCGACAGCGCCGTGAGCCGCAGGAACAGGTCGCGCCGCAGGTCCTTCACCACGCGCTGCGCGAACAGGCCCATGAAGTAGAACTGGCCCAGGTACCCGACGCCCTTCACCGCGCCCACCGCCAGCACGAACACCGGGAAGCCCCAGAGCGCGGCCTCTCGCGGCAGGTTCGCGAGCCACGGCACCCGGTGCGCGCTCGCGAAGCCCTCTTCGCCTCCCGACAACAGGAAGCGCAGCGCCGGGCCCAGCAGGTACGCGTACGCGCCCGTCGCGAGCCCCAACACCGCCATGCACACGAAGGCCAGGACGAGGGTTCCCGCGTGCGGCTTCGCGTACCGGAGCAGCCGCCTGAGCGCGTGATGCATGACTACTTCACCACCTTCTGCAACGCCGCCCTCGCGAGCACCGAATACGGATTCAGCTCCAGCACCTTCATCAGCTTCTTGCGCGCGAGCGGCGCGTCGTCCAGGTCGATTTCGATGATGGCCGCGATGATCTGCGCCCGCTCCAGGTACGGGTCCAACGTCAGCGCCTGCTTGAGCACCTTGCGCGCCGCGAGCGCCCGCTGCATCAGAGGCCCGGGCGAGCCCCGGTACTTCGCCCAGGCGAGGTACGAGTAGTACTCGGGCTCGCCGCCGTTGAGTGACACCGCCTCCTCGAAGCCCTGGATGGCCGCCTTGTAGTCGCCCCGCTTCATCGCGGACTCGCCCCGGCGCAGCGCGAGCTCCGCGTCCACGTTGATGGCGGTCGCGCGGCCCACCACCTCCTGCCGGCTGAGGAAGTACTGGAGATAGGCGCGGCGCTTCTCGTCCACGCTCAGCACGCGGTACGCCGCGGACAGCTTCTCCTGCACCTGCTCCAACAGGTCGCGCAGGTCGGAGAGGTCGAACTCCGCGTAGGTGTCCGGATGAAAGCGCATCGCCGTCTCGTGATACGCGCGCTCCACCGCCTCCTTGTCCGCCGCGAGGTCCAGGCCCAGCCCGCCGAAGTAGCTGCGCGTGATGATGCGCACCGCTTCCTCGCGAAGCGCCGCCGCCGTCTCCGCGGGCAGGCTCTTGCGCTTGCGCGGCGCGATAACGTCTGGCACCACTGCCGCGCTCAGCACGTCCGTCCCCGTCGCCACCGGCGTCGCGGAGAACGTCACCCCGCCCGTCAGCTTGAGGAACCACAGCAGCGTGTACGCCGCCCGCAGCTCCGCGCGTCCGTGCGCGAGCAGGTCTTTGAGCACGATGCGGCCATTCACCTGCATCGCCAGCTTCAGGTCCTCCGTGTCCAGCGCCATCGACTGGAGGTCCCGGCCGAAGTCCGCCGAGCGCACCGGGTACTCGTTCAGGTGCGCCTTGAGCGCGTTCGCCACCACCCGCAGGGGCATCCGCCGGCGCGCGGCCTCCAGCAGCGGGGCCAGGGCGGGCTGATCCACGGAGGCCACTTCGGAGGAGAACTCGTCGCCCGCGTAGAACGCGTAACGGCCCTCGCGCATGGCCAGCACGCGTCCGAGCCGGTCCCTGGTGAAGTCGCGAAGGAGCGCCAGCAGGTCCTCGCCCACCGCCTCCACGCCCACGTCCGCCAGCGCCGCGCCGATGCGCAGCCCGGAGGCTAGTGACTCCACCACCGGCTGCTCCTGCGCCTCCGTAAGGACCCGCCGCTCGCGCAGGAAGCGCGGCAGCGCGTCCTCCTTCGCGGAGGAGTCGAAGTTCACCGGCCCGCCGCGCAGGAAGTACACCCGGCGCGACAGCCCCTTGAGGGCCACCACCAGCACGCCGTCACGGCGCAGCCGGTAGAGCGAGTGCTGCAGCGCCGGCAGCGGGAAGGACTTCAGGTCCCCCGCCGCCACCGCGGGCCTCGACAGCGTGGCGGCCAGGCCCGTGAGCGGGATGGCCTGGGCGGCCTTCACCAGCGCCTCCAGGCGGGGCACCAGCTCCCCCGGCTTGAGCGGATCCGGGATGTACGCGTTGACCTTCAGGTCCAGCACCGAGCTCACGCCCTTCGCGCGGCCCAGGTGCCCCTTGTCGATGGCCACGATGGGCACGCGCCCGCCCTGGCTGTGCCCTCGGATGAGGTGCACGACGTGCTGCCCCTCCACGCGCGGCAGGTCCACGCCCAGCACCACCACGTCCGGGTTGTCCGCCGAGAAGTGCTCCAACGCCATCACGGCGTCATTCACCGCCCGAACGGTGTACCCGGCCTGCGAGAGCAAGCCCGTCAGGTGCTCCAGGGTCGGGGGGTGGCTCTCAGCGAGCAGAAGCGTCTTCAAGGGGGCCGCAGTCTACAACCTCCCTCCCTCCGCGCATCAGCTACGATGAGGGTCTTGCCTCCCATGACGCAGCCATCCTCCCCCCGCATCCTCGTCGTGGCCGGCGAGGCCTCCGGCGACACCCACGCCTCGGAGCTCGTCGCCGCCCTCCAGGCCCTGCGCCCCGACCTCACCTTCTTCGGCATGGGAGGCGCCCGGCTGGCCGCTCGGGGGGTGGAGCTCATCCACGACGCCCGGGAAGTGTCCGTCATGGGCATCACCGAGGTGCTCCCCCGCATCCCCCGCATCCTGCGGATCATGAAGGACCTGGCCCAGGCCGCCGAGGAGCGCCGCCCCGACTGCGCCATCCTGGTGGACATCCCGGACTTCAACCTGCGCCTGGCCAAGAAGCTCAAGGCCCTAGGCATCCCGGTGGCCTACTACGTGTCCCCGATGATCTGGGCCTGGCGCCGGGGCCGCGTGCGCACCATCCAGCGGCTGGTGGACCGGATGCTCTGCATCCTTCCCTTCGAGGAGGACTTCTACCGGGAGGCCGGGGTGCCCGCACGCTACGTGGGCAGTCCTGTCCTGGAGCAGATGCCCAAGTCCGCCAGCGCCCGCGAGTTCCGCCAGCGCCTGGGCCTGCCCGAGGACGCTCCCACGCTCGCGCTGCTGCCCGGCAGCCGGATGAGTGAGATCCGCCGCATCCTGCCCACCCTCGTCGGGGCCGCAAAGCAGCTCGTCTCCGAGCGGCCGGGGCTCCAGGTGGTGGTGCCGGTGGCGCCCACCATCGCGAAGGAGGAGATCCTCTCCCGCTTCGAGGGCAGCGGCGTGACGCCGGTGCTGGTGGACGGGCGCGCCCCGGAGGTCGTGGGCGCGAGCGACGCCGCGGTGGTGGCCTCCGGCACGGCGGTGCTGGAGGCGGGGCTGATGGAGCGGCCGCTCGTCGTCGTGTACCGCGTGTCGCTGGTGACGTACTGGGTGGGCCGGCTGATGCTGAAGGTGGCCTTCGTGTCGCTCATCAACCTGCTGGCGGGCCGGCGCGTGGTGCCGGAGCTGCTCCAGGGGGAGATGACGCCGGAGAACATCGCCTCCGAGGTGCGGCGCGTGTGGCTGCCGGGCGAGCCCCGCGATGCCATGGTCCAGGGCCTGGCCGAGGTGCGCGGGCGCCTGGGCGAGGTGGGTGCCGCCCACCGCGCGGCCCAGACGGTGCTGGAGCTGCTGCCCCCGCGCCCTGTCGCCTGAGCCGGAGAACCGACCGGGTTGGCGTCGGTTCTGCTGTTCCAGCGCCGGGTTTGGGGTATGTCCGCCGGGTCATGAACCGTGCGCTGGTCTGCATCCCCACCTACAACGAGCGGGACAACATCGGCCCCATCACCCAGGCGGTGCTGGCGGCGGACCCCCGTGTGGACATCCTCGTCGTCGACGACAACTCGCCCGACGGGACGGGGCAGCTCGCGGACGAGCTGGCCGCGAAGAACCCGCGCGTGCGCGTGCTCCACCGCGAGAAGAAGGAGGGCCTGGGCCGCGCGTACCTGGCCGCCTTCCGGTGGGCCCTGGCCGAGGGCTACACGTACATCCTGGAGATGGACGCGGACTTCAGCCACGACCCGCGCTACCTGCCCACCTTCCTGGACGCTGCGGAAGGCGGCGCGGACCTGGTGCTGGGCTCGCGCTACGTGGATGGCGGCGGCACGGTGAACTGGGGCGTGGGCCGGAAGATCATCAGCCGAGGCGGTTCGCTCTACGCGCGCAGCATCCTGGGCGTGGACGTGCGCGACCTCACCGGCGGCTTCAAGTGCTTCAACCGCCGCGTGCTGGAGAGCATCAACCTGGATGAGGTGCGCAGCACCGGGTACGCCTTCCAGATTGAGCTGACCTACCGCACCCTGCGCAAGGGCTTCACCGTGCGCGAGGTCCCCATCGTGTTCGAGGACCGGCGCGTGGGGCACTCGAAGATGAACAAGAAGATCTTCGTCGAAGCGCTGGGCATGGTCTGGAAGCTGCGCTTCACGGTCTAAAGCACCATGTCGACGTCCGGTATGGTGTCCACCTTCCTCGTGTCGCTGTCCGCCATCTTCTTCGTGGTGGACCCGATTGGCGTCGTGCCGCTGTTCCTGGCGATGACGGCGGGGGACACCAAGCAGCAGATCCGCAGCACCGCCCTGCGCGCCTGTCTGGTGGCGTGCGGGATGATGCTGTTCTTCGCCGTCTTCGGCCGCGTCATCTTCCAGGTGTTCGCCGTGTCGCTGGGCGCCTTCCGCGTGGCGGGCGGCATCCTGCTCCTGATTACGTCCCTGGACATGTTGCGCGCCCGCCCCTCCTCCACGCGCACCAGCCCCACGGAAGAAGAAGAGGGCGTGGTGAAGGAGGACGTGGCCATCGTCCCGCTGGCCATTCCGCTGCTCGCGGGGCCGGGCGCCATCGCCACCGCCATGGTGCTGATGGCGCGCTCCGGGACGTCCTTCGTGTCCGCGCTGCCGGTGGTCGCGGCGGTGGTGCTGACCTTCACCGCGACCTACTTCATCCTCAACGCGTCCAGCCTGGTGCAGCGGGTGCTGCGTCAGTCCGGCGTCGCCATCCTGGAGCGCGTGTCAGGGCTCATCCTGGCCGCCATCGCGGTGCAGTTCATCGCGGACGGGGCGAAGGACCTGCTCAAATAGCGTCCGCGCCCGCCACCCACACGGCGCCGTCCTTGCGCACGGTGCCCTGGGGACGGCCGTCCATGGTGAGGCGGTCCGGGCTGGAGCGCTGCGCGTCGTACGCGTAGCCGCCCTGGACCTCCTGCAGGTACACCACCACGGCGTCCACCACGTTCTCCTGCACGACCTTGAACGATTCGTTCGCGCACTGGGTGTCGCCGGTGAAGAAGCGCTCCAGCGAGGCCTCCTCCGGGTGGCGCACGTAGACGACCACGGGGGCCCTCTCCTCCTTGCCCTCGGCGACGAACTTCTGGATGGCCTTCGCGGGCGCGGGCTGGCGCATCAGCGCCTGGAGGAGCGTGCACTTCTCGTCCTCGGCCTGCACTCGCTGCTCGAGGGGGACCGAGTGCGCGCAGCCCACCGTCCCCAGCAAGCCCAGGCCCGCGACGGCGAGCGCCCAACGGATGCGAGGAAGTTCCACCATGTGACACCTCAAGGCTTGCGCCAGCGAGGGGCGAAGGGCGCGTTCGTCAGGGACGGGTCCTCCACCGCGATGATGTATTCGGCGCGGCGGTTGGCAGCCTCCGCCGTCTCGTCCGGCGTGGGCACCGCCGGGGACTGCTCACCAAAGCCCTCGTAGAACACTGGTACCTTCAGGCCCCGTTGGCGGAAGTAGGACGCGATGCTCTTCGCCCGCTTGAGCGAAAGCTCGCGGTTGTCGCTCGTGCTGCCCACCGTGTCGGTGTGCCCGAGCACGTACAGGCGCAGCGACGCCCAGCGGCCATACTTATTCAACGCCTCCGTGATGCTCTTGTAGCTGGCGTCCAGCTTGCCCTTCTCCGCCGGCGGAACGTCCGAGCGGCCGGAGGCGAAGGTCACCTCCTCATGCGGGATGTCCACCTGCCACGGGTAGAGGTCCACGCCCGTGTAGAAGTCGGAGGTGTCATAGGCCCTCAGGCGGATGTGCATCACCTTGCCCTCCGCCGGCAGCCACTTCACTTCCAACGGCGTGCCCGCGGGCGCGCCCTTGAAGTCCACGTCGCCCGCGAAGGCCGTCTTGCCGGTGTCCATCTTCACCGTGACTTCCGTCTTCGCGGCCGGGCGCGACAGCGTGAAGCGCAGCTTGCGGCCGGGCACGTCCACGTCCTCCGGGCGCACCTCCATCTTCAGCGGGCCGTTGAGCTCCGTGTCGAACGAGAGAGGCATGCTTCCCGGCTCCGCCCCGCCCGGGAACCGCACGGTGAGCTCGCCCTCGTAGTGGAACTTCCCTTCCGGCTGCTCCAGGGCGACGCGGCGGGTGAGACCCGGCTTGCCGCCCCCCTTGAGCTCCACCGTCTTGCCGTCGCTGCGCTTGAGCTTCACCTCGAAGCCGTCGATGGGCTCCTCGATGTGGATGAGCAGCGCGGGCACGCCTTCACCCAGCGCCGCCTTGCCTTCCAGCGATACCCGGATGGCCTCCGCGGAGGCAGTGAGCGGCAGACCCAGCAGGGCCACGAGAGGTAGGAGTCGGACGGACATGCGGCGTCAACCTCGGCGTCGCGGGAGGAGGTGGGGAGGCAACTCCAGCCCGGGGGAACGGATTCCCGGCGAGCCTACCGCACGCCCACCAGGGTGATGCCTCGCGCGGTGGCCCCCGCGAAGAGGGCGGGTGCGTCCAACAGCACCGTGCGCCCTACCTCCAGCGCCAGCACCCGGGCGCCTACTTCCTCCATGACTTCCAGCGTGCGGGGCCCCACGGCGGGCAAGTCGAAGCGCAGGTCCTGCTCCGGCTTGCAGCGCTTCACCACCACCGAGCCCGGGCCGCCCAGCTTCGCGCCCCGGCGGATGGTCTCGTCGGTGCCCTCCACGGCCTCCAGCGCCAGCACGTGGCCGTCCCGCACCACCACCGTCTGGCCCACGTCCGCCTGCCCCAGGAGCACCGCCACCTCCCTGCCGAGGGCCACGTCCTTCTCTTGCACGGGCTTCAGCGCGGGGCCGGCCAGGTGCCCTTCGGGGCACAGCACCTCGCCCAGGAAGTCCGTGGGCGCGATGATGGTGATGCCCTGTGACTCGAAGTCCGCGGCCACGGCGCGCAGGAGCGCGTCGTCCCGGAAGCTGCGCAGGCGGGAGATGATGCGCACCGCGCCCAGGTCCGGCCGGGCCTCCGTGAGCGCTCGCACGCGGCCGATGCCGCCCGCCATGGCCGCCCGGGAGACACCCGCCTGGCGGAAGACCTTCTGGATGCGGCCCACCTGCCCCACGCGCACCCAGGCGAAGTGGCCGACCTCCTGCTCCAGCGCCGGGTCCGTCTCTCCCCGGTGCGCGGCCACCACCACCTCCAGGCCGCGCGCACGGGCGGCCCGCGCGAAGAGGAAGGGAAGCTGGCCGTTGCCGGCGATGAGCCCGATGCGCTCCACCCACTCCCCTCCGTTCCCTCGTGAAAGGGCCTAGCGCGTGACGCCGCGCTTGCTCGTCTCCACGAACCGCACCAGGTGCTCCACTTCCGGGTGCCCGGAGAGCTCCCCGCGCAGCTGCGCGAGCGCCTCCTGGAGCCCCAGCTTGGAGCGGAAGAGGATGCGGTAGGCCTCCTTCACGCGGCCAATCTGCTCCTCGGTGAAGCCGCCGCGCTCCAGGCCCACGGTGTTGAGGCCCACCAGCGTGGCCCGGTCCCCCTGCACGGTGCAGTACGGGGGCACGTCCATGGTGACCATGGAGCCGCCGGAGATGAACGCGTAGCGCCCCAGCCGGGTGAACTGGTGCACCGCCACGAGGCCCGAAATCTTCACCGAGTCCTCCACCACCACGTGGCCCGCGAGCGCGGCCCCGTTGGCCAGGAGGACCTCATTGCCCACGACGCAGTCGTGCGCGATGTGGCTGTTGGCGAGCAGCAGGTTGCGGTGGCCGAGGCGCGTGGCGCCGCCGCCGGCCACCGTGCCCAGGTTCACCGTGACGAACTCACGGATTTGATTCTCGTCGCCAATGACGAGCTCCGTGTCCTCGCCCGCGTACTTCAGGTCCTGGGGCGCCGCGCCCACGGAACAGAACTGGAAGAGGTGGTTGCGCTCTCCCAGGGTGGTGCGGCCCTCGATGACGACGTGCGGCCCGATGCGGGTGCCCGCGCCAATGACGACCTGGGGCCCGATGACCGAGAACGGCCCCACCTCCACGGTGTCGTGGAGCCGGGCTCCCGGATGGACGACCGCGGTGGGATGAACCTGCGCCATGTCCTTCTCTCCTCAGCAGCGCGAATGACGCGCCCTACGGCGCCGCGCTCTCGTCGCCCTTGGCTGCCTTGTTCTTGTCCACCACGGTGGCGAGGAACTCCCCTTCCGCCACCTTGGCGCCATCCACCGACGCCACACCCTTCGTCTTCCAGATGGCGCCCTTGTGGCGGATGACTTCAATGTCCAGTTGGAGCCGGTCTCCGGGCACCACCGGCTTGCGGAAGCGCGCGTTGTCCACGCCCATCAAGTACGTGACGAGCCGCGTCGGGTCCATGGCTTCCGTCTTATACGCAAGGATGGCCGTCGCCTGGGCGAGCGCCTCCAGGATGAGCACGCCCGGCATCACCGGGTGCCCCGGGAAGTGGCCGTTGAAGAAGGGCTCGTTGATGGTGACGTTCTTGTAGGCCGTGAGCTTCTGGCCCGGCACGATTTCCACCACCCGGTCCACCAGGAGGAACGGGTAGCGGTGCGGCAGCAGCGCCTGGATCTCGCCAATGTCCATCATCCGCCCTTCTCCTTCTCCAACAGCTCCACCCTCTTGCGAAGGGCGCGCACTTCCTTGAGCAGATCCGCCAGCTGCCCCGACGCGGCGCTGGCGCGCAGCCAGTCCTTGTGGGGGATGGCGGGGCTGCCACTGACGACCTGCCCGTCTGGAACGTCATGGGCGACGCCGGACTGCGCGCCGACCTTGGCCAGGTCTCCCACGCGGATGTGGCCCACCACGCCCACCTGCCCCGCGAGCACCACGCCGGTGCCCACCTCCGCCGAACCCGAAACACCCGCCTGCGCGCAGATGAGCGACAGCGGGCCCACGCGCACGTTGTGGGCGATCTGCACCAGGTTGTCGAGCTTCGTCCCGCGGCCCACCACCGTTTCACCCACCGTCGCGCGGTCGATGCAGGTGCAGGCCCCGACTTCCACGTCGTCCTCGATGCGGACGATGCCCACCTGGGGAATCTTGAAGTGGCGCGGGCCGTCCTCGCCCTCCGCGTCGAAGGCGAAGCCGAAGCCGTCCGCGCCCACCACCGACGAGGCGTGGAGGATGACGCGCGAGCCCACCACGCACCCCTCACGCACCGTGGCGTGCGGGTAGAGCACGCAGTCGTCGCCGACACGCGCGCCTTCACCGACGTAGGCGCCAGGGTGTAGCACCGTGCGGGCGCCGACGTGGGCGCCCTTCTCCACCACCGCCCCGGCCTTCACGGTGGCCTCCGGGTGCACCGTGGCCTCCGGGTGCACGTGGGCGGCCGGGTGGATGCCCGCGGCGGGCCGCGTGGCCGGGTGGAACAGGGCGAGGAGCTTCGCGTAGGCCAGGTGCGGGTTGGGCACCCGCACCAGGGCCACGCCGTCGCGAGCGGGCGCATCCGTCCCCACCAGCACCGCCGAGGCGCGGGTGGCCTCGAACTGCTTGCGGTAGCGGGGGTTGCCGTAGAACGACACCTCCCCCGGGACTGCCTCCTCCAGGCCGTTCAGGCCATGGACGAGCAGTCCGGGGTCGCCGAGGAGCTCACCCCGGACGTGGGTGGCGATGTCCCCCAGCCGGTGCGCGTTGGGTGCGGATGGCACGGGGGTGTCCAACGCCTACTTCTTGACCGGGGCGTCCTTGGCCACCGGCGCGGGCTTCTTGGAGGCGCTGTTGTTGTAGCTGCGCACGACCTCGTTGGAGATGTCGTACTGGGACAGCGCGAAGACGATGCCGGAGTCGCGCTTGTCCAGCACCATGCCCAGGCCGTCCCGCTCCGCGATGGACGCGATGACCTGGTCGATGCGGTTGACGATGGGCTCCATCTCCTGGCGCTCCTTGTTGGCGGCCTCGGCGCGGCTGCGCTCGTACTTCTGCGCCAGCTCCATCACCTTCTTCTGGAGCTCGGTGGCCTTCTGGGTGCGCGTGGCCTCGCTCATGGCGCTGGCCTGCTTGTCCAGGGTCTCCTTCTCCTTGCGGAGCGCCTCCTGCTCCTTGTCGATCTCCTTCTGGCGGTCCTCCAGCCACTTCTGGAGACGGGCCTTGGCGGCCTTGCCGTCATCCACCTCCAGCAGCACGCGCTGCAGGTCGACGTAGGCCACCTTGAGCTCGGCGGCCGAAGCGGCAACCGGGAGGGCGAGCGACAGGACAGCGGCGGCGGCCGCCAGGGTGCTTCGAAGCGACATGGGTCAAGGCTCCTCGGAAAGGGTGCTGCAGGCTCCGACGTCCGCCATCCCGGCCTGTTCACTTCCGCCCGGGTGGGGCGGAGGAGGACGTACCGGGAAGGCCTTGGGGTCAATGCCTATCAGAAGAAGTTACCGATCGTGAACTCGAACAGGATGGGGTCGTCCGACGGCCGCTTGGTCAGCGGGATTCCCCACTCGAAGCGCAGGGGTCCGATGGGCGAGAACCAGCGGAAGCCGAAGCCCGCCGAGTGGAAGAGGCCCAGCGGGAGCTTGTCCTGCCGGTCCTCGAAGAACCTCTCGTTTGAGCCGAAGGCATTGCCGGCGTCGTAGAAGAGCACGCCGCGCAGGCCGGCCTTCTCGAAGATGGGGAACTCCAGCTCGAAGTTGAAGATGAGCTGCTTGTTGCCGCCCACCCGGAACTCGGTGACGTTGGCGTCCGGGTTGTCCGCGCGCGGCACCAGCAGCGTGGGGCTGATGCTGCGCAGGTAGTAGCCGCGGATCGTGTTGATGCCGCCCACGTAGTAGAGCTCGCTGATGGGCAGCGGCTTGCTGGAGTCCAGCTGCTGCACGTAGCCCAGCGTGGCGTTCGTCTTGAAGACCAGGCCCAGCGGCAGGGGGAAGTACAGGCGCGAGTAGGCCGTGTAGCGGTTGAAGAGGAACGTGCCGCCCAGGAACGAGGGCGCCGTCTCCACCGAGCCGTAGTGGATGAAGCCGCGCGACGGGAAGAGGCGGTTGTCGCGCCGGTCGAAGGACACGGACAGGCGCAGCGCGCTGGTGACGCCGGACTGGAACTGGTTGGCGAGCAGCACCGCGCCAATGCCCTGCCCCGCCTGCACGTCCACGTACTCACGCGAGTAACCGACGGTGGCGAGCACGTCGTCCACCAGCTGGCGGCCCAGGGAGACGGTGCCGCCCGTGGAGTTGCGGATGAAGCCTTCGTAGTCCGCCTGCACGCGGAAGAACTCCGCGGACAAGAGGTAGTTCGTGTCCAGGAAGTACGGGTCGTAGAACGACAGCTGGACGAGGGAGCGCAGGCCCGAAATCTGGGCGGACGCGGACACGCTCTGGCCCCAGCCGAGGAAGTTGTTCTGCGACACCTGGGCCGTGAAGATGAAGTTCTCCACGTTGGAGAAGCCCAGGCCCACCTGGAAGGTGCCGGTGGCCTTCTCCTTCACCTCCACCTGCAACACGATGGCGTTGTCGGAGCTGCCCGGGTGCTGGGTGATTTCGACGGTCTCGAAGAAGCCCAGGGCGGTGACGCGCTCGCGGCTGCGCTTCACGCCGGTGCCGTTGTAGAGCTCGCCTTCGTAGACGCGCAGCTCGCGGCGGATGACCTTGTCGCGCGTCTTCGTGTTGCCGACGACGTCGATGCGCTCGATGTTGACGAGCGGGCCCTTCTGGATGTCGAAGGTGAGGTCCACCGTCCGGTCTTCCGCGTTCACGGAGGTGACGGGGTTGATGTTGGCGTACGCGTACCCCTTGTCGAAGTACACGTCGGAGATGGCGGAGATGTCCGTGGAGAGCTGGCCGCGGTTGAAGCGCTCCTTGGGGCGCGACTTCATCAGCCTCAGCAGCTCTTCCGGCGGGCGCTCCAGGTCGCCCGCGAAGTCGATCTTCCCGATGTCGTACGACTCACCCTCGGTGATGTGCAGGGTGATGTAGATGTCGCGCTTGTCCGCGGACAGCTGCACGGTGGGCTTGTCCACGCGCACGTTGATGAAGCCGCGGTCGTAGTAGGCGATCTGGATGACGGCGAGGTCGCGCTGGAAGGCCTCCTCGCGGTAGGTGCCCTCGCCGGTGAAGAAGGACAGGAAGCCGCCCTCCTTCGTAATCATCGTCGCCTTGAGCTCCTCCGGGGACACCTTCTCCGCGCCCTGAAGGATGATCTGCTTCACCATCACCTTCGAGTGCTCGTTGATGACGTAGACGACGTTGACCGCGGCGCCGCCCTCCACCGGATCCAGCCGGTACGTCACCTCCGCCAGGAAGTAGCCCTTCTCGACGTACTTCTCCTGGATCTTCTTCTGCGTGGCGCGCACGGCCTCGATGTCGAGGATGGCGCCGGCCTTGAGCTCCAGCTGTTCCTTCAGGTCCTCCGCGTTGAGCTCCTCGTTGCCCTGGAGCTGCACGGCGCGGATGGTGGGGCGCTCCGATACGCGCACCACGTACGCGATGCCGTTGGCCATGCGCTGCGCGAGCAGCTGCACGTCCGTGAAGTAGCCCAGGGCCCAGATGGCGCGGAGGTCCTCCGCGGAGCGGGTGAGCGGGTCACCGACCTTCGTGCGCAGGGCGCGGCGGACGGCCTCCGACTCCACGCGGCGGTTGCCTTCGATGCGGATCTCCACCACGCGATCCGACGAGGAGACGTTCGTGTCCTCGTCGTCCGGGGAGGTGGCCAGCGGCGCGTCCGCGCCCGAGGGCGAGCCTCCATCTGGAGGCGACACGGGCGTGGCGGCGGGAGTCGACGGGGGGACGACGGCGGGCGAGCCCGCGTCCACGTCCACCTGGGCGTAGGCAGAAACGGGCCCGAACGCCCACAGGGCGACCGCCAGCAGCGGGAGCAATGACTTGCGCAGAACGGTGAGCCTCAAGTGCAGTCCGGCCAGGAAAAGGCGGGGCAATGTACGGGATGGGGGGAGGGCCCCTCAATCCAAAAGCGAGCGGCCATCAGGCCTCCGACACCTGCCCGCCGGCCAGTCTCAGACGGCGGGGCATGGAGCGAGCAAGCGTCTCGTTGTGCGTGACGACGACGGCGGTGATGCCCAGGTCCCGGTTGACGTCCCGGAGGAGCTGGTGGATGCCCTCGCCTGTCGTGGGATCCAGGTTGCCCGTGGGTTCGTCCGCGAGCAGCACCGCGGGCTTGAGCACCAGCGCGCGCGCCAGGGCCACGCGCTGGGCCTCGCCGCCGGACAGCTCGCCGGGGCGGTGGTCCACGCGGCTGCCCAGGCCCACGCGCTCCAGGAGCTCACGGGCGTAGGCGTACGAGGGGCCGCGGTCCCTGCGCTGGATGAGCGCGGGCATGGCCACGTTCTCCAGCGCGGTGAACTCCGGCAACAGGTAGTGGCTCTGGAAGACGAAGCCGATGGTGCGGTTGCGGAACTCGGCGATCTCCGCGTCGTTCATGGAGAAGACGGACTTACCGTCGAAGAGGACTTCACCGGCGGCGGGGGCGTCCAACGTGCCCAGCACGTGCAGGAAGGTGCTCTTTCCCGCGCCGGACGCGCCAATCATGGAGACGAGCTCGCCGGCGTTGATGTCCAACGACACGTCGCGCAGCACGTCAATGCGCTTGCCGTGCAGGAAGTAGCTCTTGAAGACGTTGCGGATGGACAACAGCGCCATGGCTACTCCGCCTTCAGACCTTCTACCGGTTCCACGCTGCTCGCCTTGAGGGCCGGGTAGATGGACGCCAGGTAGGTGACGAGCACCGCGATGATCACCGCCAGCGCCGTCTGCACCGGTTCGATGCGCACCGGCAGCGCGGGGATGTAATAGACCTCCGGATCCAGCTTGATGCCGACCTTCTCGATGAAGAGGCACCACGCGAGGCCGGAGAACAGGCCCAGCACGCCGCCGGCCACGCCAATCTGGAGCCCTTCGGCGAGGAATATCTTCACGATGCCGCCGTCCGGGACACCCAGCGCCTTGAGGACGGATATCTCCTTCCGCTTCTCCAGCACCAGCATGATGACCGTGGCGACGATGAGGCCCGCGGCGACGATGATGATGATGGACAGGATGATGCCCATCACCAGCTTCTCCAGGCGCAGCGCGGAGAAGAGGTTCTTGTTCATCTCGCCCCAGTCACGCGCGCGGTAGGGGTAGCCGCCCAGCACGCGCACCACCTGGTTGGCGATGCGGCGCGCGTCGTCGATGTCCGCCACCTTCAATTCGATGCCCGTGGCGCCCTTCACCGCGAAGAAGTCCTGCGCTTCCTTGAGCAGGATGTAGACGAACTTGGAGTCGTACTCGTACATGCCCGAGTAGAAGACGCCCGCCACCCGGAACGCGCGGCTCTTGGGGATGGGCCCGGACGGCCCCAGCTCCGTGCCCAGCGGGGATACGACATTCACCCGGTCCCCCACCACCACGCGCAGCGAGGCCGCCAGCTCCCGGCCGATGATGATGCCCGGCAGCACCGTGGGCTTCGCGGGCTTGGAGGGCTTGCCGATGATGGGGTCCTCCTCCTCGGCGTCCTTCCCGCCATCCGCGTCCTCCACCGCGCTGCTGGGGAGGATCTTCCCGGGCTGCTCCAGGTGGCCCAGGTCGCCGCCGGGCAGGATGTTCTGCGGCAGGTCCGTCACCGAGCCGACCGTGTTCGGGTCGATGCCCTTGATGATGACGCCGTCGACGTTGCCCTCCGAGGCGATCATCACCTGGTTGATGATGAAGGGCGTCTGGCCCACCACGCCGGGCACGCGCTTCACCTGCTGCATCACCTTGTCGTAGTCCGGCAAATCGCCTGCGTAGCGCGACACCACCGCGTGCGCGTTGGTGCCCAGAATCTTCTGCTGGAGGTCGGCCTCGAAGCCGCTCATCACGCTGAGCACGATGATGAGCGCCATCACGCCCACGCCCACGCCGCCCACCGACAGGGCGGTCATCATCATGGTGGGCGACTGCTCGTGCAGCTTCATCCGGTGCTGCGCGGACGCGGCGGCGAGCGGATCCGCCAGGCCCAGGGACTTCACGCGCGTGCGCTCCACGGCGGCCTCCGCCCCGCGGATGATGAAGTAGACGATGAGCGGCGGGATGATGCCGAACATCAGCACCGCGAGCGCGCCCAACAGCAGCGACGGGCGGAACACCGCCACGTGCCGGCGCGCGACGAAGAGCTCGAAGCCCAGCCGCAGGTCCACCCGGCCGCTGCCCGCCGCGATGAAGCCCGTGTTGATGCCCAGCACGAGCGCCAGCACCAGCGCGGCGAAGACGAGCCAGTACGCCAGCTCCGGCCGGCCGATGAGCCCCGCGACGTACGTCACCTCCCGCAGCCGGTAGCCCAGCGCCAGTTGCAGGGACGGCACGCGCTCCATCAGCGACAGGAGGATGGGCACCGGCAGGCCCAGGTAGAACACGCCGATGGTGGCTTCCGGGAACGACAGCCGCTGCGCCCGGGACGCGCCCACGAAGCCGGACGCGAACGCCACGCCCATGCTCACGATGAACGCGATGGCGAAGGCGATGGTGGGTGGCAGCGAAAGCCCCCCGCCCGCCTCGCGCGCCGCGCCGCCCAGGTCCGACGGCACGCCGCTGGAGAGGACGGTCTGGAGGAGCAGGAGCACCAGCTCCGCCAGGAGGATGCCGCCGCCGTAGGCGCCCAGCGTGCTCCAATAGAAGTCCCGGTAGCGCGCCAGGCGCGGGTACAGGGGCGCACCCGCGGCGGGGCTCGGCCCCTCACCGGAGGCCGGCGCGCGGCGGATGCCGGCGGCGATGAGGCCCCAGCCGGCCAGCCAGACGAGCGTCCCGGCCACCAGCGCCTTGGGGCCGGCCACGGCCGAGGCCTTCTGGGCGCCCAGGGCGAGCGCCCCGGCGTCGAAGGACTGGACGAGCCCGCCCCACCCCACGAAGGAGAGGCCCAGGGCGCCGGCCACCTCGGTCCACGCCTCGGACTCGGAGATGGCCACCCCCAGGAGGATGGCTCCCACGAGTGCCACGAGGGCGCCGGCCCACAGGAGGGGCCAGCGATAGTCGGTCTGCCGTTCGGCGGGGTGCACGAGGCCTCGTGGCTACTTCGCCAGCGGCTTGAGGAGGGGGAAGAGAATCACGTCGCGAATGCTGGCGGCGTCCGTGAACAACATGGCGACGCGATCAATCCCGATGCCTTCACCGGCCGTGGGCGGCATGCCGTGTTCCAGGGCGCGGATGTAGTCCTCGTCGTAGTCCATGGTCTCCTGCTGGCCCCGCTGCTTCGCGTCCAGCTGGGCCTGGAAGCGGCCCTTCTGGTCCAGGGGGTCGTTCAGCTCGGAGAAGGCGTTGGCGATTTCCCGGCCCGCGACGAAGAGCTCGAACCGATCCGTGATTTCCGGGTTCTGGTCGTTGCGGCGGGCGAGCGGCGAGACGGCGGTGGGATACTGGGTGATGAAGGTGGGATGGATGAGCGTGTGCTCGACGTGGGCCTCGAAGAGGGCGCCCACCAGCTCACCGTGGTTCATGGCGTCCACGGCGCGGCGCTCCGCCTCCGAGTGGACCGTCTTGAGCAGCTCGTGACGCAGGCGGTCCGCGTCCACCATGTCCTTGTCGGACAGGCTGGGGACGGCTTCCCGGACGGCCTCCGGCATGGGGATGCGCTTCCAGCCCTTGCCGAAGTCGATGGTGTGCTCGCCGTACTTCACCTTGGAGTCGCCGGTGACGTGGCGGGAGGCCTCCGCGAGCATCTCCTCCGTGAGGTCCATCAGGTCCTCGTACGTGGCGTACGCCTGATAGAACTCCAGCATCGTGAATTCCGGGTTGTGCCGGGTGCTGATGCCCTCGTTGCGGAAGTTGCGGTTGATTTCGTAGACGCGCTCCATGCCGCCCACCACGAGCCGCTTCAGGTAGAGCTCGGGCGCGATGCGCATGTAGAGGTCGACGTCGTACGTGTTGTGGTGCGTGACGAACGGCCGCGCCGCCGCGCCCGTCACCAGCGGGTGCATCATCGGGGTCTCGACCTCGACGAAGTCGCGCCCGTCGAGGAAGTTCCGGATGAACTTCACCAGCTTGCTGCGCTTCAGGAAGACCTGCTTCACGTCCGGGTTGGAGACGAGATCCAGGTAGCGCTGGCGGTAGCGGACCTCCACGTCCGTGAGGCCGTGCCACTTCTCCGGCATGGGGCGCAGGGACTTGGTGAGCGGGATGAACTTCGTGGCCGCGATGGACAGCTCGCCCGTCTTGCTCTTGAAGACGGTGCCCTGCGCCGCGACGAAGTCACCCAGGTCGCACTGCTTGAAGACCTCGTAGAGGTCCCCCAGCGCGTCCTTCTTCACGTGCACCTGGATTTCGCCGGAGCGGTCGCGCAGCTTGATGAACGCGGCCTTGCCGAACGAGCGCATGGCCACGATGCGGCCGGCGACGTCCGCCTGGGGGGCTTCCTTGTCCAGGTCCTCGGCGGTCTTCTGGCCGTGCTCGTCGTGGAGCCGCTGCGCCACGTCCTTGGGCGCGTAGCCGTTGCCGTAGGGGTTGAAGCCGGCCTCGCGCCACTTCGCGGCCTTGTCCAACCGCTGCTGGTAGATCTCCTGCTCCTTGGAGCTGGAGTCCACCGCTTCGCCGCTCTTCTCACCTGGGGGGGTCTTGTTCTCGGTGTCGGCCATGACGCGCTCGTATGAAAGGCGCGGCACCGTAGCCAAGCCTCCCCCGGTACGCAACGCATCCCAGGGGGTAGCGGCCCCGGAAATGACCGTCAGGAAGACATCAAGAGAAATGCGCCCACCGCCGCGGCCAGCAGCAGCGGGATGAGGATCTCCACTGGGAAGCGGTGCTGGGCATGCGCCAGGTGCAGGCCGCGCAGGCCGAAACGGCGCTGGCGGCGCACGCGGGCGGCCACGAGCGACGCGAGCGCGGGGGGGGCTTTCTCCCGCTCCACCGTGCGCACGCGCTCCACCGTGCGGGCGTACCGGTCCCACCCCTGGCGGCACTCCTCGCAGCCGTCCAGGTGGCTGCGGACCGCCTGCTCCTGGGGGGCGGCCAGCTGTTCATCGGCGAGCGCCAGGAACAGCGCCCTCGCCTCCCGGTGATCCAATCGCGGTTCCACGTCCGTTGACCTCCACCCGCCGCCGCTCATGGTTCGAAGCGCCCCAGCAGGTCCGCCAGCTTCTCGCGTGCCCGGTGGAGCCGGCTCTTCACGGTTCCCTCGGGCAGCTCGGTGATGTCGACAATCTCGTCGTAGCTCAGGCCCTCGATGTCTCGCAGCGCCACCAGCATGCGCGCATCGGGGTCCAGTTGGGAAATGGCCCGCTGCACCCGGGCCCGCTCACGCGCCGCGTCCAGGGCGGCGTCCGGCTGCGGCGGGGCTCCCCCGCCCTCCGCGATGGCGGCGGCGCTCGCCTCGTCGAAGACGTCCGAGCGGCCCCGCCCCCGGCGCTGGAGGTACTTCAGCCGGTTGAGGCAGTGGTTCTTGGAGATGCGGAACAGCCACGTGGACAGGCGCGCGTCCTCGCGGAAGCGCCGGACGTGCTGGTGCACGCTGACGAATATCTCCTGCACCAGGTCGTGGGCCTCCTCGCGGTCGCCCACCATGCGGAAGCAGAAGTCGTAGAGGCGGTCCTGGTGCTGGTGCACCAGCGACTCGAAGGCCTCCGGGTCGCCGCGCCGCAGCCGGACGAGCAGCGCCTGTTCCTCGCGGCGCGGGTCGGCCAGGGCCTTGGGGGCCAGGGCCTGCTGTCCGACGTCGAGCACTCCGCCCGGTGCCACCCGCGCCTCCCCGTGTAGGGCCTACTCCATCCTACCGCACCGCCCTGCCCCGCCCCCTGACACCGGCCCCGGAAAAAAGGTTCCCGGACATGGAAAACCCCTCCCGGACTCAAGGCCCGGGAGGGGTGGGATGCAGCCGGACGGGGCTTGCGCGCCCTTAGTCCGCGGCGGCGTTGCGGTTGGGGTTCTTCACGCCCAGGAGCTGCGCGGTGACGAACTCGTCCAGGTCGCCGTCCAGGACCTTGTCCACGTTGCCCGTCTCCACGCCGGTGCGCAGGTCCTTGACCATGCGGTACGGCGCCAGCACGTAGCTGCGGATCTGCGAGCCGAAGGAGATGTCCTTCTTGGCCGCCTCCGCCGCGTCGCGCTCGGCGTCGCGCTTCTTCATCTCCAGCTCGTACAGGCGGCCGCGCAAGATCTGGAAGGCCATGTCCTTGTTGGCCGACTGCGAGCGCTCCGTCTGGCAGGTGATCATGATGCCCGTGGGCAGGTGCCGCAGCTGCGCCGTGGACGACGTCTTGTTGACCTTCTGGCCACCCGCGCCACTGCCGCGGATGAACTTCAACTCGTAGTCCTTCTCCGGCAGGTCAATCTGGATGCTGTCGTCGACCTCCGGGTACACGTCCACGGAGGCAAAGGCCGTCTGCCGGCGCGCGTTGGCGTCGAAGGGGCTGATGCGCACGAGCCGGTGCACGCCCACTTCCGCCTTGAGGTAGCCGTAGGCGTTCTCGCCCTCGATGCGCAGCGAGACGTTCTTGAAGCCCGCCTCTTCGCCCGGCAACGCGTCGCTGATCTCGACCTTCCAGCCCTTCGTCTCACCGTAGCGCGTGTACATGCGCAGGAGCATGGCGGCCCAGTCCATGGAGTCCGTGCCGCCCGCGCCCGGGTTGATGTCCATGAAGCAGTTGCTGCGGTCCTGCGGGCCGGAGAGCATCCGCGCCAGCTCCAGCTTCGCGACCTCGCCCTCCAGCGACGCGAGCGTGCCTTCCGCCTCCTGCGCGCTCGCCTCGTCGTTCATCTCCGCCGCCAGCTCCAGCAGCGTCTGCGCGTCGTCCAGCCCGCGCAGCGTCTTGTCGAAGGCGCCCACGCTGGCCTCCAGCGTGGACTTCTCCTTCAGCAGGCCCTGGGCCTTGGTGTTGTCGTTCCAGAAGTCGGGCTGCGTGGAGTCACGCTCGATCAGCGCAATGCGGGACCGCTTGCGGTCGAGGTCAAAGATGCCCCCGGAGCGCGTTGAGGCGCTCCTTCAGGGCGTGGATCTTCTCCATCGAATCGTTCGCCATGGTGTTCGTCGTCTCCTTCGTTGCGAAACAGTTGGGAAAGCCGGGGTGTTTCAGGAGGCCTTGAGCGAGGACACCTGCGCATCCTGACGGGGCGGCGTGCGCGCCGTTCCTGGCACGAGCGCCCGGAGCCGGTCCAGCCAGAACGCGCCGGCCATGCCCAGGGAGATGGGCAGGATGAGCGCGATGGCACGCCAGTTGTCCTGGTCGAACCAGGGCAGCACCTTGAGCACCAGCCCCAGCGCGCCCGTGGCCACGAGCAGGCTCCACACCCACTTGAGCCGCGCGCGCGCCTTCGCGCTGTTCCAGGTGAGGCGCAGGCCGTACGGCACGGCCAGGAGCGTCAGCGGGTTCGCGAGGAAGAGGTTCTCGTTGTGGTGCGTGACGACGTGGTTCGTGCCCACCCACATGATGACGAGCGCCAGTCCGGGGATGCCCAGCACCAGCCCCACCACCACGTTCTCCAGGCCCAGGAGGATGCGCGCCGCGCGGCTGCCCTTCTTCTCCCACGCGGCCAGGCCCAGCGCGGCGCCGCCCAGGAGCACACCCAGCGCGAGAATCCACGGACCGAAGTTCGGCGGCTGCGCGGGAGGCCGGGGACGCGAGGGTGACGCGTAGTAGTTCCACTGCTTCTCCACCAGCGACACCGGCTGCCCGTCCGGGCCCGGCACCTTCAGCTCCGCCACCTGCTGCTCCAGCTCGTCCGGGAGGAAGGCCTCCTCGCGGCGGGTGATGGGCTTGTCGATGGAGTCATTCATCATGAAGTCGAGCAGGAAGCTCACGGGCGGGCTCACCGCCGTGTAGCGCCGCGTGTGCTCGCGCAGGGTCATGCGGGCAGGAGCCTTCTCCGCCTCGGACAGCCGGCCGCCCACGGCCACGTCGATCATGTCGCGCAGCCGCGTGACGCAGTTGTCGCTGTAGTGCTCGTAGAGGTAGTCGCGGTTCTCCGGCAGCACGTTGTCCGCCAGCTTCTTCGCCACCGTCACGCGCTGCTGCGGCGTGAGGTTGAGCTCCTGCACACGCACGTCGCGCCCCAGCGACTTGTAGAAGCGGAAGGTGCCGTTGACGCTCGACTCACCGACCCAGAACTCCAGGCGGCCCTTGGCGAAGTGCACCACCGTCTGGTCGTCGAACGAGTACATCCCGTAGTTGTAGAGCCGCTGCATGTTGCGGGCGCGGTCCTCCACCACCAGCGAGCCGTGGCCCCACCACGAGAAGACGTCGTCGCCGGGGCTGAAGGTCACCAGCCAGATGGACAGGTCCTCGCCCCGGCTCTCGCCCGTGCCCCACGGCGGCACCGACGCGGCGCGCGCGGGGGACGCGGACAGCAGGAGACCCAACAGGCTTGCGACGATGAGCGACGACAGGCGGGGCATCGTTCCATCCAACACGAGGCACGGGGGGCCGCAAGCCCCCCGGCGGGGATTTCAGATGAGCTTCGCGCGGCGGGCGCGCGAGTCGATGGTCAGCGAGTCCGCCACCATGCCCCGCTCACCCAGGAGCTGCTCCTCCAGGGCCGCCATGCGCTTCGCGTCGCGAGGCTTCTCATGGTCGTGCCCCAACAGGTGCAGGAGGCCATGCGCGAGGTAGCGGCCCATCTCCGACTCCAGCGTGCGGCCGTACTCCTTCGCCTGCCGCTTCGCGGTGTCCAGGGAGATGACCACGTCGCCCAGCGGGCGGGGGCCCGGGGTGCCCTTGGGCAGGTCGCCCGCGGGGAAGGACAGCACGTCCGTGGCCTTGTCCTTCTGCCTCCACGTGCGGTTGAGCCGGCGGATGGCCCGGTCCCCCACGAGCGACAGCGACAGCTCGCAGTCGGTGAGGCCCAGGCGCTTCAGGTAGTCGCGGGACCAGGTGGTGAGCAGGCGCTCGTAGTCCGCTCCCTGGCCGTGCGCCACCTGCACCGTCACGTGGTTGTCCGCGGCCTTCGCCTTGGGCGCCGGCTTCTCGATGTGCGCCAGCTCCACGCGGAACGCCGGGGCGCAGATGGACCAGTAGTCACACGCGCCCTGCGAATCGTTGCGGTACACCACGCGCTTGCCGCGCGGCACCAGGCCCACCTCGCCCGCGCCAATGCGCTCGCGCTTGCCGTCCACCACCAGGGTGAGCTCACCCGTGAGGACGAGCACCACCTCGTCGAACTCCGGCGTCTGCGCGGGTTCGCTCCAGCCCGGCGGCGCCCGCATGCGCGCCACGGACGCGGACTCCGTCTGCGTGCTGGCCACGCCGACGAACTCCTCGATGCGCTTGCCGTCGTCGCGCGGAATCACCTTGCCCTTGCGCAGCTTCACGCCCTCCACCTTGCGGCTCATGACATGCCCGCCGTTCGCACCTTCGTGTCCTTCGCTTCCGTCTTGGCGGGCGCGGGCGCCATCATCAGCGGCGCGCCTCCGCCCTTGCCCCCACCCATGGCGCCCGCCGGGTAGACGGGGCGCGTGTGGTAGATGCCCTCCAGCGTGTGCAGGAAGGACTGGGCGATGAGGTTCAGGTCCTTGAGCGTCAGGTCGCACTCGTCGAGCTGGCCCTCGGAGAAGATGATGTTGATGATCTTCTGCACCTGCGCCTGGAGCTTCGCGCTGGTGGGGTCCGGCATGGAGCGCGTGGAGGCTTCCACCGCGTCGGCGATCATCACCAGCGCCGCCTCGCGGAACTGCGGCTTGGGGCCCGGGTAGCGGTAGATGCTCTCGTCGATGGGGGGCGCGCCTTCCTTGCCCTCCTGCTCCTTCAGGGCCTTGTGGAAGAAGAAGCCCACCGTGCGCGTGCCGTGGTGCTGGGGAATCGCGTCCGCCACCAGCTTGGGCAGGCGGTACTGCCGGGCCATCTCCAGGCCCTCCGTCACGTGGCGCTTGATGATGACCGCGCTCATCGCGGGCGCCAGCCCGTCATGCCGGTTCTCCCCCTTCTGGTTCTCCCCGAAGTAGAGCGGGTTCCGGCCCTTTCCGATGTCGTGGTAGTACGCGCACGAGCGAGCCAGCAGGGGGTTCGCGCCAATCGTCTCCGCCGCGTTCTCCACCAGCGTGCCGATGATGATGGAGTGGTGGTACGTGCCGGGCGCCTGGACGATGAGCTCCTTGAGCGCCGGGTGGTTCAGGTTCGCCAGCTCCAAAAGCTTGATGTCCGACGCGTAGCCGAACGTGGCCTCGATGAGCGGCGTCAGCGCCATCACCATGACCGGCACGGCGAGCGCGGTGCCGAAGAACGCGCACACCGCGGTGATGAGCGTGTCCCCGGCCAGGCCCTTGCCCTCCACGAGGAACAGGAAGAGCACCGCGATGAGGTTGGCCACGCCGGTGACGAGGCCCGCGCGGAAGATGCCCACGCGGTCCTTCGCCTTGACGATGCGGTCCGCCGCCACCAGCGAGCCCACCAGCGTGTAGATGCCGAACGCCAGCGAGTTGCCCAGCATCACGCCCGCGAGGCACGCGATGACCATGGCGAAGAACAGCGCCAGCTCCTGCGTGAGGATGAAGCGCACCAGCATGGCGCCCGCCGCCACCGGGAAGGCGTAATAGAACGCCTCGATGGGCAGCGCCGTGTAGCGGTCCTGCACCGCGTCCGCGATGGACACCCAGACCTGGAGCAGGCCCAAGAGGCCCACCAGCAACAGGCCCAGCAGCACGCCGTCCTTGCGCGTGGGGCGGAAGCGGCGGAAGGCCGCGCGGCAGAAGCCGTAGAAGGCCACCACCAGCAGGGCCACCAGGCCCGTGCCACCCACCTGCAACTGGAGCAGGTCCAGGCGGTCCGTCTGCGCGCGCATCCCACGCAGCATGACGAGGTGCGTTTCGTTGACGAGCTCGCCGTCGCCGATGACGCGCTGGCCCTTCTTGATGGCGATGACGGCGTCCTTCACCGCGTCGCCCGCGAGCCGGCGGCGCAGGTCCGTCTCCGCGATGTTGATGGTCAGGCTGGGGCGCACGAGCCGCTTGGCGATTCTCAGCACCGCGCGGCGCTGCACCGCCGGGGCCTCCGGCATCACGTTGCCGGGCACGGAGGCGAACCGGTCCTGCTCCTGGTGCGCCTCCCGCATGTCCACCACCTGGGCGGCGCCCGCGGGCAGCGTCTCCTCGTTCTTGTGCTGCACGTCGCGCACGGTGAGGCCCTGGGGCGCTTCACGCACCAGCTCATCCCGCGAGCCGGCCACGTACACCTGGCTGCCGTCCGCGCGGTAGGCCCGGTCGAGCAGCACCAGGGTGGCGGTCTCCGCCTCCTCCGAGAAGCCGTTGGCGACGAGCGCCTGGAAGTCCTCCGACTCCAGCCCCGCGTCCCGCTGGCCGATGAGCTGCTCCTGGAACCGGGCCTGCATCTCCTCGCGGTCGCGGCGCTGGCGCTCCAGGGCCTCCGGGGTGAGCGGCGCGGGGCGGCGGCGCCTGGCCTGGCCCTCCTCCTGCGGAGTCTCCTCGGCGCGGGCGTCCTTCTCCTCCTCCAGGTGCTCGCGCGCGGAGGCAAAGGCCGCGCGCACGGACGTACGCAGGTTGCCCACCACCGCCGGGTTGAGGTCGTACACCGGGCGCACGGCGCTCCGGGCCTCGCGGCGGCGCTGCTCCGTCATCGACTGGTGGACGATGTCGTAGTCGCGCGCGGCCTTGAAGCCGGCGGGCGAGTTGGCCCGGAAGGGCTTGCCCAGGTTCTCCTCGGTGAGCGCCGGAATCTGCTGGCTGTAGAGCCCCGGGGAGATGACGAAGCCCGCTCCCACGGAGACGACGAGCAGCAAGAGGGCCTGCACGACGCGCCGGCCCCACTCCCCACGCCGCCCGAGCCCCAGGCGGACCGCGAGCGCGTCCAGCGGACTGGGCCCGGGGGTTGGTGATTCGGGATCGGCCATGGGGGAACTCCTACCCTGCGAAGACGTCAGGCTCCCTAGAAGGAAGCAGCGACGGGGAAAATTCGTGAGGGTGGGACAGCCGCCGCCTGGACGCCAGTTCGCTCTGCGAAATTTGCGGGTAAGCCAACAGGCAGCAGTGTGGGCCACCCAGCGACTCCACCCCCGTCCCGGCGCAAGGCTGGGAGCGGGGGTGGCGGTTGCGGCGTCACGACGTCAGGACTCCGTGCCTCCCGCCGGAGAGGCGGCGCCTTCGAGGGCCGCTGAGGGCTCGCGGGCGGCCTGGGCCTCCTTCTGGGCGGCCTCGGAGCGCTCGTAGGCGCGGATGACCTCCTGCACCAGGGGGTGGCGCACGACGTCCACGTCGGAGAACTCCGAGAAGTGGATGCCTTCGATGTTCCGCAGCACGGAGCGCGCGTGGTTCAGGCCGGACAGCTTGCCCGTGGGCAGGTCCACCTGGGTCACGTCGCCGGTGATGACCGCCTTGCTGTTGTAGCCCAGGCGGGTGAGGAACATCTTCATCTGCTCCACGGTGGTGTTCTGGGCCTCGTCGAGGATGACGAAGGCGTCGTTGAGGGTGCGGCCGCGCATGAACGCGAGCGGCGCGACCTCCACGACGCCCTGCTCCACCAGGTGCTGGGCGCGCTCCACGGCCATCATGTCGTGCAGTGCGTCGTAGAGCGGGCGCAGGTACGGGTTCACCTTCTCCGCCAGGTCGCCAGGGAGGAAGCCGAGCTTCTCACCGGCCTCCACGGCGGGGCGCGCCAGGATGATGCGCTTGACCTTGCGCTCCTGGAGGAAGGCGACCGCCATGGCCATGGCGAGGTACGTCTTGCCGGTGCCGGCGGGGCCCACGCCGAAGACGATGTCGTGGGCGCGGATGGCGTCCACGTAGCGCTTCTGCGCGATGCTCTTTGGGGCGATCTGCCGGTTGCCGGAGCTCTTGAGGACGGTGCCGAGCATGACCTCCTGCAGCGACTCCGAGCCGCGGCCCAGGACCTTGATGGCCTGCTCCACGTCCTCCCGGTAGACGGTGCGCCCGGCGCGGATCATCTCCTCCAGGTTCTCCACCAGACGCACGGCGAAGGCGACCGCGTCCGCGGGCCCCGAGAGAAGCAGCTCCGTACCGCGCTGCCCCACACGGACCCCCAGGCGCCGCTCCATCAGCTTGAGGTTTTCGTTCTGGTTTCCGCAAAGGGCCTGGGTCGTCTCGTTGTCACGGACGTCCACCTTGGCGGAGGTGGGGGTGGTTTCAGCGCGAGCTGCGGGCACTTCCAGCGTGGCGGGATTTCGCAATGCGCGTCATTCCTCGTTCAGTGATCGCTCGCCCTCAATTTAACGCCGCCCCTCCCCCCTCGCCCGCCATCTCTCGACGGCGAGCCTGCCCGCGGGCTAGCGCACGGGGGGTAGGAGGATGAACTGCCGGGCGGCCGTGCGGCGGTAATAGTACTCCTCCCGCCACGGGTAGCGCAGTTCCTCCGGACTCAACAATCCGGCATCCACCAAAGCATCCAACCGTTCGGGGAGGGTTCCCTTCTCCAGTTGGAACACCTCCAGCGCGGCCTCGATGCGGACGCGCTGCGCGTGGGCAATCTGACGCTGGGCCGCGGGATCCCCCAACCGGGAGGCGCCGGGCTCGTGCCCGTTGCCCCCGACCCAGCGGGACGCGATGAAGGCCAGGCCCGCGATGACCGCCATGGTCACCGCGATGCGGCCCAGGGGGCCAGCCACCCGGGCGAGGAAGCGGGTGTCCTCCGGCACGGGCGCGCGGCCCTCCGGGTCGATGGCGCGCACGTAGTCGCCCTTGACCAGGTTGTAGAGCGCCTTGCAGGTCTCGAACTCGCCCAGGCCGCAGAGGTCCACCATGCGGCGCAGGTCGCGCCCCACGGCGATCTCCTCGTAGACGTGGCGCTCCGACGGACCGATGACGCCCAGCTCTCCGCCCTCGTCGGCGTGGGCGCGGGGCGGCGGGAGCGCCTTGACGCGCTCGAAGGTCATGTCATCGCGGTGGATGCGCTTCCGGATGACGGGCCACTCGTCCACCATCCGGAAGCCCTCCATCAGCACCGTCTCCGCGCGCAGCGGGGTGATGCCTTCGGGGCCGGGCTCCACGGGCTCCTGGACGAATTCGTAGGTGCCCGCCTTCCAGGTGAAGAGGCGGTAGAGCGTCTCCGTCACCTGGAGCTGCGCCATCTGCTGGAAGCGCTCCGCGGTGAGGGCGTGGCTCTGCACCAGCACGTCGCCCAGCCGCTTGAGGGTGCGCTTCTGGACCTCCAGCGCGGCCTCCAGCTGCGTCTCCGTGATGATCTCGGCGCGCACCAGCATGGCGCCGATGAGCTCCTTGCGCTTCCGGGTGAGGCTTTCGGCCTTGATGATGTGGCCGTCCTGGAAGCCGACGCGCACCTCCTGGTCCTTGTTGCGCAGGTGGAGCGTGCCCGTCTTCTGCTGCTGGCCAATCAGCTGCAGGATGTCGCCGATGCCGAAGTCCTTGAGGGTGCCCTTGAGGGCCATGGCTCAGGCCTCCCCCCGCTGATGGCGGCGCAGGCCGCGCAGGGTCAGCAGGTAGACGAAGAAGAGGACCGTGCCCGCGGGCACGAGCTTGAGGTACAGCGGCGCGTCGCCGTAAGGCGTGCGGACGAGGCCCCGGTGGAGCACCAGCGCGGCCACGGCGAAGCTGAAGAGGAAGGCATAGAGGGCGCCCCGCACCGGCAGGCCCGTGCCCACGTGGCCCGCGCCGGACACCAGGCTGCCCAGCGCGTACGTCACGCGCTTGGTCCAAACCTGGTGGCGGTCCACCTCGCCCTGCTTGCGCGAGCGGAACTCCTTGGGCACCTGGCTCTTGCGCGCGTAGACGTGGACGCACTGGCCGCACATCGCGCCGCCCACGGACAGGTCCTTGTCGCAGCGGAGGCAGACGGCGTTTCCGCACCGCTCACAGCCGCGCGAGGCCTTCATGCGCCAGGAGGCTTCCCCGAAGACGGCGACGAGCGCCGCGAGCGCCGCGGTCAGCCCCCAGCCCACCGGGCCCGCCGGCAGGATGGGTGACAGCCACCGGCCCACCTGGTCCTCCACGCGGGCGCCCTCCTGGGTGCCGTCCGCCAGGCCCATCCAGTCGCGCTCCGGCACCGTTGGCGCCAGCAGCAGGAGGTTGAGCAGGGGGCGGTCCTCCGGCGGCGGATCCCGGCGCAGGAGCGAGTTGTCCAGGGCCTGCGCCTGGGCGATGGCTGAGGTGGAGCGGTCCAGCTCCTTGCCCAGCTGATCATCCGGCAGGAGCCGGGCCCGGCGCCGGTACACCTGCCCCAGGTTGTAGTGCGGCGCCGCCATGGACGGATCCGCCTTGGACGCCTGCGTGTAGAGGAGCACCGCGCCGTCCACGTCGCCCAGACCCATCAGCGCGTTGCCGAAGCGCGTGAGCATCCGCGCGTCGCCTGACTTGAGGGCGGAGGCGGCCTTGAAGTCCGCCCGCGCCTCTTCCAGCAGGCCCCGGCGCGCTTCGTACCAGGCGAGCGCACCCAGCTCCTGGAAGCGGGCGGTGCGTGCCTCCGCGCGAGCGCGCACGCGGGCCGCCGCGCCCTCCGCGGACAGGCCCCCGCGTTCCAGGAGATAGACGTCCTCCGCGGGCGTGCCGGCGAACACGGTGAAGCGCGTCAGCGTCCCCGCGGCGAGCGGCATCACGCCCAGGCCCATCAGCAGCACGGCGGCCACCCAGCGCTCGGCGCGGCCCACGTACAGCGCGACCGAGGCGAAGAGCAGGAGCAGCACCGGCACCAGGCCCGCGCCCAGCACCGCGGGCAGCGCCAGGAGCATCACGCCCAGGAGCCCGGACTGCCAGTGCGTCACCGCCCGGGGGAACAGGTGGTGGAAGTCGTGCAGCGCGTAGCGGATCCGCCGCAGGAAGAGCACCGCGACCACTGCCACCGCCGTGGCCGCCCACGCCGCGAGCACCAGCGCGCCCAGGTCCGTGAGCGCGGGCCGGCGGTAGCGGGCGTCTCCGAGCAGCGTCACGAGGGCGGTCTTCCACTCGCCCAGCCCGCGCGGCACGTTCAGCGGATCCTCCACCACGTACGTCTCCGCCCGGGCGAAGCGTGCGGCGGGCAGCCCGGGCGACAGGGCCACGGCCACGTCCAGGAGCGCGAGCGCGCCCTTCAGGTCCCCGGCGCGACGGCGGACCCCGGCCTCGCGCACGAAGCCCATGCTCAGGGGTTCCAGGTCGGAGGCGAGCACCTCCTCACGCAGCGTGAGCAGCTCCTTCTGGGCGGCTCCCGCCGCGGCCAGGTCGTTGCGGGAGCGGGCCGCCTTCCACTTCTCCCAGACGGCCAGCAGCTCCGCGTCCGTCACCTTCGGCGCCATCACCGGGGTGACGGCGGGACGGGACGGGACGACAACGGGCGGGGGCGCGGGTTCGGCGGGGGCAGCGGGAGCGGCGGGGGCTCCGGACTTCAGGGGCGGCGGGGCGATGACGCGGCGCCGGTTGTCGGGGCGGGGCTCGGGCTCCGGTTCGTCGGCCTCCTCGGAGCCGGTGTCTTCCACCGGATCATCCTCCGTGGCCTGGAAGGTGCTGGGGTCCGGCTCCGGCTCGATGACCTTCTCCTCGATGCGCAGGAGCGGCTCCTGCATCAACGCAGGGGCGCGCGCGGGGACAAGCAGCACGAGGCTGCAACACAGGCCGAGGAACGAGCGGAGCATCCGGACGTCCGATGATAGGCGACAGGCCGGGCGATCCGAAATCATGTGGTGCCCACCGCCCGTGCTACAGGATCCCGCGGCGGGGGGATTGCTCGGGAGTGAATGCATGGCGGCGCCTGGAAACGAGCTGGAACGACTGGTGGAGATCATGCGGCGCCTTCGGGCCGAGGGCGGCTGCCCGTGGGACCGCGAACAAGACCTGCGCTCGCTGCGCCCCTACCTGACCGAGGAGGCGTTCGAGGTCCTGGATGAAATGGACCGCGTCTCCGACGGCGGCCCGTGGCGTCCGCTGTGTGAAGAACTGGGGGACCTGCTCTTCCAGATTGTCTTCCACGCGCAGCTGGCGGCGGAGCTGGGCGAGTTCACGATGGCGGACGTCTGCGCGGCGATCAGCGACAAGATCACCAGCCGGCACCCGCACGTGTTCGGGGATCAGCAGGTGAGTGGCGCCGAGCAGGTGCTGGCCAACTGGGCGCAGCTGAAGGCGGAGGAGCGCAAGAAGAAGACCGGGCGCGCGGGCTCCGTGCTGGACGGCGTGCCCACCGCGGCCCCGTCCCTGCTGCGCGCGGAGCGCCTGACGGAGAAGGCCAGCCGCATCGGCTTCGACTGGCCGGACCTGGCCGGGGTGCGCGGCAAGCTGGACGAGGAGCTGCGTGAGCTGGACGAGGCCATCGCGTCGGGCGACCGGGACGCCATCGAGCACGAGCTGGGGGACGTCCTGTTCTCGCTCGCGAACCTCGCGCGCTTCGTGAAGACGCCCGCGGAGGACGCGCTGCGCATGGCCACGCGCCGCTTCGTCACCCGCTTCCAGTACATCGAGGCGAAGCTGAACGAGGAGAACGTCCCCTTCGGCGGCGCCACGCTCGCGCACATGGAGCGCCACTGGCAGGCCGCCAAGGCCGTGGAGAAGGCGCTGCCGCCGCCCAGCCACCCGCCTCGCGCGTCCGTGGCCACCCTGCGACTGGCCGTGCCGGACGTGGCGGCCCAGCGGGCCTTCTGGGATGAGCTGGCCTCCTGGCTGGGCTGGACGCCCACCCGGTCGACGAACGGCACGGCGGCCTACACGGGCGCGGGCCTGGGGCTCGTCTTCACGCCGGGCGCCCAGGCGCAGGCCTCGTCCGCGGTGGCCCTCACCCTGGAGGCCCCCTCCGCCTCGGGGGTCGCCCGGCTCCTGGAGCTGTTCCGGGCCAACCATCCGGGGCGGTTGGTGCCGTGCGCCACCTCCGAGGCGGGCTTCCAGTTCGTGGATCCCGCCGGGTTGCGCTGGGAATACGCCGCCCCGCCGGCTTGATTCTTCCGGCGTGAGGCGTCGGTGGAGGCCCCGGAGGCATTCCGGGGGCCTCCCAGGGGTTCCGGAACTGGAAATCCTGATCGCGATCGCACGCGTGCCTTGACGCAACCGGGGCGTCGCAGTAAGGACGGCCCCTCTTTTTCCTTGCCTTGCCTTCCGCTGGAGCATTGCCTTGGCGAACACCAAGTCCGCAGAGAAGCGTTACCGCCAGTCCCTGAAGCGCCGCGCCCGGAATGTGAATGTCCGGACGACCGTGAAGGACGCCGTCAAGTCCGCCCGCGAGGCCATTGCCTCCAAGGACGGTTCGAAGTTGACGGACGCGCTGAAGGCGGCTTCCAAGACCCTCAACAAGGCGGCCAGCAAGGGCGTCCTGCACAAGCGCACCGCCGCGCGCCGCATCTCCCGGCTGGCCAAGGCCGCCGCGAAGAAGAAGGCCTAGTCGTCCCGTAGCACCACCGTGGGTCGAGGACCGGGCTCCCCGGTCCTCACCAGGTGCTGGCCAGCCGATCGTAGCCGTCGCGCATGAGCAACTCCGCCAGGCGCGCCAGCGCGGCCTGACGGTTGGCCTCGGCTTCCAGGACGTTCCCGCGTCCCTGGAGGTAGTCCTCGGTCCCCGCCACCACTGTCTCCGACAGCAGCTGTCCCTCCTTCACGAGGCGCAGCCGCACGGTCGTGGAGATGCGGTAGTTGTTGGGGATGATGGTCGGGGACGTCCAGATGTTGAGCACCGCCCCTTCAATCGTGGACGCGCAGCCCGGAGCGGTGGCCAGCCGGCCGGCCTGGATGAGCTGGTTGCGCAGGTAGCGCGTGAAGAGGTTCTCCAGCCCGGGCTCCGCCGTCTCGTTGGCTAAGATGGGCGCGCACACCTGCCCTGTGCCCTCTGGCAGCGCGGAGCCCCACGGGCTGAAGCGGTAGCCGCACCCGGCGCCCAGCATCGCCGCCGCCACCACGCCCCACCGGAACGCCTTCACCGCACCCGCCTGAACCGCGTTCCTTGAGGGCCGCATGGGCGCGCACCCTACCCGGCCGCGATCCTCCGTCAAGCGTCGGAGCCGGACCGCCGCGTGGCATGCCCCTCCTACGCGTGGAGCTGGGGGCGCGCCGGGCCTGCACTCAGAACGCGGCGCGGAGGGGCCTCACGCGTCGGAACCATTCAGCGGTACGCCTCGCATGCGTCCGGCGTCCGCGAGCGTGGCGCGTGCCGCCTTGAGCCGCGCCTCGCGGGCCGAGCCCTTCAGCGCCATGCCCAGGGGCCACTCCATGCGCGTGCCGTCATCCAGCTCCACACTGAGGCCATGGTGGCGGTACAGCGCCGCGAGCCCCAGGCCGATGACGCCCCCCGCGAAGGACATGATCCGCACCGCCTGCGTGGGCGCCCAGAAGAGGCCCAGCACGGTGAAGGCGAGCAGTCCCAGCGGTTCGAAGTAGGGCCGCGTGCGCCACTCCAGCCGCCGCACCCTCGCCCAAGGCACGTCGAGCGTCGGGCCCCCGCCCGGGCGCCCCTGGAACGACAGCTGCGTGTCGTTCACCGCCAGGACGCGCCGGTTGCCGAGGTCCAGCGCCAGCGGGGTGACGCCCGGCAGCGACGGCGCGGGCGACTCCAAAGCATCGGGAGAGCGGGCCGGCAGGGGCGCCTCCGGCAGCTCCGCGTTGCAGAAGGCACAGCGGCGCCGGGCCGCCGACTGGGGGCGCCCGCAGGCGGAGCACATGACGAGCACTTCCGCGGGCACCACCCCTCCCTTCCGCCGTCAGCCGACGACGAAGTTCACCAGCCGCTTGGGGACGAAGACGAACTTGCGCAGCGTCTTGCCTTCGAGGGCGGCCTTCACCTTGTCGTCCGCCTCCGCCGCCGCACGCACGTCCGCCTCGCCCGCGTCCGCCGCCACGCGCACCTCCGCGCGCAGCTTGCCGTTCACCTGCACGGCGTACGGAATCACGTCGTCCACCACCAGCGCCGGCTCGAACTCCGGCCAGGACTCCGTGACGGTGGACGCCTTCGCGCCGTAGGCCTCCGCCAGCTCGTCCGCGATGTGCGGCGCGAGGGGCGTGAGGATGCGCGCGAGCAGCCGCACCGCCTCCCCCATCGCCGCCTTCTCCGCGGGCGTCTCCGGCGTGCCCACCGCGTAGAGCGCGTTCACGCACTCCATGACGCCCGCGACGGCGGTGTTGAAGGACAGGCGCTCGATGGCCTCCGTCACGCGCTTGACGCACTTGTGCGCCGCGCGGCGCGTCTCCAGCGCCTTGCCCTCGTAGGGGCCCGAGTACGTGGCCTCCGCCGAGGAAGCGTGGTGCGTGGCGGCCAGCGTCCACACGCGCTTGAGGAAGCGGAACACGCCCTCCACCTGCTCGTGGGACCAGTCGAAGTCGCGCTCCGGCGGGCCCGCGAAGAGCACGTAGGTGCGGGCCGTGTCCGCGCCGTACTTCGCCACGATGGTGTTGGGCGCCACGCCGTTGCCGTAGCGCTTGCCCATCTTCCGGCCATCCGCGCCGTTGACGATGCCCTGCGTGATCAGCCGCGTGACGGGCTCATCCACCGGCGACAGCCCGAGGAGCTTCATCACCCGGGTCCAGAAGCGGAAGTAGAGCAGGTGCATCACGCCGTGCTCGGGGCCGCCCACGTAGATGTCCACCGGCAGCCAGTGCTTCGCGTCCTTCGGGTCGAAGGGCGCCGCGTCGTACTTCGGCGACAGGTAGCGCGCGAAGTACCAGCAGGAGTCGACGAAGGTGTCCATCGTCTCCGTCTCCCGGCGCGCGGGACCACCGCACTTGGGGCAGGTCGTGTTGACGAAGGACGCGACCTTCGCGAGCGGCGGCTCGCCTCGCCCGGTGAGCACCGCCTGCGTGTCGATGTCCGGCAGCCGCACCGGGAGCTGATCCAACGGAACGGGGAGCCCCTTGCGCTCGGGGTCGCACTTCTCGCAGTAGACGATGGGGATGGGCGTGCCCCAGTAGCGCTGGCGGCTGAAGCCCCAGTCCCGCTGGCGGTACGTCACCGTGGCCTTGCCCTGCCCCTGCGCCTCCAGCTTCGCGGCCAGCTTCACCCGCACTTCGGCGGAAGGCATGCCGCTGAAGTCCCCGGAGTCCACGAGCACGCCGTCGTTCGTGTACGCCGCGTCGAGCGTCTCACCCGCGCCCAGCTTGTCACCGGACGCCGGCTGGATGACCACGCGCACGGGCAGCGAATACTTGCGCGCGAAGGCGAAGTCGCGCGCGTCGTGCGCCGGCACGCTCATCACCGCGCCGGTGCCGTAGTCACTCACCACGAAGTTGGCGATCCAGATGGGCACCGGCTGGCCCGTCACCGGATTGAGCGCGTAGCCACCGGTGAAGACGCCCTCCTTCTCCGCGTCCTCGCCCAGCCGCTCCGTCTTGCTCTGGGCGGCCATCTTCTTCGTGAACGCGTCCACGTCCGCGCGGCGGTCCGCCGTCGTCACCTGGGCCACGAGCTTGTGGTCCGGCGCGAGCACCACGTAGGTGCAGCCAAAGAGCGTGTCCACGCGGGTGGTGAAGACGCGCAGGGCGGCGTCATGCCCCTGCACGCGGAAGTCCACCTCCGCGCCGTCGGAGCGGCCAATCCAGTCGCGCTGACGGGTGGTGATGCTGTCCGGCCAGGCCTTGAGCGTGTCGAGCGCGTCGAGCAGGTCCTGCGAGTACTTCGTGATGCGGAACGCCCACTCGGGCATCTCCTTGTCCTGCACCTCGGAGCTGCAGCGCTCGCAGCGGCCGTCCTTCACCTGCTCGTTGGCGATGACGGTGTGGCAGCCGGTACACCAGTTCACCTTGCTGAAGCGGCGATAGACGAGCCCGCGCTCGAGCATCTGGAGGAAGAACCACTGGTTCCAGCGGTAGTACTCCGGCTGGCTGGTGTTGACCTCGCGCGTCCAGTCGTAGCTGTAGCCGAGCGTCTTGATCTCCGCCTTGAACGACTCGATGTTCTCGCGGGTGCGGATGGCCGGGTGGACGCCGTCCTTGATGGCCGCGTTCTCCGCCGGCAGGCCGAAGGCGTCCCAGCCCATGGGGTGCAGCACGTCGAAGCCGCGCATCTGGTAGTAGCGCGCGTAGACGTCCCCGATGAGGTAGTTGCGCACATGCCCCATGTGCATCTGGCCACTGGGGTACGGCAGCATCTCCAGGACGTACTTCTTCGGGGCATCCGGACGCCTGCCTGCCCGGAAGAGGCCCTCCTGCTCCCAGCGGGTCTGCCACTTTCCTTCAATCGACTGCGGCTCGTAACGCTCGTTCATCGCCATGGCTTCTCTGACTCTTAGCGGGAGGTAGGACACGCGGGCAACAAGTCTTGGCGCGTCGAAAGCCTGGACGGCTGGCGCCCCCGGGGCCCTGACCGGGAAACCCGGATGGGCGGGGACCCGGCAGGCCCCGGGCCGGGGGCGGGCCTCGCTCGGTGCTTGCCCTCGGGCCCGGGCGCGACTAACTCGCCTTCCCGGTCTGGAGCAGAGGGAGAGCACCATGCAGGTCGTGAGTGTGAAGAAGGCCCTGTCGGGGGCTGTCGAAGCGGGCTCGAAGGTGGAGGTGCGCGGCTGGGTGCGGACGCGCCGCGACTCCAAGGCGGGCATCAGCTTCGTGAACGTGAGCGACGGGTCGGTCTTCGACCCCATCCAGGTCGTCGCGCCCAATTCGCTGCCCAATTACGAGAAGGAAATCCTGCACCTCACCGCGGGCGCCTCCGTCATCTGCCGGGGCACGCTGGTGCAGTCGCAGGGCAAGGGGCAGGCGTTCGAGGTGCAGGCGGATGAAGTGCAGGTGCTGGGTCTGGTGGACGACCCGGACACCTACCCCATCCAGCCGAAGCAGCACTCGCTGGAGTTCCTGCGGGAGGTGGCGCACCTGCGCGTGCGCACCAACACCTTCGGGGCCATCACCCGCGTGCGCAACGCGGCGGCGCAGGCGGTGCACCGCTTCTTCCACGGTGAGGGCTTCTGCTGGGTGAACACGCCCATCATCACCGCGAGCGACGCGGAGGGCGCGGGGCAGATGTTCCGCGTGTCCACGCTGGACGCGCACAACCCGCCGCGGGGCGAGAACGGCAAGATCGACTGGGGCAAGGACTTCTTCGGCAAGGAGGCCTACCTCACCGTGTCCGGGCAGCTGAACGTGGAGGCGTACTGCCTGGCCATGTCCAAGGTCTACACGTTCGGCCCCACGTTCCGCGCGGAGAACAGCAACACCACGCGGCACCTGGCCGAGTTCTGGATGATTGAGCCGGAGATCGCCTTCGCGGACCTCAACGAGGACGCGCTGCTGGCGGAGCGGTTCCTCAAGTACGTGTTCAAGGCCGTGCTGGACGAGTGCGCGCCGGACATGAAGTTCTTCGAGGAGCGCCAGCAGAAGGGCGTCACGGAGCGGATGGAGAAGTTCATCGGCTCCAGCTTCGAGCGCATCGACTACACGGAGGCCGTCTCCATCCTCCAGAAGGCGAAGAAGAAGTTCGAGTACGCGCCGGAGTGGGGCAAGGACCTCCAGACGGAGCACGAGCGCTACCTCACCGAGGAGCACGTAGGCCGGCCCGTGGTGGTGATGAACTACCCGGAGGCCATCAAGGCCTTCTACATGCGCATCAACGAGGACGGGAAGACCGTGGCCGCGATGGACGTGCTCGCGCCGGGCATCGGCGAGATCATCGGCGGCAGCCAGCGCGAGGAGCGCCTGGACGTGCTGGACGCGCGCATGAGGAAGTTCGGCCTCGATCCCGCGCACTACCAGTGGTACCGCGACCTGCGCCGCTACGGCACGGTGCCGCACGCGGGCTTCGGCCTGGGGTTCGAGCGGCTCATCGTCTACATGTGCGGCCTGCAGAACATCCGCGACGCCATCCCCTACCCGCGCGTGCCGGGCTCCGCGACGTTCTAGTCCGCGCCGCGGCGCACTGAAGTCAGCGAGGGCCTTCCGTGGCGCGAACCACGGGAGGCCCTTCGTCTTTCAGCCCTTCTTCGTGATGCCGGCGCGCTCCTGTGCGAGCGCGCCGAGCGCTGACCAGTCCTCATCGCCGCGCCCCTGGGCGACGCCGGTGAGGAAGTGGTCGCGCAGCAGGCTCGCGAGTGGCAGCGGCACCTCCGCCGCCCTGCCCGCTTCAAGCGCCAGCGTCACGTCCTTGAGGCCCAGGCGCAGCGCGAAGCCCGCGGGTGTGTACTGCCCCTTCGCGATAGCGCCCGCGTAGTTCTCGAAGATGGGCGCCTTGGCGAAGACGGACTTGAAGACGTCCAGGAACGCGGCGCGCTCCACGCCGCACTTCTCCGCGAGCGCGAAGGACTCCGACAGGGCCTCCATCATGGACGCGATGAGGAAGTTGCCGGACAGCTTCACCGTGTTCGCCGCGGACGGCCGCTCTCCCAGCTCCGTGAGGCCGCGTCCCAGGGCCGTGAGCACCGGGCGCACCCGCTCCACCTGCGCCTTCGGGCCCGCGGCGACCACCCAGAGCTGCTTGCCCGCGGCGGCTTCGGGCCGGCCGAAGACGGGGGCGGAGACGTAGCCCTGCCCCGCGTCCGTGTGCGCCTTCGTCAGGCGCTCCGACAACGCGACGGAGATGGTGCTGGAGGAGACATGGATGGCGCCCTTCGGCAGTGCGCTGACGACGCCGTCCTTGCCCAGCACGGCCTCCTCCGCGGCGTGGTCGTCCGCGAGCATGGACACGACGACCTCCGCGTCCCGGGCGGCCTCCGCGGGCGTCTTCGCCACGCGCGCGCCCTGCTGCTTCAGCGGATCCGCCTTGGAGGCGGTGCGGTTCCAGACGACGAGCTCATGGCCCGCGCCGGCCAGGTTCTTCGCCATCGGCGCGCCCATGTTCCCCAACCCGATGAAGCCGACCTTCATGGAGATGCTCCCTTCGTGCTCGCGTTCACGCTTCGTTCGACTGTTCTTCCGACACGTCCAGCCGCTCGAAGGCACGGCCCAGGACGGCGACGCCCAGCGCCACCTCCGCGAAGAGTGCCCCCGCAGCCGCCAGCCCCGCGAGCGGAACCGCCCAGCGCCCCATGACAGTGAACAGCGGATAGCCCACGAGGAGGGCCACCACGGTGGCCGGCAACAGTCCCAGGAACGTCACCACCAGCGTGCCCACCAGCGTGAGCAGCCGCTGGCCCAGCGCCTCCACGCCGCGCGCCCGCTCGGAGTCCGCCGGAATCCACGCGGGCAGCAGCACCACCGCCGCGTTCTGCACGAACAGCCCCGCCAGGCCCAGCGCCGGCAGCACCGGCAGGAGCCCCAGCACCACCGGCGTGGACCACGGCGCGAGCGTCGCGTCGTCCGCGCCCACGCCCAGCACCAGCGCCAGGAGCAACATCACCCATTGCGCCACACCCAGCGTCAGCGCGGACGCCGCCAACTCCGCGCTCACCACCTGCCGCCCCGTGAGCGGCAGCGCGCGCAAGAGCTCCAACTTCGGCAGGTCCATGCGCAGGTCGGTGCGGAACGCGCTCGGGCCAATCACGGCCATGGCCAGCGCGACCATCAAGGCCATGGGGCCCAGGAACTCACGGCTGTTGGAGAACAGCCGCGTGTCTCCCATCACCAGCGCGAACACGGCGCCCAGCACCCCGAAGGACAGCAGCATCATCAGGCCGCTGCCCATGCGCCTGCGCGCGATGAGGTTCTTCCACAGGAGCGCGACCTCCGGTCGCCCCCGGGCCTTCAACACGAAGGGCACCCGGCCCACGCGCAGATTGCCCGAGCGCGCGGCCCGCTGTGCCCGCCGCCGCGTCCGCGCTTCCGCCCCGGCCACCGCGGAGTCCTCGAAGGGCACCTCCACCGCGAGCACCCAGGCGTAGTGCGCCACCAGCAGCGCCAGCGACGCGGGCAGGTAGCGCAGGAAGCCCTCCCAGCTTCGCGCCATCGCGGGGGCCACCAGCGCCCGGCCCGGCCACAGCACCGCTCGGGGGCCGGGGGCGTTGAGCACATCGCGCAACCACTCGCGCACGGCGAAGGGTCTGGAGAGGTTCTCCGGCAGCGGGTAGTCGCGCAGCGTGGACAGCAGCGTGCCCATCCCCGCCACCAGGAGCACCGCCACGACCGCCCACCGCACCGCGCTGCCCCAGCGCCCTTGAGACACGAGCCACGCGCGCACGAAGGACGCCGCCGTGCCGTGCAGGTAGAGCGTCCCCATGGCCAGCGCCGCGCCCAGGAAGAAGAGCACCGGGCGGGGACTGGTGAAGCGCCCCACGAAGAGGGTCGCCGCCAGCGCCGCGAGCATCGCGCTCAAGAGGCCGCGCAGCAGCTTGTAGTGCAGCAGCGCCTTGCGCGTGACGGGCGCGGCGAAGAAGGTCTGCACCTCCGTCTGCGTGAAGGTCAGCGCGGGCCGGTCCGCGCCCAGCACCCACGCCGTCACCAGCGTGCCCAGCACGGAGACCTCCAGCGAGAGCTCCGCGAACAGCCTCGCGTTGGGGGACACCGCGCGGCCCGTGCCCTGCACGAAGACGCTGCGCCCCACCAGCGAGTACAGGTACGCGAGCCCCACCAGCGCGCCCAGGAGGTAGCGCGGACGCTTCAGCCGCTGCACCTGGCGCACCACCCGGTTGCGCCACGTCCTCACCCAGAGGAACGCCACCGCGCTCGGGAAGCTCACGCCGGTTCGTTCCCCCGCGCTTGCGCCTCCTCCGACGCCGCGCTGGTGATGCGCACGAACAGCTCCTCCAGCGACGCGCTGTCACCGGCTCCGCCCGCCATCTGCTCGCGGATCTCCGGCAGCGAGCCCAGCGCCACCGCGCGCCCTCCGGCGATGACGAGCAGCCGGTGACACAGCTCCTCCACCAGGGGGAGCAGGTGCGACGACAACACCAGCGCCGTGCCCTCCTCCGCGCGGCGGCGCAGCGAGGCCTTCATGCGGCGGATGCCCAGCGGATCCAACCCCGTCAGCGGTTCATCCAGGAGGATGAGCCGGGGCTGGTGCAGGAAGCCGCACGCGATGGACAGCTTCTGCTTCATGCCCCGAGACAGCTCGCCCGGCAGCGACTTCTCCCGGCCCGTGAGCTCCATCTCCGCCAGGAGCGCGCGGCCCCGCTCCTCCCAGTCCTCCACGCCGTAGAGGCGCGCGGTGAAGTTCAGGTGCTCCCAGACGGTGAGGTACTCGAAGAAGCGCGGCTCGTCCGGGAGGAAGGCCAGCTGGCGCTTCGCCTCCACCGGCGCCTGTGCCACGTCGAAGCCCGCCACCCGCACGCGCCCCGCGGAGGGCGGCAGGATGCCGGCCAGACACCGCAGCGTGGACGTCTTGCCCGCGCCGTTGGGCCCCACGAGGCCCAGCACCTCGCCCGGTGCCACCTGGAAGGACAGGCCGCGCACCGCCCGCACCGCGCCGTACGTCTTCTCCAGCCCCTCGACGTCCAGCGCCGGTTCCATGCGTGCCCTTGGGATTCCTGTCGAAGCTCAGCCGAGCTTCAGCAGTTCCTTCACCGTGTCCAGCACCACGCGGGCCTGCACGGGCTTCACCAGGTAGGCCGTGGCCCCCAGCGCCATGGCCCGCTCCCGGTCCGCCGCCGCGCCCTCCGTCGTCACCACGACGATGGGCACCGCCCGGTGGTCTTCCGTCTGGCGGATGTGGTGGATGAGCTTCAGCCCGTCCATCAACGGCATGTTGATGTCCGTCATCACCAGGTCGAAGCGGCCCTGCGTGGAGAGCTTCTTCAGCCCCTCCACGCCGTCCTGCGCCTCGATGCAGACCACCCCGGCCAGGCGCTGGAGCGCGTACATGATGCTGCGGCGCATGGCCTGCGAGTCATCCACCACCAGCGCGCGGATCTGCTGCGACATGGACACCAGCCTAGCACCCGCGCGCCGCCCGGCCCGGGATTGTGCGGCGGCTGTCATGCAGCCAGCGATTCACTGCCCGCCGGACTGCCGTCGGCGGCGCACCAGCGCGGCCAGCTCCGTCCCGATGGCGTCCAGGGCCAGCACCCGGCTCACCGCTCCGGTGGCGATGGCCTCCTTGGGCATGCCGTACACCACCGCCGTGTCCTCGGACTCGGCCCACGTCTCGCCGCCCTCGCGGCGGACCGCGCGCACGCCCTGCGCCCCGTCCGCGCCCATCCCCGTCAGCACCACCGCCACCGCGCGCGGGCCCAGCACGTCCGCCGCGCTCTCGAAGAGCCGGTCCACCGACGGTGCGTACTTGTCCGCGGGCACCGGCGACGGCGTGCGCAACTCCAGGCGCCCGGTGCGGTCCGACAGCACCAGGTGGCGGCCTCCCGGCGCGATGTAGACGTGGCCCGGCTTCACCACGTCGCCCTCGCACGCCTCCGTCACCGTGAAGGGACCGATGCGGTCCAACCGCTCCGCGAAGGCCTTGGTGAACTGCGACGGCATGTGCTGGCCCACCAGCACGCTGACGGTCGGCTCGGTGGCCAGTCCCTCCAGGAGCCGCTGCACCGCGGGAGGCCCGCCCGTGGACGCGCCCACGGCGATGACCTGCGGCACATCCCCCGACAGCACGGCGCCACGCAGCGAGGCCCCGTGGCGTCCCCCGGACTTCACGTGGCGCGCCGCGAGCACCTTGTCGATCAGCTCGCGCCGCAGGTGCTCCAGCGCCGCGGGCGTGCCCTGGGGCGGCTTGGCGATGAAGTCGAACGCGCCCAGCTCCAGCGCCTTGCCCACGTCCGAGCGGTGCGAATAGCTGGAGATGACGATGACGGGCGTGGGCGCCGCGCGCATGAGCAGCCGCAGGAAGGTGTGGCCGCCCAGCCGGGGCATCTCCAGGTCCAGCGTCACCACGTCGGGCTTCAGGTCCAGGACCTTCTTGAGCCCCTCCTCGCCGTCCTGGGCCCAGTCCAGCACCATCACCTCCGCGGAGGACTCCAGCAGCGTGGTGAGCGTGCGGCGGTTGGTGGCCGAGTCGTCGATGATGAGCACCGTGAGCGGGCGTGCCATCAGCGGACCTCCCCGCCCGGAAACTCGGGCCGGCGGTAGACGAGGTCGCCCTTCAGGTGCACCAGCTCGAAGTCCGCGCCCAGGCTGAGCAGGTTCTCCGCGTGGCCCAGGAGCAGGTAGCCCCCGGGACAGAGCCGGTCGCGGATGACGCCCAGCACGCGGCGGCGCGCGGCCAGGTCGAAGTAGATCATCACGTTGCGGCAGAAGACGACGTCCGAGCGCGGCACCAACTGGCTGCCCGCCACGTCCGACAGGTTGTGGTGGCCGAAGTTCACCCACGCCTTCACGTCGTCGCGCACGCGGACGCGGTTCACGCCCACGGGCACGAAGTAGCGCTCCAGCAAGTCCGGCGGTGTCGCGCGCAGGGCGCTGGGGCCGTACTCGGCGCGGCGGGCCACGGCCAGCACTCGGCGCGACAGGTCCGTGCCCAGCACCTCCACGTCCCAGTCGTCGAAGCGGCCGCTCTCCTTGAGCAGCATGGCCAGCGTGTACGCCTCTTCGCCGGAGGAACACCCCGCCGACCACAGCCGCAGCCGCCGCGTGTGCGCGTTGCGCTTCTCCAGGATGGGGATCAGCTCCTCGCAGAAGGCCTTGAGCTGCGCGGGTTCGCGGAAGAAGTACGTCTCGTGCGTGGTGAGGGACTCCACCGCCGCTTCCAGCTCCGCGCTGCGCTGGGCGTCGTAGCGAAGGTAGCGGTGATAGGAGCCGAAGTCCTGGATCCCCAGCGCCTCCAGCCGGGGCCACAGCCGGCGCTCCATCACGAACTTCATGTTCTCGTGGATGAGGATTCCGCAGTGCGCGTAGACGTGGTCGCGCAGCAGCCGGAACTCCTCCAGCGTCATCTCCGGGCGGCCCTCGTCGAAGCGTGGCATCCGAGTCCTCCCCTCAGCGCCGCGACAACCGGACGACCGCTTCCGCCAGCGCCACCTGGGCCAGCGCGTCCTGCTCCACCGCCATCGCCTGTTGGAGCACGGGCAGGCACTCCGGCCGCCCCATTCCGCCCAGCACGCGAGCCGCGGCCGCCCGCACGTCCCAGCGGGGATGGCCCAGGAGCGACATCGCCAGCGCGGCCCCATCCGCCGAGGCCCCCGCCGACCCCAGCGCCGGCAACGCCGCCTTCACCACCTCCGCGTCGTGATGGCTGAGCGCGTCCCACAGCACGCCCGCGCCCACCGTCCCCAGCTTCGTCAGCGCGCGCACCGCCAGCATCGCGAGCGCACCATCGCCGTGGCGCACCAGCGCCTCCAGGTCCGGTGAGCGCTCCTTCGCGCCCGCCGCGCCCACGGCCTCCACCGCGGCCACTCGCACGCCGCGGTCCTCGTCCTTCAGCGCGAGCCCCAGGAACGTCGCGGCCTCCCTGCCGCCCTGCAGCCCCAGGGAGCGCACCGCGGCGATGCGCACCTTGGGGGACTCGTCCGCCAGCGCACCGCGCGCCAGCTCCAGGCCGGCCTCGCCGTCCGCCCGGCCCGCGGCCTCCACCGCGGCCGCGCGCCAGGAAGCGTCTTCATCGCGGGCAATCCGCCGCAGCACGGGCAACACCCTCGCGCCACCCAGCCGGCCCAGCACCGCCACCGCCGCGGGCGTCGTGCGCTGCTCCACCGCCGCCTCCAGCGCGGCCAGCGCATCCAGCGGGTGGGCCACGGTCAGCTGCTCCAGCGCTCGCGCCGCCATGCCCGACAGCACGGGGTCCGAGAGCAGCTCCACCAACGGCGCCACGGCGTCCGGCGAGTGCGTGCGCCCCAGCGCGCGCACCACCACCGCGCGCAGGTCGTCCTCCGCCCACTCCAGGAGCGCGCACAGCTCCGGCACCGACGTCGAGTCAACGAGCAGCACCAGCGCCTCCGCCGCCACGGTGCGCGCGGGCAGCGACAGCGTGCCCATGCTCCCGAGCAGCAGGCGCCGGCCCTCCGGCCCCAGCTGGCCCAGCGTGAAGAGCACCTCGCGCAACAGCCGGTCCTCGCGCGCCACCTCCGCCACCGCCACCGCGAGCGACGCTTCGCCCAGCGCTCCGGCCGCCACCAGCGCGCCGGCCCGCACCCGGACGTCATCGCCGTCCAGGGCCTGCGCCACGTGCGCCGTCACACCTGGGATGCCGCTCAGCACCGAGCGCGCCACGGCATCCAGCTCACCGCGCTCGTACGGGCCCAGCCCCACGGCCTGCTTCCCCAGCGCGACGAGCGCCGCCTCGCGAACCGAGCGCACCGGCGACGCCAGCGCCCGGCAGATGCGCTCCGTGGACACGCCCGGCGCGTACAGGCCCAACAGCCGCAGGGCGCTGCGCTGCACCCCCGGGTCCTCCACCAGCGCCATCACCCGCGCCAACGGGGGTGCGCGCTTGAGCGACGCGAGCCCCTCCAGCGCGGCCAGCCGCAACAGGGGCGTGGGCGCGTCCAGCAGGTCTTCCAGTGCCCTCGCCGCGGCGTCCCCACCCATCCGGCCCAGCGCCTCCGCGGCCGCCACGCGCACGTTGAGGTCGTCGTCGGAGAGCGCGCGCAGGAGCACGTCCTCCACCTCCGGGCGGCCCAGCTGGCCCAGGATGTCCGCCGCCAGCTTTCGCTGATCCGGATCCTCGTGCTCCAGCAGGTGCACCAGCGGAGGTATCGCCACCGGCCCCATTCCGGACAGGGCCTCGGCCGCCGCGTTGCGCGCGCCCGTCTCGCCGCGTTCTCCCAGGACGGAGATGAGCCGCGCGGTGACGCCCGGCGCATCCGGCACGTGGCGCAGCCCCTCCGCCGCCGCGTGGCGCACGCGCCAGCTCTCGTCATGCAGGCCGGTGGTGAGGGTCTCCAGGGCGCCAGGCGCGCGAGGATCCACCGCCTGCAGTGCCCGATACCGCACCTCCTCCTGCCCCGCGGGGGACCGCACCGTGTCGCTCATCCGCCGTCCTCCTTCGGGGTTGGTGTTCCTCGGGATGTCCGCATCCTGCTTGAAGCCGCTGGAGGAGTCGCGTCCCGCGAGGCTGCTCCCACCGCCGGTGGGCGGCCCCGCGCCGGATGGAAACGTTCACCTTCCCACCCTTCGTGTCCAAGGCATGGAATGCGACTCGGTGCGCCAGGGGCCCCGCGTCCCAGCCCTCCTGGCGGAAGAGCCCGAGGGAATGGCCCCCCAGCACCGTGCCCAGGGGGCGCTCAGCCAGCGGGCGGCGTGCGGGAGTCGCGCTCCAGCTCCGCGCGCAGGAGCGCCTTCAGGTCCAACAGCAGCCGCAGCCGCTCCGGCGGCCCGCACACACCCACCACGAACGGCGTGCGGCCCCCGGCCATGAGCGCAGGCGCGGGCTTGATGTCACACCGGCGCACACGCAGCACCTCCGCCACGCGGTCCACCCGCGTCACCACGCGCCGCGTCCCCAGCCGGCACACGAGCAGCCGCGTGCGCCGCGTCTCCTGCGCGGGCTCCCCCAGCAGGCGCCGCCGCAGGTCCACCACGGGCAGCATCGCGCCGCGCAGGTGCAACACGCCCTCCACGAAGGCGGGCGCGTGCGGGATGGGAATCACGCGCTGGGGCGGGAGGATCTCCTCCACGCGCATGATGTCCAGGACGTACTCCTCGTTGCCCACGAAGAAGGCGCACAGCTGCACCTCCGCGTCGGCCGTGGGCGTCTCGGGGGCCCGCTCACCGCGCGGGCGGCGGGCCAGCAGGTTCACGGGGTCCGTCATGGGGCGAGCGCCTGCTCTGGATCCAACAGGATGTAGAGCTGCGAGCCCTTGCGCCCCAGCCCCGCCACGCAGTCCCTGTCTCCACGGATCCCCGCGGGCGACAGCTCCACCATGGACGGCTTGAGCCGCACCACGCCCGCCACCGAGTCCACCCATACGCCCGCGGGACCGTCCGCTGTCCTGAGCACCAGGATGCGCGCGGCCCGGGGCGGCAGGCCCGCGTCCGGCCCCGCCACCACCGGCGGCTCGTCCGCCAGCCGCAGCCGCAGCTTCACGTCGTAGACGGGCAACAGCTCCCCGCGCAGGTTCATCACGCCCAGCAGCTGCGGCTCCGCGCGCGGAATCTCCGTGAGCAGCGGCACCTTGCAGATCTCCCTCACCGCGAGGATGGGCACCGCGTAGCACTCCGCCTCCAGGCGGAAGGCCAGGTACTCGACGGGCTCCTCCTCCAGCTGCGGCTGCGCCAGGTCGTCACTGCCCGCGGCGAAGTCCAGCAGGCCGCCGACGTCCTCGTCCGGGCGGTAGAAGAACGCGTCGAGCAGGGCTTCGAAACGGGACACGCCCGGGAGGATAGCAGCCCCCGGCGCGGACGCCTCAAGCGCGGCGGCGCTCCTGCGCGATGCCCTCTTCCAGGAGTTCCGCGACATCCAGCACCAGGACGGTGCGGCGGTTGCCCAGGTCGGTGGCGCCGGAGATGCCCTTCACGCGGCTCAGCCGGCCGCCCAGGGGCTTGGTGACGATGTCCTGCTGGCCGAACAGCTCGTCCACCGCGATGCCCAGCCGCTGCTGCGCCAGGCCCACCACGACGACGAAGTGGCGGCTCACCTCGCGCTCCGGCAGGTGGAACAGGCGCCCCAGCCGCAGGAAGGGCAGCGTCTGTCCGCGCAGGTCCAACACCTCGCGCCGCTCCACGGTGCGGATGTCGCGCGGCTGCACGGACAGGATCTCCAGCACGCTGTTGAGCGGCACCGCGTAGGTGCGTCCGCTGACGCCCACCACCAGCGCGCGCACGATGGCCAGCGTCACCGGCAGCGTCAGGTGGAAGGCCGTGCCCTTCCCGCGCTCGCTCCACACGTCGATGATGCCGGAGAGGTTGCCCAGGTTGTTCTTCACCACGTCCAGGCCCACGCCTCTTCCAGAGAGCGAGCTGACGCTGGAGCGGGTGGAGAAGCCCGGCAGGAAGATGAGGTTGAGCAGCTCGCGCCGCGTCATCTCACTGACCTGCGACGACGTGACGAGCCCGCGCGACAGCGCCACCTCGCGCACGCGCACCTCGTCGATGCCCGAGCCGTCGTCGGACACGCTGATGACGACGTGGTTGCCCTTCTGCTCCGCGCGCAGCCGGACCGTCGCGCGCCGGGGCTTGCCCGCGCCGAGCCGCGCCTCCGGGCCCTCCGCGCCGTGGTCGATGGCGTTGCGGATGAGGTGCATCAGCGGATCGCTGAGCTCCTCCACGATGAGCTTGTCCAGCTCCACCTCGCCGCCGGAGCTGACGAAGTCGATCTCCTTGCCGGCCTCGCGGGCAATCTTCCGCACCAGCCGCGCCAGCTTGTCGAAGACCTGGCCCACCGGGACCATGCGCGCTTCGAGCAGCCCCTCCTGGAGCGCCTCCAGCTTGCGCTCCAGCTGCCGCGTCTCCCGCGACAGCTCCTGACCAAAGAGCTTGGACAGCGCGAGGGTGCCGTCCTGCCGGGACGTCTCCGCCAGCCGCTGGAGGTTGGCCTTGATGAGCAGCAGCTCGCCCACCATGTTGATGAGGCCGTCCAACCGCCCGATGTCCACGCGCACCGTCTGCGTGAGCGAGCGCAGGGACGTCTCTTCCGCCTTGGGACGGCCCGCGGGAATCGGCGCGGACGCGGCGGCCTGGAGCCCCACCACCGTGACCGGAGGCGTCACCGCCCGCATGCGCGGAGGATTTGCCCCCGGGTGCGCATGCACGGTCGCGAGGCTCGTGGTCTCCACCGGCGACTCGGCGTCCTCGTCGCCCCCGGCTTCGTCCGCGTCAGGAGGCAGGACCTCGACGTCCTCGCGCACGGCCGCGGCATCGCGAGGCGCAGGCGCGTCGAACGCGGGCCCCGTCGAGCCCACTTCCGGCGGCCGGACGGACAGCGGAGCCAGCTCCGCGGGCGAGCCCCGGAGGCCATCCTCCAGCGCCAGCGCCCCCACCTTCGCGCCAAAGATGAGGTCGAACGCGATGCCGTTGAGCCCCCCCGGCCGCGACGAAGGCAGCGTGCTGATGACCTCGCCCAGGGGCTTGAGGCGCGCGTTCAGGTCCGCGAGCCCCTGGTCGAAGTCCGTGAGGTCGAACGCCGCGCGCACCCGCCACAGCGCCACCCCGCGCCGCACGTTCTCGCGCAGCCGGTGCTCCTCGTACTCGGTGAAGACGGCGCGCACCGCCGCGTCCAGCTCCAGCCGCTCCAGCGGATCCTCTTCCACGGCGGGCGGGGGCGACCCCAGCCGCGCCATGCGGTCCTCCATGTCGCGGGTGCGCTGGGAGAGCTCGGGGCCCTCCTCGCTCCGGGACGCCTCTCCGAGCAGCGCCTGGAACGTGTCCAGCGCGTCCACCAGCGTGTCCAGGACCTGGTCGTCCAGCGTCAGCCGGCCCAGCCGCAGCCGGTCCAGCAGGTCCTCCGCCGCGTGCGCCAGCTGGCTGATGCGCTCCTGGCCGAAGAGGCCCGACAGGCCTTTGAGCGAGTGCGCCGCGCGGAAGATGCCGTTGATGTGCTCGGGGTCCGCCTCCAGGCCCCGCGCCTCGTCGAGCGCCAGCAGGTCGCGGCCCAGCGCATCCAGGATCTCGGTGGCCTCGGCGACGAACTCCGCGAGCGCCTTGCCCCCGGGTGTCACAGCGGCTTCAGGAAGCGCCGCAGGAGCGCCTCCAGGTCCGCCGGCTGGAAGGGCTTCACCAGGTAGCCGGCGGCGCCCAGCGCCATGCCTCGCGAGCGGTCCTGCTCACGCCCCTCGGTGGTGACGATGATGAGCGGCACGTCCCGGTAGTTGGGGTTCTTCTTGACGAAGTTGATGAGTTCCAGCCCGTTGATGTCGGGCATGTTGATGTCGGTGATGATGAGGTCGAAGCGCTGGCGCGGCAGCAGCTTCAGCGCCTCGAAGCCGCTGGCCGTGGTGACGGCCTCGACGCCGTCCACGGCCTCCACGGTCGCGGCGATGTGCTCGCGCGACACCTTGGAGTCCTCGACGATCAACACCTTGAACTTCATCGCGCGCGCCTCAAGGGCTGGATGCTAGCAGAACCCCTGTCTGGCCGCTGCGCGTCAACCCTTCCGGGATGACAGCGACCCGACAAGGCCCTTGTCCGCGAGGAGGGACACCCGTCCCCCCTTGAACGCGGGCAGGAACTGCCGCTGGTACGCCTCCGCACGGGCGGAGTCGCTCAGGGAAGACCCCTGGGGCACCTCCAAGGCCACCGACTCCACCTTCGCGCGGCTCAAGACCTTCGCCGCGCCCGCCAGCGCCTCTCCCAGCGAGGCCGCGTCCAGGCGCTTCCGGGAGCCCAGCCCCACCACGAAGATGCGCGGCACGGTCAGCTTCCCGTCCGACGGCAACAGGAGCCAGTCGTCCTTCACGCCGGTGAAGAACCCACCCTGGAGCACGCGCGACAGGGCGCCGCACAGCCGCCAGTCCACGTAGCCGGCGGAGGACGGCAGGGGGCGGTCGTCCTCGGCCACGAAAAGGCAGAGGGCGTCCACCCCGTTCAGCGCGTCCAGGCCCTCCAGGCCCACGTCCAGGGTCTGCGTCTGGCTCACGGCTTCCCGAGCGCCACCGCGACGCGGTCCAGGAGTCCGTTGACGAAGGCGCTCGACTCCTCGTTGCCGAAGTTCTTCCCCAGCTCCACCGCCTCGTTGATGGTGACCTTGCGGGGGATGTCCGGGCGGTACTTCAATTCGAAGATGCCCAGCCGCAGGACGTTGCGGTCGATGCGGGACATGCGGTCGATGCGCCAGTTGTGGCTGTGGCGTTCGATGAGCCCGTCAATCTCCTCGCGGTGGGCCTCCACGCCCTCCACGATCTCCTTGGCGAACTTCACCGCGTCCGGCTCCGGGGTGCCGTCCTCCGCGGAGGCAGCCCACGCCGCGTCCAGGGCCTCCCGCGTGGTGGCGCCCTGGGTCATCTCCAACTTGTAGAGCGCCTGCAGCGCCCGCTCTCGTGCCGTTCTGCGCGCGCCCATCGCGGTTAGCCCTTTCGCTCCGCGCCAGACATGCGCGCGAAGAGGTTGACCATCTCGATGCAGGCCAGCGTGGCCTCCGCGCCCTTGTTGCCCGCCTTCACGCCCGCCCGGTCGATGGCCTGCTCCACGGTATCGCACGTGAGGACGCCAAACGTCACCGCCGCCGGCTTCGTACCGGACGCCGCGCTGAACGCCACCGAACCAATGCCCTTGGCGCACTCGCCCGCCACGTAGTCGAAGTGGGGGGTGCCGCCGCGAATCACCGCGCCCAGGACGACGATGCCTGCGTACTGGCCACCCTCCGACACGCGGCGGGTGAGGCCGGGCAGCTCATAGGTGCCGGGGCAGCGGTACACGTCGATGGCGTCGTCCTTCACGCCATGGCGCACCAGGGTGTCCACGGCGCCCTTCAAGAGCTCCTCCGTGATGAAGCTGTTGAACCGGGACACGCAGATGGCGAACCGGCCCTGGGGGGGGAGGAAATCCCCTTCGAAATAGCGAGGCATGGCGCGCTCCTTACACCACCTGCGCCCCTACCCGCGAGGGCTGAAACCCGCCGCCCGCACCACCGCCTCCGTCAACCCCGCCCCCTGGGCGGCGGCCTCCGGGGCGCCCCGGAGGGCGTACAGCCGGGCCACGTACTTGCCAATGAGGTCGCCCTCCAGGTTCACCCGGGCCCCGGGCCCCTTGCCGTGCAGGGTGGTGCGCTCCTGGGTCTCCGGAATCAGCTGCACCCGGAAGCGGTCCGTCTCCACCGCGTTCACCGTGAGGCTGATGCCGTCGATGGTGACGGAGCCCTTCTCGATGAAGCAGGGCGCCAATTCCGGGGGCAGCCGGAACACCATCACCCACGAGCCGCCCTCCGCGTACGTCTCCAGCACTTCACTGACGGCGTCCACGTGGCCCGACACCAGGTGTCCGCCCAGCCGGTCCCCCAGGGCGAGCGCCCGCTCCAGGTTCACCCGGTCGCCCGTCTTCCGGGCCCCCAGGGTGGTGCGCCGCAGCGTCTCCGGGGCGGCCTGCACGCGGAAGGTGTCCCCGCCCTTCTCCACCACCGTGAGGCACGCGCCGTCCACGGCGATGGATTCACCCAGGGCGAAGGCCTCCGCTCCCAGCGAGGTGCGAATCCAGAAGTCGGTCATCGCGCCGGTGGTGACGCGGGTGACGGTGCCAGTGTCCTGGATGAGTCCGGTGAACATGGCCGGAACCTTAACGGAAGCCCTGTCCGGGCGCTGGCCTTCAGAGCAGCGCGCGCAGGAGGACGTCGTCCCCCACCTTCTCCATCGTCAGGTCCTTCACGGCCAGGGCATGGGCCATGTCCTTCACGCCCAGCTCGCCCGCCCACGACAGGCCCCCGGCCCCCACCAGCTTGGGAGCGAGGAACAGGGCGAGCGCATCCGCCAGGTGCTCGCGAAGCAGCGTGCCGTACAGGCCCGCGCCGCCCTCCACGAGCACGTGGTTGAGGCCTTCCTTCTTCACGCGATTCAGGACGGCCTTCAGGTCCACGCGGTCCTGCTTCGCGCGCACGTTCCACACCTCCACGCCCTGGGCCAGGAAGCGCCGGGCGCGCCGGCCCTCCGGATCCTCCAGCGTGGCGATGACGGTGCGCGCGGGGCTGCGCTGCGTGAAGACGGTGTGTCCCGGGGACAGCTTGAGGTGCGAGTCCACCACCACGCGCACCGGGTCCTTGCCCCCGCCGCCCGGCAGCCGCGTGGTGAGCTGCGGGTCATCCATGCGCACGGTGTTCGCGCCCACGAGGATGGCGTCCACCTGGTTGCGCAGCCGGTGCACCCACGCGCGCGAAGCCTCGCCCGTCACCCACTTCGAGTCACCCGAAGGCGCGGCGATCTTCCCATCCAGCGTCACCGCGGCCTTGAGCGTCACCCACGGCAGGCCCGTGCGCATCATCTTGAAGAAGGGCCGGTTGAGCGCGTCCGCCTCGTCCTTGAGGACGTGCGTCACCACCGCCACGCCGCCGCGCTTGAGCCGGTTGAGCCCCTTGCCACTGACGAGCGGATTCGGGTCCGAGGACGCGCTGAACACGCGCCGCACACCGGCCTCCAGCACCGCCAGGCTGCACGGCGGGGTGCGCCCGTAGTGGTCGCACGGCTCCAGCGTCGTGTAGAGGTCCGCGCCGCGCGCCTTGGAGCCCGCGGCCTCCAGCGCGACGACCTCCGCGTGCGCCGTGCCGGCCTTCTTGTGGTGGCCGCGCGCGATGATGCGCCCGCCCTTCACCAGCACCGCGCCCACGACGGGGTTGGGGCTGGTGCGGCCCAGGCCCTTGGCGGCCTCCTCCAGGGCGATGCGCATGAAGAACTCGGCCACCGCGTGGTCGAAGTCCGCCGCGCGCTTGGAGCGGGGCGTCTTCACCGCCTGCAACCGTGACCGCGTGAGCAAGCGCATACCGCCCTTCCTAACCGTCCTTGGGCGGAGTCACAGGCGGCTTCGCCTTGCGCTCACGCTCCTGGTCCTCGAGCAGGTCCTTCAGCTCGTGCATGAACTCGGAGATGTCCCGGAAGCTGCGGTACACGGATGCGAAGCGCACGTACGCCACCTCGTCCAGTTGCTGTAACCGCCGCATCACGTGCTCGCCAATGGATGAGGAGGGAACCTCTTTCTCCCCCATCCCCTGGAGCATCCGCTCGATGTCCTCCACCGTCGCCTCCAGCTGCGCGGCGGACACCGGGCGCTTCTCACACGCCTTCTTCAGGCCGTTGAGCATCTTCTCGCGGTCGAAGGCCTCGCGGCGCCCGTCCTTCTTCACGATGAGCGGGTAGAGCTCCTCCACCCGCTCATACGTGGTGAAGCGGCGCTTGCAGGCCAGGCACTCGCGGCGCCGCCGGATGACGGAGCCCTCGTGCGACTCGCGCGAGTCGATGACCTTGTTCTCCGGGTCCTGACAGAAGGGGCAGCGCACGGGCTTGGGTTACTTCAACCGCGAGGCGTACAGCGGGAAGCCCTGCGCCAACTCCTTCACCTGCCCCTTGACCCGCGCGAGCGCCGCGTCGTCCTGCGCGGCGTCCAGCGCCTGGCCGATGAGCCGGCCCACCACCGCCATCTCCGCCTCGCGCATGCCGCGCGTGGTGATGGCCGGGGTGCCCACCCGGACGCCGGAGGTCGTCGTGGGCTTCTCAGGGTCGAAGGGGATCATGTTCTTGTTGACCGTGATGCCCGCCTTGCCCAGCACGTCCTCGGCCACCTTGCCGGTGAGCTTCTTGGCGCGCAGGTCCACCAGCATCAGGTGGTTGTCCGTGCCGCCCGAGCACAGCCGCAGGCCCGCGGACTTCAGCGCCTCCGCCAGCGCCTGCGCGTTGGACACAATCTGCTTCTGGTACGTCTTGAACTCCGGCGACAACGCCTCCTTGAAGGCCACCGCCTTGCCCGCGATGGCGTGCATCAGCGGGCCGCCCTGGATGCCGGGGAAGATCTGGCTGTTGATGGTCTTCGCGAAGGCCTCACGGCTGAGCACCATGCCGCCACGCGGGCCGCGCAGCGTCTTGTGCGTGGTCGTGGTGACGATTTCGGCGAAGGGCACCGGCGACGGGTGCACGCCCGCGGCCACCAGGCCCGCGATGTGGGCCATGTCCACCAGCATGGCGGCGCCCACCTTGTCGGCGATCTCCCGGAACTTCGCGAAGTCGAGCGTGCGCGGGTACGCGCTCGCGCCCACCACCAGCACCTTGGGCTTGTGCTCCAGGGCCAGCGACTCCACCTGCGCGAAGTCGATGGTCTCCGTGTCGCGGGACAGGCCGTAGTGGACGACCTTGTAGAGCTTGCCGGAGAAGTTGAACGACGCGCCGTGGGTGAGGTGGCCGCCGGAGTTCAGGTCCAGCGACAGCATGGTCTCGCCCGGCTTCATCAGCGCCATGAAGGCGCCCATGTTGGCCTGGCTGCCGGAGTGCGCCTGCACGTTCACCGCGTCCGCGCCGAACAGCTCCTTCGCGCGCGCGATGGCCAGGGTCTCCGCCACGTCCACCACCTCGCAGCCGCCATAGTAGCGCTTGCCGGGGTAGCCTTCCGCGTACTTGTTGGTGAGCACGGAGCCCACCGCCTCCATCACCGCCGGGGAGACGAAGTTCTCCGAGGCGATGAGCTCCAGCCCCTCCTCCTGACGCTCCGTCTCGTGCCGGAGCACCTGGGCGATTTCAGGATCCACCTGGGACAGCGTGCGGGTGTTCTCCATGGTGTTGCCTCCTGGCGTACGAACGAAGGGGACTGCTTGAGGGACGCCTGCGAAGCCCGTCAGCGCTGCTGGGCCTCGACGTCGCGAATCTTCTGGACGCGCTTCTCGTGGCGGCCGCCCTCGAAGGCGGTGGAGAGGAAGGCCTCCAGGATGCCGCGCGCCACGCCCGCGCCCACCACGCGCTGGCCCAGGCACAACACGTTGGCGTCGTTGTGCGCGCGGGTCATCCGCGCCTCGAACTCGGTGGTGCAAAGGGCCGCCCGGATGCCCCGGTGCTTGTTGGCCACGATGCTCATCCCGATGCCGGTGCCGCACACCAGCACACCCAGCGTGCCCTCTTCCGCCACCACCTGGCGGGCCACCTGCGAGGCGAAGTCCGGGTAGTCCACGGACTCACGCGTCTGGGGGCCCAGGTCCTGGAAGTCGGCGCCGCGCTCCTTCAGGAGCGCCACCAGCTCCTGGCGCAGCTCGATGCCCGCATGGTCGGAGGCGAGGATGACTTTCACGGCCGGACTCCGGGAGGCGGGGCCCGCGCCGTGAGGGCGGGGCCGGGAAGGAGGGCCCCTGCCCGCCGCTGCCCGTCACCGGGAGCAGCGGGCCGGATGGCCGTCAGGCGAAGCGCTTGAACACCAGCACCGCGTTGGTGCCGCCGAAGCCGAACGAGTTGCTCATCACCGCGTCGACGCGGGCGTCGCGCGCCGTGTTGGGCACGTAGTCCAGGTCGCAGTCCGGGTCCGGCGACGTCATGTTGATCGTGGGCGGCAGCACGTTCTTGGTGAGCACCTGCACGCTCACCACCGCCTCCGCGCCACCCGCCGCGCCGAGCATGTGGCCCGTCATGGACTTGGTGGACGACACCGCCAGCTTGCGCGCGTGGTCGCCGAACACGGCCTTCAGGGCCTTGGTCTCGTTCGCGTCGTTGAACGGCGTGGACGTGCCGTGGGCGTTGACGTAGCCCACCTCGTCCGGCCGCATGCCCGCGGACGCCAGAGCCAGGCGCATGCAGCGCGCCGCGCCCTCGCCCTCCGGGGCCGGCTGGGTGACGTGGTACGCGTCCGAGTTGGCGCCGTACCCCACCACCTCCGCCAGGATGTTGGCGCCGCGCTTCTTCGCGGCCTCCATCTCCTCCAGGATGACGATGCCCGCGCCCTCGCCCATCACGAAGCCGTCGCGCTCCTTGTCGAAGGGACGGCTGGCGCGCGCCGGGTCGTCGTTGCGCGTGGACAGGGCCTTCATCACGGAGAAGCCGCCCATGCCCAGGGGCGTGATGGCCGCTTCCGCGCCGCCGGCGATGGCCGCGTCCGTCTCACCCAGGCGGATGGACTTCCAGGCCTCGCCGATGGCGTGCGCGCTGGTGGCGCACGCGGACACCGGGGCCCAGTTGGGGCCCTTGCAGTTGTAGCGCATGGAGATGAGCCCAGGCGCCATGTTGACGATCATCTGGATGATGAAGAAGGGCGACAGCCGGTCGAACCCCTTCTCCAGCCCCTTGCGGTGCTGCTCCTCAAGAGAGGAGATGCCGCCGATGCCGGAGCCCACGATGACACCCACGCGCTCCGGGCTGTAGCCATGGGGCGCGTCCGGGCCGATGGGCAGGCCCGACTCCTTCACCGCCATGTCGGCCGCGGCCATCGCGTACTGGGCGAACAGGTCCATCCGGCGCACTTCGCGCCTGTCGATGAACTGCTCGGGCTGGAAGTCCTTCACCTCGCCCGCGATGCGCGCGTCGAGCTTCCCCAGGTCGAAACGGGTGATCGTGCTGATACCGGACTGCCCGGCCAGCATCGCCTGCCAGTTCTTCTCGGTGCCGGTGCCCAGCGCAGAAATGATGCCGGTGCCGGTGATGACGACTCGACGGTTTGACACTGTTCTTCTCCGCTGACCGCGATGGGGCGTGGAAGCGCCGGTGAGGACGCTCCCCCAGGCCCCGGACTTCCGGGTGTCGCGACTGCCTACTTCTTGTGGGTCTTCACGTAGTTCACGGCGTCGCCGACGGTCTTGATGTTCTCCGCCTCGTCGTCCGGAATCTCGACCTCGAACTCCTCTTCCATCGCCATGACCAGCTCGACGATGTCGAGGCTGTCCGCGCCCAGGTCTTCGATGAAGGACGACTCGGGCTTGATCTCATCCTCACCCACACCGAGCTGGTCGGCGATGATGGACTTGATCTTGGTTTCCACGTCGGTTGCGGTGGTGGACATACGTGCAGAACCCTCCAGCTACAGATGGGGCCCGCCGTTTTGAGTCGCGGGCCGTCTTCAAGGCGGGCGCGGTATATCCCACGCCCGGCGGCAATCCAACCTTGGCTTACATGTACATGCCGCCGTTGACCTTCAGGACCTCGCCGGTGATGTAGGACGCCGCATCACTCGCGAGGAACACCACGGCCCCGGCGACCTCCTCCGGGTTGCCCAGGCGGCCGAGCGCGATACCGCCCACCATCTTCTGCCGCAGCTCGTCGTCCAGGTGCGACGTCATGTCGGTCCCGATGAACCCGGGGGACACGGCATTGACGCGGATGCTCCGGGTGGCCAGCTCCTTGGCCACCGACTTGGTCAGGCCGATGAGCCCCGCCTTGGCCGCCGAGTAGGCCGCCTGGCCCGGGTTGCCCATCTCCCCCACGACCGAGGTGATGTTGATGATGGCGCCAGAGCGCTGCTTCATCATGGGGCGGCTGGCGGCGCGGATGAGCGCGAAGGCGCCCCGGAGGTTGGTGTCCAGCTGCCGGTCCCAGTCCTCGTCCTTGACGCGCATCACCAGGCCGTCAATGGCCATGCCCGCGTTGTTCACCAGCACATCCAGCCGGCCGTGCGCCTTGACGACGCCGTCAATGGCGCCCGCGCACGCGGCGGTGTCCGCCAGGTCGAACTTCACGGCCTCCGCCTTCGCGCCCGCCTGCTGGAGCAGACCCACCGTCTCCTGCGCGGCGGCCTCGTTGCCCACGTAGCTGATGACCACGGTGGACGCGCCCGCCTTGGCGAAGGCCTGCGCGCACGCCCGGCCGATGCCGCGCGAGCCGCCCGTCACCAGCACCACCTTGTCCTTGAAGCCGCTCATGCTGCCCCCAACGCGGCGAGCACCTTCTCCAGGGTCGCGGCGTTCTCGACGTTGAACGATTCGATGTCCTTGGTGATGCGCTTGATGAGCCCGCCCAGCACCTTGCCCGGCCCCAGCTCCACCACGTGCGTGACGCCGTTCGCCTTCAGCGACTCCACGCACTCAATCCAACGCACCGGCGCGCTCACCTGCTCCAGCAGGAGCGGCACCACGCGGGAGGCGTCCGCGTTGGGCCTGGCCTCCACGTTGCTCACCACCGGCACGGACGGCGCCTGGATGCGCACGCCCGCCAGCACCTCCGCCAGGCGCGGCTTCACGGGGTCCATCAGCGAGCAGTGGAAGGGCGCGGAGACGGGCAGCGGCATGACGCGCTTGGCCCCGGCCTCCTTGCACTTCGCGCCCGCGCGCTCCACCGCGGCCGCGTGGCCCGCGATGACCGTCTGCTCGGGCGAGTTGTAGTTGGCCGGGGAGACGACCTGCCCTTCCGCCGCGGCGTCGCAGGCGGCCTTCACCGCGTCCGGGGTGAGGCCCAGGATGACGGCCATGCCGCCCGTGCCCACGGGCACCGCCTCCTGCATGAAGGTGCCGCGCGCGCGCACCGCCCGCGCCGCGTCCTGGAGGTCCATGGCGCCCGCGGCCACCAGCGCGGAGTACTCGCCCAGCGAGTGGCCCGCGACGAACGCGGGGGCCGGGCCGCGCTTCTGGAACACCGCGTGAACCGCGGCCGACACCGTGAGGATGGCCGGCTGGGTGTTGGCGGTGAGCTTCAGCGCCTCTTCCGGGCCCTCGAAGCAGGAGGTGGAGAGCTTCTCGTGCAGCGCGTCGTCCACGGCGTCGAAGACGGCCCGCGCTTCGGGGAACTGCTCGTAGAGGTCCTTGCCCATCCCCACGGCCTGACTGCCCTGCCCGGGAAACACGAACGCGACCTTCGCCATGTTGCGGTCCTTCCTTGTGTCGTCCTGCCTACCAGCGCACCACCGCGCTGCCCCACGCCATCCCCGCGCCAATGGCCATCATCGCGATGACATCCCCGCGCTTGAGGCGGCCGGCGCGCTGCGCCTCATCCAGCGACATGGGCAGCGAGGCGGACGACGTGTTGCCGTACTTGTGCAGGTTGAGCCAGCATTTTTCCTTGGGAATCTCCAGCCGTTCCATCACGGCTTCCAGGATTCGCAGGTTCGCCTGATGGGCGATGACATGGTCCACCTGCGTCGTATCCATTCCGTGGGCCCCCAATGAAGCCTGGGTGGATTCCACCAACGCGCGCACCGCGAAGCGGAACACTTCCTTCCCGTTCATCTTGAGCTTGTGAAGATTTGCATCCACGTTGTCCGCGGTGACGGGGATCCGCGAGCCACCGGCGGGGATGCAGAGCAGGTTCGCGAGGTCGCCGTCGGTGCGCAGGTGGGTAGAGAGGATGCCGCGCGGCGCCATGGCGTCTTCCTCCGCGTCCTGTTCCGCCGCCAGCACCAGGGCGCCCGCGCCGTCCCCGAAGAGGACGCAGGTGTTGCGGTCCGTCCAATCCACCGCGCGGGTGAGCAGGTCCGCGCCCACCACGAGCGCGCGCTTCACCTGCCCCGAGCGCACGAACTGGTCCGCCACGCTCAGCGCGTACAGTCCACCGGCGCACGCGGCGGACACGTCGAAGGCGAAGGCGCGCTTCGCGCCCAGCTTCGACTGCACCAGCGCGGCGCAGGACGGCATGGGCATGTCCGCGGTGACGGTGCCCACGATGATGAGGTCCAGGTCGCCGGGCGCCACGCCCGCCATCTCCAGCGCGTGGCGGGAGGCGTTCACCGCCAGGTCGCTCGTCGCCTCATCAGGGGCGGCCTGCCTGCGCTCCTGGATGCCGGTGCGCTCGCGGATCCACGTGTCGCTGGTGTCCACCATGCGCTCCAGGTCCTGGTTGGTCAGGACCCGCGCGGGAGCATAGGAACCGGTTCCGATGATGTGCGTGCGTGCCAACGAGGCCTCCGGAGTCGTCGGAGTCCAACGCATGGCCGGCGCGCTCTAATCGGCCCCTTCGTCCCCGTCCGCCTTCCTTCCCCGCTGGTGGGGAGGAAGCCAGGCGGCGGCGTTGGCAATGCAGCGCGTCAGCTCTTCCTGCACGCCCGCGCGCACATGCTGCAGCGTGGTGACGAGCGCGTTGTGGATGGCGCGGGGGGAGGAGCGGCCGTGCGCGACGACGCCCACTCCCTGGAGGCCCAGGAGCGGCGCGCCGCCGTATTCGGCGTAGTCCATGACGCGGCGCAGCCCCAGCAGGGTGGGCTTGAGCAGGAGCGCGCCCAGCTTCTCCGGCAGGCCGCCGCGCTTCTCGATGGCGGAGCGCAGGAGGCCGGTGATGCCCATGCCCACGCCCTCGGAGGTTTTCAGGACGATGTTGCCGGTGAAGCCGTCCGTCACGACGACCTCCACGTCGCCGGAGAACAGGTCCTTGCCCTCCACGTAGCCCACGAACTCCAGGTCCGAGCGGCGCAACAGGGCGCTCGCGTCCCGCGTGAGCTGCGTGCCCTTGGAGTCCTCTTCGCCGTTGGAGAGCACCGCCACCCGGGGGCGCTTCACGCCCAGGCGCGTGCGCGAGTAGGCCTCGCCGAGCACGGCGAACTGGGCCAGGTGCGAGGGGCGACAGTCCACGTTGGCGCCCGCGTCCAGCAGCAGGCAGCGGCCTTCGCCCTTGAGGGCCGGGAACAGGGCCGCGATGGCCGGACGCTCCACGCCGGGAATCCGGCCGAGCGTCAACATGCCACCGGCCATTACCGCGCCGGAGTTGCCCGCCGACACGAAGGCGGACGCCTCCCCTTGCCGGACGAGCTCGAAGCCCACCCGGAGCGAGGAGTCCCGCTTGCGCCGGAACGCGGCGGTCGCGGGGTCGTCCATCTCCACCACTTCGGACGCGTGGTGGAGGTGGATGTTGGGAGGCGAGCCGGCGCGCTCCAGGACAGGGCGTACACGCGTGGCGTCCCCGACCAGCACGAGTTCGTGCCCGGGATACGCTCGCGCGAACAGCACGCCCCCGTCCACGACGGCGTCGGGGGCGTGGTCGCCACCCATCGCGTCGAGGACGAGCCGCACCGGCAGCCTTCCGCTTTCAACTACTCCGCGGCGGTCGCGATGACCTCACGGCCACCGTAGTTGCCACAGGCCGCGCAAGCGCGGTGCGGCATCACGGGCTCCTTGCACTTGGAGCACTTGATGACCTGCACGGGGGTCCGCAGGTTGTTGTTGCCGGCCCGACGACGGTCCCGGCGCATCTTCGACGTCCGCTTCTTGGGAACTCCCACGGCTCACCTCGGCATCGGACCCGTCCCCCCTCGCGACCTGCGAGGGGCATAGGGACCGTCAGTTCAGCTTGATGTTCTTCAGCGGCGACAGTCGAGGGTCCACGACCTTCGGCTCGCAGCCGCACTTCTTTTCATTGAGGTTCTGGCCGCATTGCGAGCAGAGCCCCTGGCAGTCTTCCCGACAGACCGCGCTCATCGGGAGCGCGAGCAATACCTGTTCCCGGACGATCGGATCCAGATCGATCGTCTTGCCATTGAAAACCTGCTCGTCCGTGTCGTCCAGTTCGAAGGTGCCCCCGGATTCACCCTGGGTGCGTTCCTTCTTCTCCATGACCTTCTCGTCGTCGTCCTTGAAGTCATCCCCCCGGGCCAGGGACTCCGGCACCAGGTTGATGGTGAAGGACACGGGCAGGTCCAGCTTCACGTCCGCGAGGCAGCGCTTGCAGGGCGCGCCCAAGTGGACGGTGAAGTTGCCCTTCAGCAGCACGCCGCCGCTGAGCTTGCGCAGGGTGGCGTGGAGCGTGGACGGAGCGGTCGCCTGAAAGCCGGTGTCCTCGCCGGACCCCGGGCCTTCCAGGGCCTCCTTGAGGAGGCCAGGAGCGATGGGCTCGTCGAGCGTCAGCCCCGCTTCTTTGATTTGTTCAATCTTTACGACCATCTACAAGGCTTCCCGGCAAAAGGGCGCGCAACATAGAGGGACTCCCCCCTTCAGTCAACACGCCGGGTTGGACTCGCGAGCCGTGCCGCGTGGATCCACTTAACACCGCTCTGCTAGCTTTCCATCTGATGCGCACCCCCGCCCGAGGTTGGCGGGGCGCACTCTGCGTCTGGGGGCTCGGGCTGACGCTCGCCCTGCCGGCGCAGGCCCGTGTGCCCCCTCCCCCGTCCCCCCTCCTCTTCCAACTGGGCCCGACGAACCCCGCCATCGACTCCGCGAAGGAGCTGCTGGAGGCCGGCCGCTTCCAGGAGGCCCTGGGCGTGGTGCAGGGCGGGCTGGATGCGCCCGACGTCACGGACGACGAGCTGGTGGAGCTCTACCGCCTGCAGGGGCTCACCGCCCTCTACCTGGGCGACGAGGCCCTGGCGCGCGGGGCGTACGAGAAGCTGCTCCAGGCCCGGCCGGACTTCGAGCTGTCCCGCTCCGCGCCGCCGAAGGTCCGCGGCCTCTTCGCGAAGCTGAAGGAGGACCTGCGCCACCGCCGCGTCCACCCCGTCACCCTGGAGGTGGACCCCATCCCGGACCCGGCGCCAGGAGACCGCGTGGAGGTGGATGCCGTCCTCCGGGACATGGCCCTGGGCGCACGGGCCCGGCTCTTCTACCGGCGCGCCGGGGCGCAGGGCTTCTCGTCGGTGGACTTCGTGCGAGACCGCTCCCGGGCCGAGCACTACGTCGCGGTGCTGCCCGCGTACGAGCTGCCGGTGGAGTCCACGCCCTATGAGGTGGAGTACTACTTCGAGGTCGTGGACGCGGCGCAGCGGCGGCTCGCCGGACGCGGGGACCCGTTCCATCCGCTCCTCTTCCAGGTGGCGTCGCGGTCCGCGCCCGCCACGGCCCTGACGGAAGGGATGAGCCGCCCCTGGTACAAGAGCCCCTGGCTCTGGGTGGCCGTGGGCGCGGTGGCCATTGGGGGCACGGCCGGCGTGGTGGCCCTGTCCTCTTCGGAGGAGCGCGGCCGGGTGCCCATCACCATCCGCGTGGAGGACGCCGCGCCATGAGACGCCCCACCCTGCTGATGCTCGCGCTGCTCTCCGGCTGCGGCCCGGACGCCGCGCCGGAGGCCCTGCCGCTGGGCCTGAACATCACCTTGAGCCGCGCCGTCGCCAGTCAGGTGGGCGCCTACCAGGTGGCGGTGCTGAAGGACGGCACGAAGCGCAACTGCACGGAGCTGCAGCGCACCTGCCTGTCCTCCCAGGTGTCCCCGGACGACCTGCTGGAGTTGAAGGACGTGGACGGCAACACGGGGCGCACGCTGCGCTTCGCCTCGGCCCCCGGTGGCGCGGCCATGGGGCTCTCGGTGGACGTGCCGGTGGGCCGCGACTACGCGCTCGTCATCGAGGCGCTGACGGCCGACACGCCCACCCGCTTCCTGGGCAGTTCCTGCAACTACCTGCGCGTGGTGAACTCCGGCACCAACGCGACCCTCGTGGCGGCTCCCATCGAGCTGACCGCGCAGTCCTGCGACCCGGTGTTTCCGCGCTGACGCCCCAAGCGCTGGCCCCCTGGCGGGGAGGCGGGCGGACATGGTGCATGGATGTCACATGGATGTCCCGGGCGTGCCGGAACGAATCTGTTACGGGACGCCACGCATTCCATCCCTTCGCGGGAGCACCTTCATGGCGCGCATCCTCATCATCGAGGACGAGCAGGACCTGGCCGGACTCGTCGACTACAACCTCCGCGCGGCGGGCTTCGAAACGGACACGGCGAACACCGGCGCGGGGGGACTGGCCCGGGCGCGGGCCCACCCTCCGGACCTGGTGCTGTTGGACTTGATGCTGCCGGACGTGGCGGGCGGTGAAGTCTTGCGCATGCTCAAGAGCGACGCGGAGCTGAAGAAGGCCGCGGTCGTCATCGTCAGCGCCAAGGGCCAGGAGGCCGACCGCATCCAGGGGCTGGAGCTGGGCGCGGACGACTACGTGGTGAAGCCCTTCTCCGTGCGCGAATTGCTCTTGCGCGTGAAGGCCGTGCTGCGCCGCGCGGACGCGGAGGAAGGCCCCGCCGCGGTGCTGGCCGCGGGCGACATCAGCCTGGACACGTCGCGCCACCAGGTGCGGGTGAAGGGCGAGGAGATCATCCTCACCGCGCTGGAGTTCCGCCTGCTGCGCACGCTTTTGGAGCGAAGCGACCGCGTGCAGACGCGCGAGGTGCTCCTGTCCGACGTCTGGGGCATCCAGGCCGAAATCCACACGCGCACCGTGGACACGCACATCAAGCGCCTGCGCGAGAAGCTGGGCCCCGCGGGCGACATCATCGAGACCGTGCGCGGCGTGGGCTACAAGCTCAGCCCTCCGTGAGGCCGCCATGCCCCTGCGCTTCACGCTCCTGGCCCTGCTCGTTCCTCCCCTGCTGGTCGCGACGCTGCTCGTGCTCTTCGGGCACCCGGCGGGCGCGCTCGCCGCGGGGCTCGTCACGCTGGCGGGCTCCGCGCTGGCCCTGGGCACCAGCCGCGTGGCCATGGAGCGCCAGCTTCGCGCGCTGACCCAGAAGACGCAGTCGCTGGCGGCGGGCGTGGACGTGGCGCCGCCCGCGGGCCTGGAGCGCACGGACGACCTGGCGCAGCTGGAAGACGCCATCGACACGCTGGACGACAAGCTGTCCATGCGCGCCGCCGCGCTCAATCAGGAAGCGCGCATCCTCACCGCCGTGCTGGATGGCATGGCGGAGGGGCTCTGGGTGACGGACGCGGAGGGCACCGTGGTGCGCCACAACGACGCGCTCGCGGAGATGCTCCTGCCCGCCAACGGCGCCATCGTGGGCCAGCGGCCGCTCGCGCTCATCCGCAACGAGGCCCTCAATGACGCGGTGGCCCGCGCCTGCCATGAGGGCGCCTCCACGCGGCTGGAGCTGACGCTCGAGGGGCTGTACTCCCGCACCCTGGCCGTGCGCGTGACGCCCGTGGGGCGGGATTTGCCCGGCAGCGCCGCCGTCTTCCACGACGTCACGGAGCTGCGCCGGCTGGAGAAGGTGCGCAAGGACTTCGTGGCCAACGTCTCCCACGAGCTGCGCACGCCCATCACCGCCATCCGCGGCTACGCGGAGACGCTCCAGGGCGGCGCGCTCCAGGACACCCAGGTGGCGCCGAAGATGGTGGAGATCATCCACCGTCAGTCCGAGCGCCTCTCCGAGCTGGTGGAGGACCTGCTGGAGCTCTCCCGCCTGGAGGCGCGCGAGATGACCTTCCAGCGCACGGAGGTGCCCCTGGCCCTGGCCGTCTCCCGCGCCGCGGAGGGCGTGCGCCCCAAGGCCGAGGGCAAGAACCAGCAAATCGGGCTGCACGTGCCGCCGGAGCTGGTGGCCATGGGGGATGGGCGAGCCATCGAGCAGGTGCTCCTCAACCTGCTCGACAACGCGGTGAAGTACACGCCCGCGGGCGGCAGGGTGGACGTGGACGGAGCGTACGAGGCCGGCCGGTGTGTCGTGCGCGTGCGCGACACAGGCGTGGGAATCGAGCCCAAGCATCTTTCCCGGATTTTCGAGCGATTCTACCGGGTGGACAAGGGCCGCAGCCGGGACATGGGGGGGACGGGACTGGGCCTTTCCATCGTGAAGCACCTGATGGGCGCGATGAATGGCGAGGTGAAGGTGGAGAGCCAGCCGAACGCGGGCAGTACCTTCGTCATTTTTCTACCCGCGGCGGCTGGCCCGACGGCGGCGACGGGCTAGGATGGGGGCGGCCATGCGGGTCGCCATCCTCGCGGACATTCACGGGAACCTTCCGGCCTGCGAGGCCGTGCTGGACGACATCACCAAATCGGTGGCGCCGGATTACATCGTCGCGGCCGGAGACCTGGCCCTGCGCGGCGCGCACCCGCGCGAGACGGTGGAGCTGCTCTTCAGCAAGTGCCACGCCCTCATCATGGGCAACACGGACGCGTACCTCGCCGGCAACTACCTGGGCGGTGCGTACCGCGAGCGCGACCACTGGAAGACGGAGCTGTTGCGCTGGACGCGCGACCAGCTGGGCGACACGCTGCTCCACCAGCTGGGACAGATGCCCTTCTCCCTGCGCTACACGCCGCGCAAGGGACAGGACCTGTTCATCTGCCACGCGAATCCCCGAAACCTGGAGGAGTCGCTGGACCCCACGCTGGACGACGTCGCGGTGCGCCGCTTCTTCACGCACCTGGACGCGGCCGCGTGCGCCTTCGGGCACCTGCACTTCCCCTACCGCCGGCGCGTGGGCCGGATGCTCATCGCGGACGTGGCCAGCGCCGGCATTCCTCGCGACGGCGACCTGCGCCCCGCCTACGGCGTCTTCACCTTCACCCCCAAGGGCTGGCGCGTGCAGATCCGCCGCGTGCGCTACCCGGTGCGCAAGGCCACCCAGGCCCTCACCGCGCGCCGCGTGCCCGGGGGGCCGCTGCTCATCCACAAGCTCGTGGAGGCAAGGTACCGCCACCACAACGCCCTGATGGAGGCCGCGCGGCGGCACTCGGGGCTGCCTCCTCCGGGGCCCGTGCTGCGTCCGCCTCCGGGTACAGGTGGCGCTCGCCCCACGGTCGCCGCGCCCTTCGAGAACAGCCCTCCGCCAGAGGTCGATCCGTCCACGCTGCCCCTGGACCTGGACGGCACGGTGACAGGCGCCTCGCCGCTGCCGCCCGACGCGCTCAACGACCTGGACGGGTGAGGCCCACGCCCACCGTGTGCGTAGGGCCGGCCCGTCCGGGAATGGACAGGCCCGCCGTCACTTCTGACGGACAGCGGGCTTTTCGCACCACGAAATCCGCTCGGCCTCCCGCACGCACAGATGCACGTGGGCGCGCCGGGACTTAGCAACACCTGAGGCGACGACAACGCGGGAGGGGCCATGGTCGGGTGGATGGTCGGACTGTCGGTGGTGGCGGTGTCCCTGACCGCCGCCGGAGCAGAGGCTCCCCCTGCGACTCCGCCGCCCACGGTGGAAGCGCCACCACCCGCGCCGTACTGCGAAGGCGAATACGCGGACAGCTACGCCGCGCTGTCCCCCAAGGCGCGGGCCTTCGAGCAGGCGATGAAGAAGAAGTACACGTACTGCGTGCGCAGCACCGCCGTGTACGAGTGCCTGTCCTACGGCGCGGAGGGCAACGTGCGCCGCACGCGCACGCCGGTGTCCGCGCACGGCACCGCGTTCGCGTACAAGCAGCAGGCCGGGGAGACGCTGCTGCTCACCAACGAGCACGTCGTGGAGTGGCCGGACGTCACCAGCGACGCGCGCCCGGTGGACGGCGTGGCTTCCGGCTGCAAGCGCGTGAAGGACGCCCTGAGCATCGTGGAGAACGAGGCGGACCACTACGACCGCGATGACATCCCGTTGTCCAAGGCGGTGGTGGATCCGCAGCTGGACCTGGCCGTCATCAAGTCCAAGGCGCCCTTGACGGTGATGCCATGGAAGGTGGGCCGGAGCGCCGCCGTGCGCGAGCGCGACGTGGTGGACGTGCGCGGCTTCCCGCTGGGCGTCTTCAACGCCACCAACATGGGCAAGGTCATCTCCGCCTACGACCGCGACGAGTACAAGGAGTGGTACCACGACGACTTCGTCATCGACGCGCTCCTGTCGCAGGGCAACTCGGGGTCGCCCGTGCTCGCCATCTCCTGCAAGACGGGCGAGTTCGAGCTGGTGGGCGTCTACCACGCGGGCTACTCGCGAGGCAGCGCGCTCAACGTGGTGGTGGGCATCGACCAGGCGCGCGACCTGATGAACAACCTGCGCCGCACGCCCAAGCGCGCCATGGAGGACACGACGCCGCTGGACGCGCTGGCCCGCGCCCGCGTGGCGAAGCGCGCGGAGGTCTCCGCCACGCCCTTCTTCCCCTTCGGCTCGCGCACCGCGGCGGTGTTCCCTCGCGCGGACGGCACCCTGCTCTTCGCGCTGTATGAACAGGACTTCCCGCGCCGCGTGCACCCGCTGCTCGTGCTGGAGGACCTGCCCGTTCCTTCCGCGGACGAGGGCTTCGGGAAGGTGGGGCGCGTCTGGTTCGGGGGCGAGCGGGGCCTGCTGGAGCGCCCTCGCGCGGAGCAGGACGCGGAGCTGCAACAGCAGCTGGCCCGCCTGCTGGATGCGCTGCGCCGGGACGCGACGCTGACGTTCTCGTACCAGGACTCGCTGCCGGGCTCGGACGAATCCCGGCAGACCTTCGACACGTCGGCCCGGCTGGGCAAGACGCTGGAGCGCACCATCGTCGCGCACCGCGAGCTGAGCGACGCCGTCGCGGAGCTGGCGGACCGCTTCGCGCCGGACGACACGGAGCCCGCGACGCGCACGGAGTCCGTGCTGAAGAACCCTCCGCCGCCCGGCATCCACCTGGGCCTCACGGGTGAGCCGGCGGGACAGGCCCCCGCGAGCGCGCCACCCCGTGACTCCGGTGCGCGCCAGCCCGCGAAGAGCACGCAGGGGAAGGCGGCCAGGACCCCGTCGGGCCGGTAGCCCGTCCGAGGGGCAGCCAGCCGGGCGGGAGCCGCCGGAAATCAGAGCGCGGTCTCGGGAAGGCCCTTCCCGCCTCCGTACATTGGACAGGTGTGGAGGCCATGCCCGAACCCGCATCCGGAGCCGTTCATCCCGACCTGAGGACGGGGGAGCCCTCGCCCTGGCTGCGGCGGATCCTCCGGGGCCTGTTGGGACAGGAGCGGCGCTTCTGGGTGCTGGTGGTGGGCGTGGGCCTCATCTCCGGCCTGGGCGCGGTGGCGCTGCTCGCCGTGCTGCGCTTCACCCAGCACCTGTTCTGGCAGACGAGCTCCGAGCACTTCCTGGAGGGGGCGCTCGCGTCGCCGGGCTGGCGCCGGTTCCTGGTGCCGGTGCTGGGCGGCGCGCTGGTGACGCTGGTGTCGCTGGTGGTGGGCCAGCCCCTGCGAGGCCACGGCACCGCGGGCATCATCGAATCCATCTGGGTGAAGTCCGGCCGGCTGCCCTTCCCTCGCGCATTGTTGCGCGGCTTCGTGTCCATCCTCGCGGTGGCGCTGGGGGCGCCTCTGGGCCGCGAGGGCGCGCTCCTCCAGACGGGCGCGGCCAGCGGGTCCGCACTGTCCGGGTGGCTGAGGCTGGGGCCGGGCCAGGCGCGCGTGCTGGTGGCGTGCGGTGCTTCGGCGGGCATCGCGTCCGCGTACAACGTCCCCATCGGCGCGGCCCTCTTCGGCCTGGAGGTCCTGCTGGGCAGCTTCGCGCTGGAGCTCTTCGGTCCCATCGTCGTGTCGTGCGTGGTGGCGACGCTCGTGTCGCGCACCCTCATCGCGGACCACCCCAGCTACGTCATCCCCCACTACGCCCTCACCCACCCGCGGGAGCTGGTGCTGGCGCTGCTGCTCGGCGTGCTCGTGGGTGGGGCCTCCGCGCTCTACGTGCGCGGCATCAACTTCACGTCGGACCTGTTGGACAGGCTGCCGTCGTGGCTCACCCCGTTCATGCCGCTGGTCGCCATGACGGTGGTGGGCGCCACCGCCATCGCCGGGCCGTACCTCATGGGCAACGGCTACGACTCCGTGAACATGGCGCTGCACGGGACGCTGCCCCTCACGCTGCTGCTCATCCTGCCGCTGGCGAAGCTGGCGGTGACGTCGCTGTGCGCGGGCGCGGGGGTGCCGGGCGGGCTCTTCACCCCGTCCCTCTTCTTCGGCGCGCTCCTGGGCGGCGCGTTCGGGATGCTGGTGGAGCGGGCGCTTCCGGGTGGCGCGGCGCCCAGCGGGGCCTACGCGCTGCTCGGCATGGGCGCGGTGCTCGCGGGCACCACGCATGCGTCCGTGTCCGCGGTGCTGATGATCTTCGAGATGACCGGCGACTACGACCTCATCCTCCCGCTGATGCTCGCCGCGGTGGTGGCCGCCGTCGTCAGCCGCCGGCTTGAGCCGGAGTCGCTCTACACGTCCGTGCTCGCGAAGCGCGACGTGCGTGTGCCCGCCTCCGTGCCGCACTGGCTGCGCGAGGAAGGCGTGCGCTCGCTGCTGTCACCGGCTACGCAGCGGGTGCCTCCCTCCGCGCCCTTCAACGAGGTGGTGGTGCTGCTGCTGGAGCAGCCCGCGGGCGCGGACCTCTACGTCACCGACGCGGAGGGGCGCCTGCTGGGCGTCATCACCCTGGACGCGCTCAAGGGCCACCTGCCGGACCACTCGCTGCTCCAGGCCACCGTGGCCGCGGACGTGATGGACACCGGTGTGCAGCCCATCACCCCGGACCTGTCCCTGGCGGAGGTGGCCGCGCGGTTCGGCCACACGGAGTTGGATCGGCTGCCCGTGGTGGACGGACGACGGCACCTGCTGGGTTCGCTCTCCAAGGGCGACCTGCTCAAGCGGGGGCGCTTCTAGATGGAGCTGGAGCCCCGCACGCGCGCGTGGAGCATCGTCGCGATGAGCCTGCTGTGCGTCGTGCTGGCGTGGGTGCTGCTGCGCACGCCACCGCACCCCGGTCAGCGCCTGGAGCCAACGGAACCCACGGAAGAACCCACCCGGGGCAATCCCTACCGGGGCTGGCCGCTCTTCCAGGGTTGGCCCATGCCGCAGCCCCCGGACACGCCTCCGTCACACGACACGAAGCCGTCCGACGCGCCCCGGCAACGTTGAAGGCCCACCGTCCGCTCGCACTGGGGGGACGGTCCAGGGCGGGCAACCAGGCGGGCTGTGCGTGAAGCGCTTGCATGCGGGAGGGCCGGGAGGAAGATGGCCGCCGCCGTGGATGCCACTCCGTTCAACTTCGTCGCCATCGTGCTGTGCGTCTCCATTGGAGCGGGCCTGCTGGGTTCGCTGCTGGGCCTGGGCGGTGGCCTCATCCTCATCCCCGTCCTCACGCTCGTGCTCAAGGTGGACATCCGCTACGCGGTGGGCGCCTCCATCGTGTCCGTCATCGCCACGTCCAGCGGCGCGGCGGCGGCGTACGTGCGCGACGGTCTGGCCAACATGCGCGTGGCCATGTTCCTGGAGCTGGCCACCGTGGCGGGCGCCGTCACGGGCGCGATGCTCGCGGGCGCGGTGGGTGGCCGCGCGCTGTACTTCCTCTTCGGCGCGGTGATGGCCTATTCGGCGCTCGCGATGCTGCGCAAGCTGCGCGAGGACGGCAGACCCCGGGAAGAGCCGCCGCCGGATGCCCTCGCGGACCGGCTCGCGCTGCACGGCAGCTACTACGACATGTCCACCGGCGGCGAGGTGGCGTACCGCGTGCACCGGCCGCTCATGGGCCTGGGGCTCATGTACATCGCGGGCACGGTGAGCGGGCTCTTGGGCATCGGCTCCGGCGCGCTGAAGGTGCCGGCCATGGACCTGGCGATGGGGCTGCCCATCAAGGTCTCCACCGCCACCAGCAACTTCATGATTGGCGTCACGGCGGCGGCCAGCGCGGGCATCTACTTCGCGCGCGGCGACATCGACCCGTTCATCGCCGGCCCCGTCTGCGTGGGCGTCACGCTGGGCGCGTTCGCGGGCTCGCGCTACCTCACGAAGCTCAAGAGCGGCTCCCTGCGCAGGCTCTTCGTGGCCGTGCTGCTGTGGGTGTCCTACGAGATGCTGTCCAAGGGAATCCACGGATGAGCTTGGAATCCGCCGAACGTCCGTCTCCTCGGGAGACGGCAGCCACCACCACCGCCGTCACGGAGCAGGAGGTGGTGCCGCTCACGCCGGAGCTGCTCATCAGCCAGCTGTTGCGCGGCGGCGTGCTGCTCAGCCTGTCGCTCGTCGTGTGCGGCATGGTGATGACCTTCTTCCGGCACCCGGACTACTTCTCGTCCTCGGACGCGCTCCAGCGCCTCACCTCGCCGGACGACGCGCCGCACCAGCTGACGGACGTCTTCGAGGGTGTCATGGCCGTGCGCGGCCAGTCCTTCGTGATGGCGGGGCTCCTGGTGATGATCACCGTGCCCGTGCTGCGCGTGGCCCTGTCCCTGGGCATCTTCCGCGCGCAGAGGGACCGCGCCTTCGCCGCCATCACCACCGGCGTGCTCGCGCTGCTCCTGATCGCCTTCCTCCTGGGCGGTGTGGAGTAGTCCACTCAGCAGTCCACCCGTTCGTCACATCCCCACGGGCGCGAAACGCACTACAACGCGCGCCCATGGCCGAACGCGATCTGCCCCTCCTCCTCGTGCGCCACGCCGTGGCCGAGGACTCCCACGCCCTGGGCGACGAGGCCCGTGCCCTCACTCCCCAGGGCCGCGCCGCCTTCCGTCAGCACGCGAAGAAGCTCACGCGCCTCACGCCGCTCATGGGCGTCATCACCAGCCCCCTGGTGCGCGCGGTGCAGACCGCGGAGCTGCTCGCGGACGCGCTCGGCCTGTCCCACGTGGAGGTCCACCCCGCGCTCGTCCCCATGAAGGGCGCGGCCCGCCACGTGCTCAAGCTGGCGCGCGACGTGGGCCCGGGCTGGGCGCTGGTGGGACACAATCCCTCGCTGGAGCGCGCCGCCGCGCTCGCGCTGGGTCATGCCCTGCCGGACAAGCTCCGCAAGGGCTGCGCGGTCGCCCTGCGGCCCGAAGGGGGCGAATTCACCCTGCAGTGGATGGCGGCGCCGGGGCGTTCCCTGCGGCGCCCGTGATCACCCTCGCGGGTTTGGAAAGATGCGGTTTCCCCGTACGGGGGCTTGCGAAGCACCCCCGTCGCATGCAGGAGTACACGCTCCGTCAGGATGTTCGTGCTCCAGCGAGACATGCGTTTTTCCCAGGCCACAGCCCTCGCGGTTCCCGGCGCCGGAAACGGCCTGGGGCACGCGCGCGCGTCGGTCGTGGCACGCGTGAGCAGCCTGCTGAAGCTGCTGCTGATGGCACTGGTCGTCATCGGACTCGGGGTCCTGCCCGGGGTGATGGCGCCTTCGAAGCCCTTCACGCCCATCGTCCCGATGAGCCAGGGGCAGGCCAACCAGGGCCCCTTCGAGGAAGACCACCACCGTGCCGACGTTGGCATCAAGGTCTTCGCGGAGAAGCACCGCCGTTCGGGCGGCCTGTTCATCGAACCGGTCCCCACCGGATGCGGCCTGGCCGCGTTCCTTGCCTCGCTCCAGCCCGCGTTGCGCGGCGTGGCCTCCGTGGCCCCGCCTGACGCTCCGGATGAGCAGGGCATCGCGCTGCGCCGCAAACAGCTGCCGCGCCGCGGTGGCCTGGACGAAGCAGCCGCCGTCTGACGTCCGCCGTCCCCCGCGCCTCAAGCCCATGAGCCGCGCGGCGTGGACGCCGCCATGCGGGGGGTGCCCAACAGAAAGAATGGCGGCGGCCACGGCGCGGATGCGCTGGACCGCACGCCGAAGGTGGCCTCGCGCAACCCGGGCGAGGACAAGCGGCGCGGACGGCCCCGTCCCCCTTCTCCCCGGGGCCCGTCCGCGCCCGTCGTATTTCGCGCACACCTTCCCGTGACGGACGTGACGCACTTGTTGCCGGCGCGTCACGTAGGCGCGAAGCGATGCGCGCACAGTACGTGCCCGCCATGTCCCACGTACTCATCGTCGACGACGAGCGCGACCTAGCGGAGCTCATCGACTTCAACCTGCGCGGCGCGGGCTTCACCACCCGCGTGGCCTTCACCGGGGAGGCGGCGCTCACCGCCGCGCGGGAGCAGACCCCGGACGTGGTGCTGCTGGACCTGATGCTGCCGGACCTGTCCGGCATCGAGGTCTGCCGCCACCTGCGCGCCAACCCCCGCCTGCGTGACGTGCTCATCGTCATGCTCACCGCGAAGAGCGAGGAGGCGGACCGCATCCGAGGCTTCGAGGTCGGCGCGGACGACTACGTCGTCAAGCCCTTCTCCGTGCGCGAGCTGGTGCTCCGGCTCAAGGCCATCCTCCGGCGCGCGTCCTCGCCCCAGGAGGGCAACCCACCCCTGGCGCTGGGCCCCCTGCGCCTGGACGTCACCCAGCACCGCTTCTTCGTGGAGGAGAAGGAGACGCCCCTCACCGCGCTGGAGTTCCGCCTGCTGGAGTACCTCATGGCCCGGCTGGGCCGGGTGCAGACCCGCGAACAGTTGCTGGAGCAGGTCTGGGGACTGTCCAGCGCGCTGGAGACGCGCACCATCGACACGCACGTGATGCGCCTGCGCGACAAGCTGGGCCCTGCCCGCGCCCTCCTGGAGACGGTGCGCGGTGTGGGCTATCGCATCGTGGACCCGGCAGCCGGGTAACCAGGGGCCCGCTACCGTTACCCATTTGTCACGCAAGGGCCGTCAAACGGCCACATCGGGTCCATAGATCGTCACGTGGCCTCGACACCCTTCGGGGAGGAGACACCTCATGAAGAAGACTCTGCTCTCAAGCTTCGTCGCCTTCGGGCTCGCCGTCCTCCCGCTGACCGCCCAGGCAGGCACGGTGACGGTGAAGGGCTCGGACACCATGGTCATCCTCGCCCAGCGCTGGGCGGAGGCGTTCATGAAGAAGAACCCCGCCACGAAGATTCAAGTGACGGGCGGCGGCTCCGGCACGGGCCTGGCGGCCCTGCAGAACGGCACCACCGACATCGCCATGTCCAGCCGGGAGATCAAGGAGGCGGAAGCCGCGAAGATCCGCGCCCGCAACAACACGCCGCCCACCGCGCTGTCCGTGGCCAGGGACGGCGTCACCTTCTACGTCAACGACACCAACAAGGTGGAGGCGCTCTCGGCGGAGCAGCTCAAGGCCATCTACCTGGGCGACACGACGAACTGGAAGGACGTGGGCGGGCAGGACGCCCCCATCGTCCCGTACTCGCGTGAGAACTCCTCCGGCACCTACGTCTTCGTGAAGGACCACGTGCTGGGCGGCGAGGACTTCGCCCCGGAGGCGCAGACGCTCCCCGGCACGGCCGCGGTGGTCAACGCGGTGGCCAAGGAGAAGAACGGCATCGGCTACGGCGGCGCCGCCTACGGCAAGGGCATCAAGGAGCTGAAGGTGAAGAAGGGCAACGAGACCTTCGCCCCTAGCGCGGAGAACGTGAAGAGCGGCAAGTACCCGCTGTCGCGCGACCTGTTCTTCTACCTGGGCAAGGCGCCCGCGGGCGAGGTGAAGGCGTTCATCGACTTCGCGCTGTCCGCCGAGGGCCAGGCCATCGTCACCCAGGTCGGCTACTTCCCTGTGAAGTAGTTGGCGTCACGCGATTGTCACCCGGCGCGGGGTTCCCATGTTGGATAGACAGGCCGTCATGCAGGAGCAGGACCTCGCGCCCCCAGTGGCGCTGCCCATGCTGTCGCCCGCGGCACGCCGGCGCCAGCTGAAGGAGAAGGCCATCGCCGGCCTCATCACGGCGGTGGCCTTCACGGGCATCGCCGCGCTGGTGCTCATCCTCGTCTTCGTGGCGAAGGAGGCCCTGACGCTCGTGACCGACGCGGCGGCGCGCGAGGAGGCCAGCTTCTCCAAGATGTTCCTCCCGCAGATGGTGCGGAAGGGAAAGCCCCTGGGCTACGTGTGGCAGCCGGTGTCCAACGTGCCCAAGGTCAGCATGATTCCGCTCTTCATTGGCACGCTGAAGACGACGGCCGTGTCCATGCTGGTGGCCGTGCCCCTGGGCATCTTCGGCGCGCTGTTCGCCGCGGAGTTCGCCCCGCGCCGCCTGCGTGAGGTGCTCAAGCCCACCATCGAGCTGCTCGCCGGCATCCCGTCCGTGGTGCTGGGCTTCTTCGCGCTGATGGTGATGGCCTCCTTCCTCCAGGAGGCGTTCGGCTTCACGTCCCGGCTCAATGCCGTGGTGGCGGGCCTGGGCCTGGCGCTGGCCATCGTGCCGGTCATCTTCACGGTGACGGAGGACGCGCTCACCGCCGTGCCGCGCAGCTACCGGGAGGCGTCCCTGGCGCTGGGCGCCACGCCCTGGGAGACCGCGTGGAAGGTGGTGCTCCCGGCGGCGGCCCCCGGCATCCTCGCCGCGTGCGTGCTGGGCTTCGGGCGCGCCATCGGCGAGACGATGATCGTCCTCATGGCCTCCGGCAACGCGGCCATCGTGTCCTGGAACCTGGGCGACTCCGTGCGCTCGCTGTCCGCCACCATCGCCGCGGAGATGGGCGAGGTGGTGGTGGGCAGCCCGCACTACGCGCTGCTCTTCTTCATTGGCGTGGAGCTGTTCATCTTCACCTTCGTGCTGAACATGCTCGCGGGGGTGTGGACGAAGAAGGTCATCCAGCGGCTCAAGGGAGGTGCGGGGTGAAGCACGCCACACGCAAGGTCGTGGGCCTGTCGCTCGTGTCCCTCACGGGGCTGGCCGCGTTTGTCATGGTGGCGATGCTCGCCCTCATCCTCCTGGACGTCGTCCGGGGCGGATGGAGCCACCTGTCCTGGCAGTTCCTCTCCCAGGCGCCCACGGACGGGATGATGGGCGGCGGCATCTTCCCCGCCCTCTTCGGCACCGCGGCGCTCACGCTGCTCATGACCCTGGCGGTGATGCCGGTGGGTGTCCTGACAGCGGTGTACCTGCACGAGTACGCACCGCCCTCCAGCTTCCTGGCCCGCGCGGTGCGCGTGGCGGTGGCGAACCTGGCGGGCGTGCCGTCCATCGTGTTCGGCCTCTTCGGCCTGGGCTTCTTCATCCTCTTCGTGGGCAAGGGCCTGGACCACGCGCTGGGCTACGAGGAGCTGCACTGGGCCCAGCCGGGCATCCTCTGGGCGTCGCTCACGCTGGCGGTGCTCACCCTGCCCGTCGTCATCGTGTCCACGGAAGAGGCGCTGCGCGCCGTGCCTCAGGAGCAGCGCACCGCGAGCCTCGCGCTGGGGGCCACCCAGTCGCAGACGCTGGCGCGGGTGGTGCTGCCGGGCGCGCTGCCGGGCATCCTCACCGGCGCGGTGCTGGCCGTCTCCCGTGGCGCGGGGGAAGTGGCCCCCATCCTCTTCACCGGCGCGGCGTACTTCCTGCCGGACCTGCCCACGAGCCTGAACTCGCAGTTCATGCACCTGGGCTACCACACCTACGTGCTGGCCACGCAGTCGCCGGACGTGGAGGCCACCCGCCCGCTGCTGTACGCGACGGTGCTGGTGCTGCTGCTGCTCACCTTCGCCCTGAACCTCGTCGCGGTCCTCATCCGCACGCGCACGCGCCGCAAGGCCGCGGCCGGCCACTGACGCTCATCCCATGCCCCTCTCCTCCGCCACGCCGCGCAACAAGATGGAAGCCCGCGAGCTCACCCTGCGCTACGGCAGCAAGGTGGCCATCAAGCAGGTGAGCCTGGCCATCCTCGAGCACAAGGTGACGGCGCTCATCGGCCCGTCCGGCTGCGGCAAGTCCACCTTCCTGCGCTCGCTCAACCGGATGAACGACCTCATCCCGGGCGCGAACCACGACGGCAGCGTGTTCCTGGACGGCCGCAGCATCCACGACCGCGCCCTGGACGTGGTGGACCTGCGCCGTCGCGTGGGCATGGTGTTCCAGAAGTCCAACCCCTTCCCCAAGTCCATCTTCGAGAACGTCGCCTATGGCCTGCGCGTGGGCGGCCTCAAGGACAAGGCGAAGCTGGCCGCCCGGGTGGAGAAGTCCCTGCGCGGCGCGGCGCTGTGGGACGAGGTGAAGGACCGGATGGAGGAAAGCGCCCTGGGCCTGTCCGGCGGTCAACAGCAGCGCCTGTGCATCGCGCGCGCGCTGGCGGTGGAGCCGGAGGTGCTGCTGATGGACGAGCCCGCGTCCGCGTTGGATCCCATCGCCACGGCGAAGATCGAAGAGCTCATCCACGAGCTCAAGGCCACGTACACCATCGCCATCGTGACCCACAACATGCAACAGGCCGCGCGCGTGAGCGACCGGACGGCTTTCTTCTACATGGGGGAATTGGTGGAGTGCGGTCCCACGGAGCAGATCTTCACCAACCCCCACGAGAAGCGCACGGAGGACTACGTCACCGGGAAGTTCGGCTGAAGCCCTCCCGCGCGACGGAACAGGACGACATGGCGGCCACGCACACCGACAAGGCATTCGAGCAGGACCTGCGCAACCTGCGCGAAAAGCTGCTCGCCATGGGGGCCAAGGTGGAGGCCCTCATCTCCCAGAGCACCCGCGCCCTCACCGACCGCGACTCGGCGCTGGCGGAGCAGGTGGTAGGGGCGGACCGCGAAGTGAACCGGCTGGAGGTCGACATCGACGACCTGTGCCGCCGCATCCTCGCGCTGCGCCAGCCGGCCGCCTCGGATTTGCGCCTCATCACCACGGCGCTCAAAATCGTCACCGACCTGGAGCGCATTGGCGACCTGGCGGTGAACATCGCCGAGCGCGCCATGGACCTGAACCAGGCGCCGCCGCTGGCGCCGTACGTGGACACGCCGAAGCTGGCGGAGCTGGCGCAACAGCAGGTGAAGAAGGCCCTGGACGCGTTTGTGTCCGGGGACGCGGCCAAGGCGGAGGACGTCCTCAAGGGTGACGACCTGCTGGATGCCCTCTTCCTTAAAATCTTCAACGAGCTCCTGGCGTACATGATGGAGGACTCGCGCAACATCCGCCGGGCCACGGCGTTGATGTTCATCGCGAAGCACCTGGAGCGCATTGGCGACCACGCGCTCAACGTGGCGGAGATGGTCATCTACATGGTGCGCGGCAAGGACGTGCGCCACCCGCGAAGCCGCGACCTGGAGTAGGCGGCTTCACCGACGTGTCACGGCGAGTTGGCCGTCCCGCCGCCCCGCCGCCCCGGTCCCGCCTTGTGGGACCTCTAGGGTGGCGACATGCTCATCGCCTCCAGCCTCCTCCTGGCCGCGTCCGCAGTGGGCCTCCTGGCCCTCCTCCTCCAGGCGCTGTTCGTGCGCCGCCACCGCCGCGCCGTCCCCGCTGGCCCCACGCACAAGCCCGGCCTGTCCATCCTCAAGCCGCTGTGCGGCGTGGATGACGACCTGGAAGCCAACCTCGCTCAGTTCGCGCGGCTGCCCTACCCCCACTACGAAGTGCTGCTGGGTGTGAAGGACACGCGCGACCCGGCCTGGGCGGTGGCGCGGGCGGCGCAGGCGAAGTGGCCCCACGTCATGCGCGTGGTGCTCCAGGAGGGCGAGCCCGGCCTCAACCCCAAGGTGAACCAGCTGGTGACGCTGTCGTCCGAGGCCCGGTTCGACCTGTGGGTGGTGAGCGACAGCAACACCCGCGTGGGGGACGGCTACCTGGAGGAGATCGCCGCCGCCTTCGAGGACCCCACGGTGGGCTGCGTGACGCACCCGGTGGCGGGGGTGGGTGAGAAGAGCTTCGGTTCGCTCCTGGACAACCTGCACCTGTCCTCCAGCGCGGCGGCGGGGATGATCGCCGCGAAGCACGTGGCGGACCGCGACATCGTGGTGGGCAAGTCCATGGCGCTGCGCCGCGAGGACGTGGAGTCGCTGGGCGGCTTCTTCTCCGTGAAGGACGTGCTGGCGGAGGACTACGTCATTGGCCAGTGGGTGACGCGCAAGCTGGGCAAGCGCGTGGTGCTGGCGCACGCCCCTGTCTTCAACGTGTCCCTGCGCAAGAGCGTGGACGCCTTCTTCCAGCGCTACCTGCGCTGGAGCGTCATCCACCGCACAGCGGTATCGCCCTCGACGTACATGGCGCAGGCGCTCCTCAACCCGGCTCCGCTCGCGGTGCTGGGTGCGTTGATCCACCCGTCCGCGCTCACGGGCCTGGCGGCGCTGGCGGTGGCGCTGGGCAAGGTCTGGGTGGACGTGGCGGTGTTCCGCTCGCTGCGGCCCCAGCCGGTTTCCTTGCGCGCGGTGCCCGCGGTGCTGGTGAAGGACGCGCTGCTCTTCGCCGCATGGTGGCACGGCGCGTTCAGGCGCACGGTGGACTGGCGCGGCACGCGGTTGCGCGTGGTGTCAGGCACGCGCCTGGTGCCGATGCGTGCTCGTGGCACTCCCGCGACGGAGTGGATCCCCAGCAACGGGGTGGGGTGAACGACGCTGGCCCAACTTTTGACGAACCTTCGTACAGCAACCCTCGCCGCTCGAAGAGTCGATGCCTATCTCCTTCAACATGCCCTCCCTGAAGCTGGCGCATCTTTCGGATCTTCACCTGGACATGAGCCGCGAGAGCGATGCATCCGCGTCCTCATTGGTGAAGGCCCTGACGGCGCAGGAGGTGGATCACGTGGTGGTGACGGGAGACCTCACGCACCGCGGCTCCCACGCCGAGTTCCAGCGCTTCCGTGAACACTTCTCTCCCTGGATGGAGACCGGACGCCTCACCTTCATCCCCGGCAACCATGACCGGCCCGGCGAGGATGTGGGCAGCGCCTTCATGGAGGGACGCAAGGTCCACACGGTGGAGAAGGCGGGCCTCTTCCTGGTCTGCGTGGACTCCACCGGTGAGCACAACCGCAACTATTTCCACAGCCACGGCGAACTGACGGAAGGCGTCGTGGAGGAAGTGGACCGCGCGCTGGTGCAGGCGCCGAAGGACACGCTGGTCGCGGTGCTGCTGCACCACCACGTGATGCCGCTGCCGCTGGAGAGCTTCCCGGAGTGGGTCGCCACGAAGTTCGGGCTGCCCCACGCGTCGGAGCTCGCGTTGGGAAGCCGACTGCTGGAGCGCGTGGGGGGCAGGGCGGACCTGGTGCTGCACGGCCACCGGCACATCCCCAGCGAGGCGGACCTGGGCACCCCGGGCGAGCGCTCCTTGCGCATCTACAACTCGGGCAGCAGCACGGACCTGGGCCGCTTCCGCGTCTTCAGCCACATGGCCGGCCAGCTGGTGGGTGAGCCCGCGTGGTGCCAGGCGTCGGAGCCCGCGAAGCCGCGCACGGCGGTCCACAACGTCAGGCCCGCCCTCCAGTACCTGGTGGGACAGCTGGGCATGGCGCTGTTCTAGGGCCTGCCCGGCTGCCTGCTGGAGGCTGTCCCTGAGTACAAGTGCCGCGAATGCCAGCGGGGCCCCGGAAGGTTCTCCTCAAGTCAGGAGGATGCTTGGGGCGACTCGCGCTGGATGATGGGGCTCGGAAGGTCCTGGTCGTGGATGACGACGCGGACTGGAGGGAGTTCCTCCGGGTGAGCCTGGAGGACCTCGGCTATGAGACCACCGAGGCAGCGGACGGACAGGAGGCGCTCGACTCGCTGCGGCGGGGCGAGCGCTTCGGCGTCATGCTGCTGGACCTGAACATGCCAGGGATGAGCGGCCTGGAGGTGGTGGAGAAGCTGCCACGCGCGTCCACCAACCCGCGCATCGTCTTCCTCACCTCCGCGGCTGCGCAGGATGTGGGCAGCGCACTCATGTCCGGTCCCCACTACTACTTGCCCAAGGGAGCGAGTCGCGACCAATTGTCGCTCCTCCTGCAATCGCTGGGGGTGTAGGACTGGAGGCGTCACCCGCCTCCAAGAGGCGGGGTGGGTCCAGCCGGGAGGTCCGCCATCGTCACGGAGCTCGTCATCATCCTCTTGCTGGTCCTGGCCAATGGCGTCTTCGCGGGCGCCGAGCTGGGCCTGCTGTCCGTGCGCAAGACGCGGCTGAAGGAGCTCCTGGAGCAGGGCAGCAAGTCCGCGAAGGCCGTCGCGGCGCTGCGGGATGATCCGGAGCGGCTGCTCGCCACGGTGCAGATTGGCATCACGGTGATTGGCTCCACGGCGGCGGCCTTCGGCGGCGCGAGCATCGCGCAGCGGCTGGCGGGGGTGCTGGCGGGGCTGGGCGTGCCGGAGGCCACGGCGAGCCAGGTCGCGTTCGCGCTGGTGGTCGCGCTGGTGTCGTACCTGTCGCTGGTGCTGGGGGAGCTGGTGCCCAAGTCCCTGGCGCTGCGCTACTCCGAACAGTACGCGCTGACGCTGGGCCGGCCGCTCAAGGCGTTGTCGTGGGTGATGCGGCCCCTGGTGTGGTTCCTCACCGCGAGCTCCAACGTGGTGCTGAAGCTCTTCGGGGACAAGACGAACTTCTCCGAGTCGCGCCTGTCGCCGGACGAGCTGATGCAGCTGGTGGAGGAGGCGTCGAAGCAGGGCACGTTGGATCCGCGCGCGGGGGAGATTGCGTCGCGGGCCTTCGAGCTGGGGGATTTGACGCTGGGCGAGGTGATGGTGACGCGCGAGCACATCGTCGCGCTGCGCCGGCACTCGAGCAACGAGGAGATCCGCCAGGTGCTGCTGGAGCACGGGCACTCGCGGATGCCGGTGTACGAGGGCACCATCGACAACGTGGTGGGCTACATCGTGGCCAAGGACCTCCTTGGCGTGGCCTGGGAGGGGAACCTCATCGTCCTGGAGGACGTGCTGCGCCCGCCGCTGTTCCTGGTGGAGTCCATGCGCGCCATCGCGGCGATGAAGGAGCTGCAGCGCCGGCGGATGCAGCTGGCGGTGGTGGTGGATGAGCACGGCGGCGTGGTGGGGCTGGTGACGGTGGAGGACCTGGTGGAGGAGCTCGTGGGGGACATCCTCAGCGAGTCCGAGACGCCGGAGGTGCTGGTGCGGCGCGAGGGTCCCACCCTCGCGGTGGTGCAGGGCGAGGCGAGCCTGCGCGAGGTGAATCGCGCGCTGGGGCTGGAGCTGGAGGAGAGCGAGGACTACTCCACCGTCGCGGGCCTGTGCATCGCGCTCGCGGGAGGCGCCATCCCGGAGCCGGGCACGAAGCTGACCATGCCGGACGGCACGGTGCTGGAGGTGGTGGAGGCGTCGCCGCGCCGAGTGCGCGAGGTGCGCTTCCACCTGCCGGAGCAGCCCGTGCAGTCGGAGGCGTGACAGCGGTCCCTCCCCTTCGTGTGAATCCGGACGGGTGCCCTGGGGTGCCGTTGGTGATGCCGCACCGGGCACCTATATGCCCGGGAGGGGCACCCCGGCCCTGGGGAGGCGCGCGCAGCGGATGCAGTCCTCAGCCCCACGCATCGCGTTCGTCATCGAGACGACGCTCGGCAACGCGGTGTTCCTGGACAACCTCAAGCGGGCCATGGGGCGTCGCACCGACATCACGCCGGTGTGGCTGCCCATCGACGAACACGCGGATGACCTCTGGGAGTACCTGCCCATGGTGCGCTCGCGGCTGTCGATGCGCGGAGGGCTGCGGGCCCGCGTCGCGCTGAACCAGGCCTCCTCGCGGGAGCCGGTGCGGGCCGCGGTGGTGCACACGCAGCGGCTGGCGCACCTGTCGCACGACTTCATGCGCCGCGTGCCGAGCGTCATCTCCACGGACGCGACGCCCAGCGGGCTGGAGGAATACCTGCGCTACTACGGCCTGCGCACGCAGCACGCGGGCTGGCTGGGCCGGGCGAAGAACGTGCTGCACCGGCGCACGTACGCCATCGCGAAGGGGATGCTGTCCTTCTCGGAGTACACCAAGCGCTCGCTGGTGGAGGAGTACGGCGTGCCCGGCGCGAGCGTGCATGTCGTGTGGCCCAGCGTGGACACGACGCTGTGGCGCCCCGCGCCGGAGAAGAAGCCCCGGGACGGCGTGGTGCGGCTGCTCTTCGTGGGAGGCGACCTGGGGCGCAAGGGCGGCCAGCTGCTCTTGCGCTGGGCGCGGGAGACGCGGCGGAGGAACTGGCGGTTGGACCTGGTGACGACCACGCCCTTCGAGGCGCCGCCGGGAGTGCGCGTCCACGTGGGCGTACAGCCGAACTCGCCGGAGCTGATTGGCCTGGCGCAGGCGGCGGACCTCTTCGTGTTGCCGACGATGGCGGACATGTCGTCCTGGGCCATCGCGGAGGCGAAGGCCGCGGGCCTGGCGGTGGTGTCGACGCCCGCGGGCGGCGTGGGCGAGCTGGTGCGCGACGGCGTGGACGGGCGCATCGTGCCGGCGGGGGACTACACGGCGCTGGCGCACATGTTGGACGCGCTGGTGCAGCGCCCGGCTACACTGGAGGCCATGGGACTGGAGGCCCGCCGCATGGCCGAGGCGCACATGGACCTGGACACGACGTGTTCGCGGATGCTCGCGTTCATCCGTCAGGTGACGGGCGTCTGAGCGGGACATGCGTTCGCGTCATCCCGCCCTGGAGCATGTCCACCAGCAGGCCCGGGGCGGCCCCATGGATCGCCAGCTCCGGGTCACCCTGCACTTCCATCCGGATGTCCTCTTCGAGGGAGACGGCATCCTGACCGCGATGCGGCGGGACGGCCGGTACCGCTCCCAGTTCGAGACGCGCACGAGCAACGGCGGCCTCACGGCGTTTCCCGACGGAGCCCGCTGGCGGTGGGAGAGCCGTCTGTTCAATGGCTTCTATGACACGCGCCACGGCAGCGAGCGCCCCAAGTACGGCTCGCTGAACTTCCGCGGCGATGCCCATGGCGGTTCGCCGCGCTTCGGCTCCAGCTACTTCCGGCTGACGGAGGCAGCGCTGGACCGCTCCAGCTTCTGCTTCCCGGACAGCGTCTTCGAGCCCACGTGCTTCGGGACCTCCGAGCGGATGGCGCTGATTGGCCTGGCGGAGGCCACGCCCTTCGAGGATCCGCTGGACTGGTACGTCGAGGCCCACGTCCATGGAAACCTCCGGATTCCGGAGGACATCGAGGCCCTGGTGCTCGACCCCAGCTACCAGGGAACCCCCATCGAGGATGAAGCTCTCGCGCTGGGCGTCCGCGTGGAATGGCATCCGGGCCATGCCGTCACACTGGACGAGTTGCGTCCTCACGCGAGCTCCCGGGGTGAAGACATCCTCCGGCTCGCGGAGCAGCTCGCGGACGATGAACGCCTCACGCCGTTCATCATTGGACGGGCGCGCGCGGACGCGTCGGTGGATCCCCAGGCCCTCAAGAAGGTCTGGCACTGCCTGGCGCGCTTCGGACGGACCTGGGAAGGGCCCAAAAGCAAAGGCCCGGAATCCCTGGGTTTTCCCCAGTGATTCCGGGCCTTTACAGCGCGCGATGCAGGATTCGAACCTGCGGCCTTTGGCTCCGGAGGCCAACGCTCTATCCAGCTGAGCTAATCGCGCAGAACCACTTTCCGGTGTCGGAGGAGTAACCGAAGTCCCCAGACGACGCAAGCACGCAATCCTGACATGCCATGGACTAGACCCGGGGACATGAACCGCGCTCCCCTGCTATCCGCTTGTCTCCTCGCCGCCTGCCTGGCCTGCACGGAGTCACCCCGGACGCCCGCGGCGTCCCCTGCCCCGAGCCCGACCATGCCCACCCCGCCCAAGCCCGCCCCTCCCCCTGCCCCGCCTGCCTCCAAGCCGAGCGCCCCGGCCGCGGCGTCGTGCTCGGCGAGCCGGCTGAGCCCCATCCCCAAGCCCACCGCGAAGCCCCTGCCCCCGGCCGTGGCGTCCATGCGCGAGCGCATCATCAAGGCCGCCGTGGCGTGCGACTACGCGGGCCTCCAGAAGCTGGGCGACGAGAAGGGCCCGAGCGTGCGCTTCTCCTACGACCCCGACCAGGACATGGCCACCACCTGGCGCATCCAGGAGGAGTGGAAGGACAGCCCGCAGCCGGTGCTGGCGCGGCTGGTCCACGTCCTCAACCTCCCCTTCTACCAGGAGGGCAATCTCTACTGGTGGCCCACCGCCTTCCGTGAAGGCGCCACCGAGGCGGACTTCGCCCTGCTCAAGGGCATCTATCCGGACTCGATGATCACCGACATGCGCAAGGAGAAGAGCTACATCGGCATGCGCGTGGGCATCTCCGCGGACGGCGACTGGCAGGCCGCCATCCAGGGCGACTGAGCCGCTCCGCCTCAGTCGCCGGTGACGAAGCGCGCGACAGCCTCCTGGACCTCCTCGTCGCCCATCATCCCCACGTGGTCCGCCTGCGTCTCCAGCCGGTCCACGTGGAGCGGCGGCGGCGGCAAGGCCCGCGCCGTCAGGACCGAACCATCTCCGTCCGCGAGCACCGGATCCTCGAACGTGGGCTTCCCGTCGATGATCCGGAACGACTTGATCAACGGATGCCCCACGCCCACCACCGCCAGCGTGCGGAAGGGCGGCGGCGGTCCATCGTTCTCGGCGAGGGCCCGCGCCAGCTCCGAGCGCGCCTTGAGCATGCGCTCCAGCCACTGGCGATACGCGGGCAGCTTTTGCACCGCCGGGTCCTGGAACACGCCCCACCCGCCGTCGACCCACGCGTCCGGTCGGTAGGCATCGAACGTCACCGGCTGGCCGCTCGCGTCGACGAAGAAGTCGCTCTCCGCCGGCAGCAGTTGGAACGCGGACGCGAAGGTGAAGAGCGCCTCCGGTGACAGGAGCGCCCGGTTGCGCCCCACCGGCGTGCCCAGGGTGAAGTCGTCGAACATGCCCGGCGCGCCCCGGAACGGCGTGCCCAGGAACACCACGCGCTTCACGTGCCGGGCGCCCGCCCACGTGGGCTCGCCCGTGTCGTCCCCGGTGCCGTAGCGCAGGCAGTGCAGGGTGATCAGCCCGCCCATGCTGTGCGCCACCAGGTTCACCTTCACCCGGCCGCCCCGCGCCTCCGCGAGCGAATCCAGCAGCGCGCACAGCCGCTTCGCCGTCTCGCGGTTGTCCTGCCGCCAGTCGTAGTCGAAGACGATGAAGCCCGGCAGCCGCTCGCGCGCGAACTCCAGGAAGCCCTTGTAGACGTCGTAGCGCGCCACCCACGGCAGCACGGTGAAGCGCGTCACCGGTCCGTCCGCCTCGAGCGGCCCGAAGCCCGGCGTCGCCCGCTGCCCGGGAAACGGTAGCGCCAGCGACCGCTCACCGCGCGTCAGCACGTCACCCACGGACACCCAGGCCCGCTCGTGCTCGCCGTCCGCCGTCGCGAGGAACGACCCGCGGTACCCATGGACGAAGACCGTCACCTCCTCGCCCGGGGCCGGAGGCACCGCGACGCGGGAGGCCGTGCAGGCACTCAGGAACAACGAGACCGCGACCGGGAACAGGCGCATGCGCCGCAACGTCGGCCTCTCGGTCCCTCCACGCAAGGCCCGGGCATCACGACCCCGGGCGGGTCAGGACGGCCCTCCTGGAAAAATGTGGATTCAAGGCAACCCGGCTTGCATGGCCCGGCCGGTCCCGTGCAAAAGGCACGCGCACACCCGGTCCGGGTCAAGGGAGTTCGAGCCATGGATGAAATCGTCGTTCAATTGAAGTCACTTGCCCTGACCGAAGCGCTCCCGCTGCTGCTCAAGGTCATTGGGGCGCTGTTCATCTGGTTCATCGGGCGGACGATCATCGCCGGCTTCCGCAAGGTGCTGGACATGGGCCTGCAGCGGCGGCAGCTGGACGCCACGCTGATCCGCTACGTCGGTTCGCTGTTCACCGGCACGCTCACGTTGATGCTGATCGTCGGCATCCTGGGGGTGATGGGCGTGGAGACCACGTCCTTCGCCGCGTTGATCGCCGCCGCGGGTATCGCCATCGGCGCGGCCTGGTCCGGGCTGCTGGCCAACTTCGCCGCGGGCATCTTCCTGCTGGTGCTACGCCCCTTCCGCGTGGGCGAGGAGATCGAAGCCGGCGGCGTCGTGGGCATCGTCCAGGAGATCGGCCTGTTCGTCACCACGCTCGACACGTCCGACAACGTGCGGATCGCCGTGGGCAACAACCAGATGTTCAGCGACAACATCATCAACTACAGCCACCACCCGTACCGAAAGATGACGGTCAAGTTGCCGCTGATGCATGGCGTGGACGTGACGGTGCTCCAGCAGGCACTGGTGGATCGCATGGTCACGGTGAAGGGCGTCCAGGAGAAGCCCGTGCCGCAGGTGGAGATCGCGGAGTTCACGCTCCAGGGCCCCGTCCTGGCGGTGTGCATCTTCTGCAAGCCCACCGAGTACAACGACACGCAGGCCAACGTCAGCGACGCCATCGCGGAGATCCTCCTGGCCGTGGGCTACACCGTGCCCACGCCAGCCGTGCTGGCCGCGCCGCCGCCACTGGCGAAGGTGGGCTGAAACGCAGTCGCTGACCGGTGGCGAGCAGGCCAACCCCAGGCCTGCTCCCACTCCATGCGGGAGGACGACCCCGCGAGCAGGTTCCCCTCTGAGCGACACCGTGAGTCCTTCCGGTGATGAGTTCGGGGATCCAGCCTCTTCCCGCAAATGCTCGAATTCACTCGGCCTTCCGGCTGGGCGCCCCCATGACAGCTCGGTTGCCCACGGAATAGCGTGGCCAGTGCGGATTTGACCCACCCCCTGCTTCTCAAGAGAGAGCGGTCCAGGGCGGCAATCCGGAATCAGCAGCAGGTCTGACTTCTCGCGAATGCCACTGCCCCGAGTGGCGCTCGCGATGGCGTCCCCGAGCGCGGAGTACACAAGATGAGCCAGGAGCTGTCGAAGCGGATCGCGAACCTCTCACCGGAGAAACGCGCGGAGCTGCTCAAGAAGATGGCCGCGCAGAAGGCCATCGCCGGCAACTCCGTCCAAGGCCTCATCCCGGTGCGGGAGCGCACGCGCCCGCTGCCCCTGTCCTTCGCCCAGCAGCGCCTCTGGTTCATTGATCAGCTGCAGCCCGGCACGTCCCTCTACAACGTGCCCATGGCGGTGCGCCTGGAGGGCGCGCTCGACGTGGCCGTGCTGGAGCGCGCGCTGCGCGAAGTCGTGCGCCGTCATGAAGTGCTCCGCACCACCTTCCGCGAGGACGAAGCCGGCCCCGTGCAGGTGGTGTCGACGGAGCCGGCGCTCGCGCTGGAGCATCACGACCTCACGGGCTCGCCGCCGGAAGCAGCGTGGCGACTGGCGCGTGAAGTCGCGGCCCGGCCCTTCGACCTCGCGAAGGGCCCGCTGCTGCGCGCGCTGCTGCTGACGTCCGCGTCGAAGGAGCACCTGCTCGTGGTGGTGGTGCACCACATCGTCTCCGACGGTTGGTCCATGACGTTGCTGGTGCGTGAGGTGGCGCTCCTCTACGGCGCGCTCGCACGCGGACAGGCCGTGCCCCTGCCGCCGCTGGGCATCCAGTACGCGGACTTCGGCGTCTGGCAGCGCGAGTGGATGCAGGGCCCTCGGCTGGAGAAGCAGCTCGACTACTGGAAGCGCCAGCTGGCCGGAGTGCCCTCCGCGCTGGAGCTGCCCACCGACTTCTCCCGCCCCGCGGCCCGCAGCGGCCGGGGAGCCCGGCATGAGCTCCTGCTGGCTCGTGAGCTGACGGACGCGCTGAAGGCCCTGGCGCAGCAGGAGGGCGCCTCGCTCTTCATGGTGCTGCTGACGGGCTGGCAGGTGCTGCTGTCGCGCTACGCGGGGCAGGAGGACGTGACGGTGGGCTCGCCGGTGGCGGGCCGCACACGCGGCGAGGTCGAAGGCCTCATCGGCCTGTTCGTCAACACGGTGGTGCTGCGCACTCAGGTGGAGCCCTCCGCGTCCTTCCGCGCGCTGCTGCACCAGGTGCGCGAGACGGTGCTCGCGGCGCATGAGCACCAGGACTTCCCCTTCGAGCGGCTGGTGGAGGAGCTGCGCCCGGAGCGCACCCAGGGGCGCACGTCGTTCTTCCAGGTGATGCTCACGCTCCAGGCCTCCTTCCGCGGCGCGGCGTCCGTGGAGGGCGTGAAGCTGGAGGCGATGGAGCTGGACACGCTGACGTCGAAGTTCGACCTGATGCTCCAGGTGCTGGAGACGGAAGCCGGCCTCAAGGGCTTCCTCGAATACGACTCCGACCTCTTCACCGCGCCCACGATGGCGCGCATGGCGGAGCACCTGCGCGTGTTGCTGGAGGGCGCCGTCCGCCGTCCGCACGAGGCCGTCTCCCGTCTGCCGCTGCTCACCAACGCCGAGCGCCACGAGGTGCTCATCGCCTGGCAGCCGCCCCGCCCCGCCCCGCTGCCGTGGAGCACACAGCACGGCGCCTTCGAAGCCCAGGTGGACCTCACGCCGGACGCGGTCGCCGCCACGTTCGGGGACCAGTCGCTCACGTACGCGCAGCTGGAGGCACGGGCCTCGCGGCTGGCGCGTCACCTGCGCCGGCAGGGCGTGGGCATGGAAGTGCGGGTGGGCCTGTGCGTGGAGCGCTCGCTCGACATGCTGGTGGCGGTGCTCGCCGTGCTGAAGGCCGGGGGCACCTACGTGCCGCTCGACCCTGCGTTCCCCACGGACCGCCTGGCGTACATGGTGGAAGCGAGCGGGATGCCGGTGCTGGTGTCGCAGCGCTCGCTGGAGTCCATCCTGCCGCCGCACGCGGCGCGTGTGGTGCTGCTGGACGGGGACGCGGAGGCCATCGCGGCGGAGGACGGCTCGCCGCTGCGCGACGCGGTGCCGCCGGAGGCCGTGGCGTACGTGCTCTTCACCTCCGGCAGCACCGGCCGTCCCAAGGGCGTGCAGGTGCCGCACGGCGCGGTGGCGCGCTTCCTGGCGGCACTGCGTGAGACGACCGGCATGTCCTCGAAGGACGTGCTGGTGGCCGTCACCACGCTGTCGTTCGACATCGCGGTGCTGGAGCTGTTCCTGCCGCTGTCGGTGGGCGGGCAGGTCGTCATCGCGTCGCGGGACATCGCCGTGGACGGCTCGCGGCTGGCGGGCCTGCTCCGGCAGTGCGGGGCGACGGTGCTCCAGGCCACGCCGAGCACCTGGCGGCTGCTGCTGGAGACGGACTGGCGGGGCCCGGAGCTGACGGCCCTCACCGGCGGCGAGGCCCTGCCGCGCGAGCTGGCCGAGTCGCTGCTCCCGCGCTGCCGCGTGTTGTGGAACGTGTACGGCCCCACGGAGACGACGGTGTGGTCCACCGCGCACGCGGTGGCCTCGGGCACGGGCGGCGTGCCGATTGGCCGGCCCATCTCCGGCACGCAGGTGTACGTGCTGGACAGCGGGCTGAACCCGGTGCCGCGCGGCGTGCCGGGCGAGCTGTTCATCGGCGGCGAGGGCGTCACCCGGGGCTATCTCCACCGGCCGGACCTCACGGCGGAGCGCTTCATCCCGGACGCGTACGGCGGCGTGCCGGGCCTGCGCGTGTACCGCACGGGCGACCGCGTGCGGTGGGCCGCCCACGGCGTGCTGGAGTACCTCAACCGCGTCGACCACCAGGTGAAGCTGCGCGGCTACCGCATCGAACTGGGAGAGATTGAAGCGGTGCTGAGCCAGGCCCCGGGCGTGCGCGACGCCGCCGTGGTGGTGCGCGGCGGCGGGGCCGACGCGCGGCTCGTGGGCTACGTGGTGGCGCGGCCCGGACAGACGCTGGAGTCCCAGGCCCTGCGCGCGCTCATGAAGGAGCGGCTGCCCGAGTACATGGTGCCGTCCGCGCTGGTCGTGCTGGACGCGATGCCCCTGACGCCCAACGGCAAGGTGGACCGCAAGGCGCTGCCCGCGCCGGATGTGTCCACGGAGGCCGCGCGCGAGTTCGTCGCGCCGCGCACGCCGATGGAGGCCCAGGTCGCGGAGCTCTACGCGTCGCTCCTCCAGGTGCAGCGGGTGGGCGCCACCGACAGCTTCTTCGAGCTGGGAGGGCACTCGCTGCTGGCCACGCGGCTGACGTCGCGGTTGCGCACGGCGTTCCAGGTGGACCTGCCCCTGCAGGCGTTGTTCGAGTCCCCCACGGTGGCGGACCTGGCGGCGCGCATCGCGGCCTCGGCGAAGGAGCCGCGCTTCGAGGGTCCGCCCCCGGTGGTGCCGGTGCCGCGCACCCAGAAGCTGCCCGCGTCCTTCGCGCAGCAGCGCCTCTGGGTGCTGGAGCAGCTCGATCTGGGCTCGGCCGCGTACAACATGCCGTTCTCGCTGCGGCTGACCGGGGTGCTGAACCTGGAGGCCCTGCGCCGCGCCCTGGAGCTGGTGGTGCACCGTCACGAGGCGCTGCGCACCACCTTGCGGCCGGACACCGGCGCGCTCGTGCAGGTCATCGCACCGCCCGAGCCGCTGGTGCTGCCGGTGGTGGACCTGCGCGCCCTCTCGCCGGAGCAGCGCGACGCGGAGGTGAAGCGCCGCTCGGAGCTGGAGGTGCGGCTCCCGTTCAACCTGGAGGCGGGACCGCTGCTGCGCGTGTCGGCGCTGGTGCTGGATGCGCAGGAGCACCTGGTGCTGCTGACCCTCCACCACGCCGTCTTCGACGGCTGGTCCATGAGCATCCTGATGCGGGAGCTGTCGGAGGCCTACCGGGCCCTGGTGGCGGGGACGCAGCCCGTCCTGCCCGCGCTGCCCTTCCAGTACGCGGACTTCGCGGTGTGGCAGCGCCAGTGGCTGTCGGGCGCGGAGAAGGAGCGGCAGCTCGACTGGTGGCGCCAGCAGCTCGAGGGGATGCCGTCCGTGCTGGAGCTGCCCACCGACCGTCCGCGAGGCCTCCGCGAGGCGCATCCCGGCGCCCTGATGCAGGTCGCGTTCCCCCTGGAGCTGACGCGGGCCTTGGAGGCCCTCTGTGTGCGCGAGGGCATCACGCCCTTCATGTTCCTGCTCGGCGCGCTCCAGGTGTTGATTGGCCGCTACTCCGGTCAGGACGACGTGAGCATCGGGTCCTCCGTGGCGGGCCGGAACGACGCGCAACTGGAGGGACTGCTCGGGTTCTTCATCAACACGCTCGTGCTGCGCACCCGGATGGGCGGCGAGCCCACCGTGCGGGAGCTGCTGGGCCGCGTGCGCACCACCACGCTGGGGGTGCTCGCGAACCAGTACGTGCCGTTCGAAGAGCTCCAGCCGATGCGCGACCTGCGCGGGTCGCCGTTGTTCAACGTGCTGTTCCTCATGCAGAACATCCCGGAGGTGGACCTCTCGCTCGCGGGCGTGAAGGTGCAGGTCGAGGAGCGCACGGGCGCCTCCGCGAAGTTCGACCTCACGCTGTCGCTCGCGCGGAGCGAGGACGGCTTCACGGGAGAGCTGGAGTACGACACCGACCTCTTCGACAGGTCGACCGTCGTGCGGATGATGCGGCACCTGCGGCTGCTCGTGGAGGGCTTCGTCGCGCATCCGGACCGCCGCGTGTCGTCGCTGCAGTTGCTCGCGGGGGAGGAGCGGCAGCAGGTGCTGGTGGAGTGGAACGCCACGCGCGCGCCGTTCCCCGAAGCGTGCATGCACTCGCTCTTCGAGGCGCAGGTGCTCCGCGCTCCGGAGGCGGTGGCCGCGATTTTCGAAGGAGCGCAACTGACGTATGCGCAGCTGGATGCGCGCGCCAATCAGCTTGCGCATGCGCTGCGCCGTCGTGGCGTGGGCCCGGAGGTCCGCGTCGCCCTCAGCGCCGAGCGCTCTCTCGATATCGTCATCGGGTTGCTTGGCATCCTGAAGGCCGGTGGTGCCTGGGTCCCGGTGGATCCGCTCCTGCCTCGTGAGCGCCTGGCCTTCATGCTGGAGGACAGCGCGGCCCAGGTGCTCGTCACCCAGCAGCCACTGGTGGACCGGTTCCCCGAGGCGCTGCATGCCCGCGCGCTCTGCCTGGACACCGAGCGCGGCGCTCTCTCCGCTGAGCCGACGGATGCGCCCGTGACGGGCGTGACGCCCGCCAACATGGCGTACCTGCTCTACACCTCGGGCAGCACGGGTACACCGAAGGGCACGGCGGTGGAGCACCGCAGCGTCGCCAACCTCGTCACCCACGAAGCGGTGGCGTACGGCATCGGCCCTGGCAGCCGAGTGTTGCAGTTCGCCAGCCTCAGCTTCGACCTCTCCGTGGAGGAGATTTTCACCACGCTCTGCAACGGCGCCACGCTGGTGCTCGCGCCGCTGGAGAAGCTGATGCCGGGCGCACCGCTGCCCGTGCTGTTGCGTGAGCAGGAGTTGAGTGTCGTCAGCCTCACCCCCGCGGCACTGGCGGCCACGCCTTCCGAAGGACTGCCCAAGGTGCGCACCGTCATCTCCGGCGGCGAAGCCCTGCCCGCGGACGTCGTCGCGCGTTGGGCCCCGGGGCGGCGCCTGCTCAATACGTACGGCCCCACAGAAGCCACCGTCATCGCCACCTTCGGTGAGGTAATGGCGGATGGGAACGTGCCGTCCATCGGCAAGCCGCTGGCGAACGTACGTGTCTACGTGTTGGACGAGCACGGGCAGCCCGTGCCCGTGGGTGTACGCGGCGAGCTGCACATTGGCGGCGTCGGCGTGGCGCGTGGATACGCGGGACGGCCGGGCCTCACCGCCGAGCGCTTCGTGCCGGATGCCTTCTCCGGTGAGGAGGGGGCTCGCCTCTACCGCACGGGCGACGTGGTGCGCTGGCGTACGGATGGCCAGTTGGACTTCGTTGGCCGCATCGACGCCCAGGTGAAAGTGCGCGGCTTCCGCATCGAACTGGGCGAAGTCGAGAACGCCCTGCGCGCCGCCCCTGCCGTGAAGGACGCCGTCGTGCTCGCCCGCGAGGATTCGCCGGGCGACAAGCGCCTCGTCGCCTACGTCGTGGGTGAAGCCCTCGACATCACGGCCCTTCGCGCGCACCTCAAGCAGCACCTGCCTGAGTACATGGTGCCCGCGGCCTTCGTCTCCATGGAGACGCTGCCACTGACGTCCAACGGCAAGGTGGACCGCAAGGCCCTCCCTGCTCCGGATGCGAGCCTGCTCCGGGCTTCGCACGCCTACGAGGCCCCGGCGACGCCGCTGGAGGAGAAGCTCGCGGCACTCTGGAGCGAAGTGCTTCGTGTGCCCACCGTAGGCCGCACGGACAACTTCTTCGAGTTGGGTGGCCACTCGCTGCTCGCCACGCAGTTGGTGGCCCGCGTGCGCGCGGCGTTCGACGTGGAGCTGCCGCTTCGCGCCCTCTTCGAGGCCCCCACCATCGCCGCGCTCGCGGAGAAGTTGCAGCGCGTCCCTACCGGTACGCGCCTGCCGCCTCTGACTCGCACGCGCACCGAAGGTCCCCAGCCTCTCTCCTTCGCCCAGCAGCGCCTCTGGTTCCTGGACCAATTGGTGCCGGATGACGCGTCCTACAACCTCCCCGTCGCGCTGCGCCTCCTGGGCCGCCTGGACGTGGAGGCCCTGCGCCGCGCGTTCGAGGCGCTGGTGGCGCGGCATGAAGCGCTGCGCACCACCTTCTTCGAAGAAGAGGGCCAGCCCTTCCAGCGCATCCACGCCCCGGCGACCTGGGCTCTCCCCGTGGAGGACCTGTCCGGCCTGGAGGAGTCCGCGCGCGAGGCGGAGACACTACGGCTTGCCGCGCATGAGGCCCGGCGCTCCTTCCACCTCGTCCACGGGCCCCTGCTGCGCACGGCTCTCTTGAGGTTGGCGGAAGAGACGCACGTCCTCCTCGTGACGATGCATCACATCGTCTCCGACGGCTGGTCCATGGGCGTCCTCGTGAAGGAGTTGGCCACGAGCTACGCCGCCTTCTCGGCGGGCCGTGAGCCGTCGTTCGCACCGCTGCCGGTGCAGTACTCGGACTTCGCCCTCTGGCAGCGCCAGTGGCTTCAGGGAAAGACGCTGGAGTCGCAGCTCGGATACTGGAAGCAGCAGTTGGCCGGTGCCCCCGCCGCGCTGGAGCTGCCCACGGACCGTCCTCGTCCGGCCGTGCAGTCCCGGCGCGGCGCCACGGTGCCCGTGCACTTCCCCTCGGAGTTGACGGACTCGCTACGCAGTCTCGCTCAGCGTGAAGGTGCTACGCCCTTCATGCTGCTGCTCTCCGCATTCCAGTTGCTGCTCTCGCGCTACTCCGGCCAGGACGACGTCTCCGTCGGCTCCCCCATCGCCGGCCGTACTCACGCCGAGGCCGAGGGCCTCATCGGATTCTTCGTCAACACGCTGGTGTTACGTGCCCGCGTGCGCCCGGAGGAGTCCTTCCGCCAGCTGCTAGCCCAGGTGAAGGCCACCACCCTCGCCGCCTACGAGCACCAGCACGTGCCCTTCGAGAAGCTGGTGGAAGTCCTCCAGCCCTCGCGCGACTTGAGCCGCAGCCCTCTCTTCCAGGTGATGCTCGTCCTGCAGAACGCACCCGCGGAGGCGCTGCGTGTGCCGGGCATGGCCTTCCAGCCCATTCCCCTGGAGGGCAACTCCTCCCGCTTCGATTTGGCCCTCACCCTCTTCGAGGTGCCCCAGGGCCTCACCGGCTTCCTCGAGTACAGCTCCGACCTCTTCGACGCCGCCACCGTCCAACGCCTCATGGGCCACTTCGGCGTCCTCCTCTCCTCCCTCTCCTCCCAGCCGGATGCCCGCGTGTCCACGCTGGAGGTGATGACGGCGGAGGAGCGGAAGCAGCTCCTCGTCGAATGGAATGAGACGGACGTCTCCTTCCCTCGCGACACCTGCATCCACCACGTCGTTGCCGAGCACGCCCGACACACGCCTGACGCCGTCGCCGTGCGCCTGGGTGAGAGAAGCGTCACCTACTCAGCCCTCGACGCCTGGGCTCACGGGCTGGCCGTCCAACTGCACGCGGCGGGTGTCTCCCGTGGCAACCGCGTCGCTGTCCTCGCGGAGCGTTCCCCGGAGCTGGTGGCGGGATTGCTGGGCGCCCTCAAGGTGGGTGCCGCTTACGTCCCCATCTCTCCCGGTGTCCCGCCGGAGCGTCTGGCCTTCATGCTGGAGGATTGCGGCGCTTCCGTCCTCCTCACCCAGCAGCACCTGCGTGACTCGCTGCCCTCTCTCTCCGCGCGCGTCCTCTCGCTGGAGATGGAAACGGGTGCAACGCAGCAGCCGCTGCCGGTGGCTCCCGTGGGCCCGGAGGACCTGGCCTACGTCATCTACACCTCCGGCAGCACCGGCCGTCCCAAGGGCGTCGCCGTCCACCACCGCGCGTTGATGAACCTCGTCTCCTGGCACCAGCGCACCTATTCGCTGTCGCCCCAGGACTCCACCGCACTCACCGCTGGCGTCGCCTTCGACGCTTCCACCTGGGAGGTGTGGCCCTCCCTCGCCTCCGGCGCCAGCCTCGTCGTCCCTCCCGACGCCGTGCGCGCGGAGCCCTCCCAGCTGCTTCAGTGGCTGGCCCGCGAAGCCATCACCACCTGCTTCATGCCCACGCCCCTGGCCGAAGCCGTGCTGCGTGAGGAGTGGCCCCGTCCCATGGCCCTCCGCGCCCTGCTGACGGGCGGAGAGGCCTTGCACCACGGGCCGCCGCCTTCGGTGCCCGCCTCCCTCTTCAACCACTACGGGCCCACCGAGAGCACCGTCGTCGCCACCTTCACCGCCGTCATGCGCGACGACGGCACGCGGCCTCCCATTGGCCGCCCCATCGCCAACACCCGCACCTACGTCCTCGACGCCCACCTCCAGCCCGTGCCCGTGGGTGTCCCCGGTGAGCTCTTCCTCGCCAGTGAAGGCCTTGCCTGGGGCTACCTGGGCCAGCCCGCGCTGAGTGCCGAGCGCTTCATCCCCCACCCCTTCTCCTCCACGCCGGGCGCCCGCCTCTACCGCACCGGCGACGTCGTGCGCTGGCGGGCCGACGGGCAGCTGGACTACCTCCAGCGCCTCGACTTCCAGGTGAAGGTGCGTGGCTTCCGCATCGAGCTGGGTGAAATCGAGGCCTCCCTCCTCGCTCACGCCACCGTGCACGAAGCCGTTGTCCTCGCCCGTGAGGACGCTCCCGGTGACAAGCGCCTCGTCGCCTACGTCGTGGGCAAAGCCCTCGACGTCTCCGTCCTCCGTGCCCACCTCAAGCAGCACCTGCCCGAGTACATGGTGCCCGCCGCCTTCGTCCCCATGGAGGCACTGCCACTGACGTCCAACGGGAAGGTGGACCGCAAGGCCCTCCCCGTCCCGGATGCCTTGCCCCTCGCGGACTTCGTCGGCCCGCGCAATCCCACCGAAGAGAAGCTCGCGGACGTCTTCGCCCAGGTCCTGCGCGTGGAGCGCGTGGGCATCCACGACGACTTCTTCTCTCTCGGTGGCCACTCGCTGCTGGCCACCCAGCTCGTCTCCCGCATCCGCGCGTCCTTCGGTGCGGAGCTGCCCCTGCGCTCCCTCTTCGAAGCCCCCACCGTCGCCGCGCTCGCTGAGCGCCTGCGCACCGCGACCTCCGGCCCGCGACTGCCACCGCTCATCCGCGTCGCGCACGCAGGCCCGCCTCCCCTGTCCTTCGCACAGCAGCGGCTGTGGCTGTTGGATCAGCTCCAGCCGGGCAGCGCCGCGTACAACATCCCCGCGGCCCTTCCCCTGGAGGGGCAGGTCGACGTCGAGTCCCTGCGCCGTGCCTTCGAGGCCCTCGTCGCCCGCCACGAGACGCTGCGCACCACGCTCGTCCAACACCAGGGCCAGCCCGCGCAGTGCATCCACGCGCCCGCGACGTGGACGCTGACCCTGCTCGACGTGTCCTCACTGCCGGAAGCGCAGCGGGAAGAAGAAGCGCGGCGCCTCGCGAACGTGGAGGCCCGTCGTCCCTTCGACCTGGAAGCCGGCCCACTTCTCCGCACGTCCCTGGTGCGCCTGGACGACGCGGAGCACCTGCTGCTGGTGACGATGCACCACATCGTCTCCGACGGGTGGTCCATGGGTGTCCTCGTCCGTGAGCTCACTGCGCTGTACGCGGCGTTCCACGCGGGGCAGGTGCCGGCCCTCGCGCCGCTGCCCGTGCAGTACGCGGACTTCGCCGTCTGGCAGCAGGAATGGCTCCAGGGCGAAACACTGGAGACCCAGCTCGCCTACTGGAAGGAGAAGCTCTCCGGAGCGCCCGCCGCGCTGGACCTGCCCACGGACCGTCCGCGTCCGCCCGTGCAGTCGCACCGTGGCGCCACGGTGGACATGCACCTCCCTCCGGAGGTTTCGCAAGCACTCAAGGCCCTGGCCCAGCGCGAGGGCGCGACGCCCTTCATGCTGCTGCTCGCCGCCTGGCAGTTGCTTCTGTCCCGCTACTCCGGCCAGGACGACATCAGCGTGGGTTCCCCCATCGCCGGCCGCACGCAGGCGGAGACCGAAGGCCTCATCGGCTTCTTCATCAACACCCTGGTCCTGCGCGCGCGCGTAGAGCCCCGGGCGACGTTCCGCCAGCTGCTGGCCCAGGTGCGAGGGACGACGCTCGCGGCCTACGAGCACCAGCACGTGCCGTTCGAGAAGCTGGTGGAGACCCTCCAGCCCGTGCGCGACCTGAGCCGCAGCGCCCTCTTCCAGGCGATGTTCTCCCTGCAGAACACGC
>NZ_RAVX01000027.1:0-98573 GCF_003611605.1 Corallococcus sp. AB011P
GCACAGCCAGTGTTGATCACGCCTGACGCTGGCCGGCAACCTCCAGATGCCCTCTGAAGCTGGGTCCAACCCTGAGGTTAGATCCGCCAGGTTGATTTTCGGGCCGGAGATCAGGGACAGCCCCTAGCTGGCCGCCTCTTCCCGAGGATCCTCGAAGCTGATGGAGACGACCTCCAGCTCGCGCACGCCGCCGGGGCTCTGCACCGTGGCGATGTCGCCCACCTTCTTGCCGATGAGCGCGCGCGCCACCGGCGAAGTCACGGCGATCCACCGCTTCTTCAGGTCGGCCTCCGTCTCACCCACCAGACGGTAGCTGATGGTCTTGTCGTTCTCCGTGTCCACCAGCTCCACGGTGGCGCCGAAGATGACCTTGTCGCCACCCAGCTTCGCTGGGTCGATGACCTCCGCGCGGGCGATCCAGTCGCCGAGGGTCAGGATGCGCCCCTCGATGTGCGACTGCTTCTCCTTGGCCGCGTGGTACTCCGCGTTCTCACGCAGGTCGCCGTGCGCACGGGCGACCTCGATTTCACGCGAAATCTTGCCCCGCTCCACGGACTGGAGGTGCTTCAGCTCGTCCTTGAGCTTCTGCAGACCGTGGGGGGTCATCGGGATGTTGTCGCTCCCGCTCATCGAACCACCGCTCCTTCCATCACCTGGCTGCGCATCGGAGGTCCGGCGTTCCCTCCTGGAACCCGGCCCGCGACTCGAAAGGGTCAATGTAGGGAACGAGTGACTGGCCGGTCAACGAAAGCCTTACAGCCATCGTCCGGTAGTGGCTGGGCGCCCGACGGCCGACCCGTTAGGCTGCTCCACGTGCTGTCCGTCCAGGAATTGCGCGCACTCGCCTCCGCCCTCCCCGTGGGCGCCTTCCAGCATCAGCTGGGCCCCTTCGCGCTGGTGCAGCGTCCGCCGTCGGAGCTGTCCGCCGCCGCGCTCGCGCCCACCCGCATGGCGGCCCCCGGCGACGTCGAGCAGGGCATGCTCGCCCTGCTCTTCGAGTTCGACGACCTGCTCGTCGCCACCCTCCCCACCCTCAGGGATTCGGAGGTGCTGCGCATTGGCCGGAGGCTGGACTGCGAGCTGGTGCTGGACGACGCGTCCGTGTCCAAGCAGCACGCGGAGCTCAAGTGGAGCCGCGCGGCGGGCCGCTGCACCGTGCGCGACCTGGGCTCCACCAACGGCACCTTCGTCAATGCCAGCACCATCGGGCAGCGCGAGGTGCCGCTCCGGGGCGGCGACATCCTCAGCTTCGGGAACGTCCAGTTCTGGTACCTGCTCACGGACGCGCTGCATGAACGGCTGCGCGTGGGCGCGGCCTCCGGCCTGGGCTCCCACTCCGGCTGAAGGCCACCCGCCTTCACCTCACGGACAGGCGCCGCAGTCCGCCGCGCACGCGTCGTAGGTGTCGGACGCCCCGCAGGACTCCGTCACCTGGCAGATGCCGTCGCCGCACACGGCCAGGTCTGCGGCGCGCACACGCGTGGTGAGCGGCTGGAAGCTCACGCCGCCCACCGTGCAGCTCACGAAGGCCGCGCCCGCCGCGCCCCCCTGCGTGCACACGTCCGAGCAGCTCCCCACGTAGACGAGCGGCGCGCACGTCATGCGGGGCATCCCGGAGCCATCCACCACCGCGCACGCGCGCGTGGTGCTCTGGGTCGCGTCCAGCGGCGGGTTCTGGCTGCCCGCGTAGAGCCCCTGGCCCTGGAAGAGGTTGCCGAAGAAGCAGGACTCCGGCCGGGCGAAGGAGGCCAGCTCACCGTCGGAGGCGGGGATCTCCTCCCCCAGCCCGTCCCGTCCCAGCACGGAGATGGGCACGCTCACACCGAAGGGATTGCTGTGCGCCGCGAGGCACGCGGAGACGATCTGCTGTTCGGCCACCGTCGCGGGAGCGCCACCGGCCCAGCCCGGCGCCAGTCCCAGCAGGCCCGTCCAGGTGTGCACCGTGTTCGTCTGGGGGTCCGTGAACGTGCGCGTCTGCCCTTCCGGGACGGCGCAGCGCACGATGTAGCGCATGACCTCCTCCGCGAGCGCCGGATCCGCGCCGTACCACGACGCGAAGTCAATGGATGACAAGCCATTGAACGACAGCCCGTTGAAGGACAACCCGTTGAAGGACAGGCCATTGAACGACAGCCCGTTGTACGAAAGGCTGTTGTAGCTGAGGGCGGCCTGCTCCTGCGTGGCCAGCGGATCCGCGGGCCCCGGCTCCCGGGCTCCCGGGGCACAGCCCGCTCCCATGACGGCCAGGGCCAGTCCCCACGCCCACCGTGAGAGCCCCCCCACGCCACGACGACGCCCGTTCTCCACGTTCCCCATGTGTGCAACCTCCTGCTACCGCGGGCGCTCCGACCGGCCCCACGAACGTTTGGACAAGGAGGGCGTCAAAAACAAACGGGCGAGCCGCGCCCCCTCACGCACGAAAAGTGCGAGCACGTTGTACGTATGGCAAGGCGCGAGAGATGCGGGAAACGCGGGAGCGACGTCAGGGCAGACACTCCGGGCGTCTGGGGTTGAACGCGTGGGCTGGCGTTCATCCAGGAACGTGAAGGCCGTGGCCCTCCGGGGTGAGGAGACGTGTCCCCACTCCGGCGCCACGGCCGTCCGTTCATTCCGTCGCGAGGCTGGGATTACCGCTGGGCCTGGGTGGCGATCTTCACCTGGGCCTTGTTCAGCTTCAGGCTGCCCAGCTCGCGGTTGATGTTGGCCAGGTCCGCCTGGGTAATCTGGCCCGGATCATGTCCGCCCGGAGGGCCGCCCTTGGGAGGCTTGCCTTCGGGGGCGACGGCGCCGCCGCGGTCCGGATCCACCAGGGCCGTGCCGCCACCGGCCTCCACGGCCGACAGCTCCTTGAAGCCGGCGGTGGTGCTGGCCGCCTCTCTCTGGGTGATCTGCTTCACCAGCGTGAGCTTCCCGCTGCTCCGGTCGTACCGGTACAGGCGGGTGCCCTTGGCGCCGTCGTCCACGGCCACGTCCACGGAGCCGGTGGACTTCGCCTTCGCCGGGCTCGCGATGGGCTTCGCCGGGGCGAGCTTCACCTGGTTGTTCTGGGTCCTCGCCGGCTGGGCCCCTGCCTGCGCCGCCGACAGGGCGACAAACCCCACGGCCATGCTTCCCACTGCGGACTTCCAACGCGTGTTCATGAATCCTCCCGGTTCCCTTACGCGCGGCGGCGCGGATATTCGCCGGGAGTCTATTCGAACGCGACCAGGTCCTGGACCCACCGGGCGCTGCCCTGCTGGAGCCACCGGGCGCGGGTGTCCCGGAGCGCCTGGGCCGGCGGGGTGCCTCGCCGCAGCGATTCCACCAGCGCCTGGAAGAAGGCCCCGGCCTCCACGTCCGGCACCTCCGTGGAGGGCGCGACCACGGCCCGCGCGCCCGCCTGGATCAGCGCGGACGGCAGGCTGGACACCGCGTGGTAGCGCCACGCGCCCACGTTCGCGTCGCAGGCGGCCAGCATCACCACCGGGGTGCCCCGGAGCGTGTGCCCCTCCAGCTCCTCCGCGGTGAGCGCGTACCGGCCGGCCGCGTCCGGGGACAGCGCCAGGAAGGCCGCGTCGGACACGGTGCCGGCGAGGCCGTGCGTGTGCAGCTCCACCTCCGTGGCGTCCTCCATCTCCGCGAGCACCGCTTCCGGCGTCGCCGCGCGGCCCCGCAGGTGGACGTCGCCCGGCCCCGTCATGCCCTTCCATGGCATCAGGCGCGGCAGCCCCAGCGTCGCGGGCGGCTCCACGTCCGACACCACCAGCCGCTTCGGGACGGGCGCCGGGGCCGAAGCCTCCACGCGGTGGCCGCCCGGAGCCAGGTAGCTCCACGCGCGGTCCGCGGGCAGCAGCCCCGGGCGCCCCAGGAGGATGGGCTCCGCGAGCACCCGCACCACGTCGCAGCCGGCGAGCACCTGCAGGAGCTGCTCGGGGACCGCGGGCACCTGTTCACGCAGGGGCTGCTTGAGGGCGTGGAGGTACACCCCGCCGCTCGCGCCGGTGGGGCCTCGGGCGACGAAGAGCATCCGTTCGTCCTGGCCGGCCAGCGCCAGCAGGCACGACGTGGGCGCGGTGCGGTCCACCTCCCGCGCGAGCAGGTCCACCGCGGTGCCCCACTCCTTCGCCCGGCCCGTGTCCATCACCAGCACGTGGTGGCTGTGGGCCCAGGCCTTGCGCGCCTCGATGTCGGTGGAGCGGTGGAGCGCCGAACCGGTGATGACCCCGCGCAAGAGCTTCTGGCCCTCCTCGCGGTCGCGCTCGATGAGGATGCGCCCTTCGATGTGGTCCACGAGCAACCGCTCGCCGGTGGTCAGCGACGGGTCCTGGCGCAGCACGCGGATGCGCTCGCGCACGCGGTCCAGCTCGCGGCCCGGCACGGTGCTTCCCTCCAAGCGCAGCAGATCTCCCGCGACGGCGACCTCCAGGAGCGTGGGCGCGGTGGGACAGGCGAGCGCGTCCTGCACCTCTCGCCGGGCCCGCTTCGCGTCCAGGTCCTCCACGAAGAGGAGCGCCCGTGCGTGGTGGTACTCGGACCGGCGTGCGCAGTCCTCCGGCGCGTGCTGGACGAACTCGTCCAGGTAGGCGCGCGCCAGCGCCGGGGCGTGGCTCAGCCGCGCGCTCGTCACCAGGTCGGACAGGAGCACCTCCTCCTGGAACCAGCTGTCGGTGCGGAACGCCTCTTCCAGCGCGGAGCGCGCCAGCGAGTCGGCTTCGTGGCGGCGATCCATCCGGTTGTAGAGCGCCGCCAGGTGCCGCTGGAGGTCCACGCAGCGGTCCTGGAAGCCCGCGCTCCGGCACGCCGCCAGCCCGTTCTTGAGGGACGTCTCCGCCGTCTCCATGTCCCCCCGGGCCTGCGCCGCCTGGGCCCGGCCCCGGGCGAGCGGAGCGTCGTACCAGGCGGGCTCACCGGACTGACGGACCAGCGTTGCCAGCTCGTCGACGAAGCGGTCCTCCTGGTGGAGCAGCAGGATGGCGCCCAGCAGCAGGTCGCGCTCGCCGGAGCGCCGCAGCCGCGCGAGGAACGCGTCCGCCTCCGCGCCCTCCAGCGAACGCGTGCCGGCCAGGAGCGCGTGGTAGGTGTTGGCCAGCGGGCCGCGCTTGCTGAAGTCCGCCGCCGCCACGCGCGCCACGTAGGCGCTCGCGGTCTTGGTGCGGGTGACGTCGTCCAGCAGCTCGGCCAGCGGGGCCAGGGCCTTCACGCGCTCCACGGACGGGGCCGCGCGCAACGCGTGGTAGAGGTACAGCCGCGCCAGGTCCGGGTTGCGCCGCGCCATCGAGCCCGGGTACGGCGTGCCGTCCAGCGCCAGCTCCATGCCGGCCCTGTTCATGGCCTGCCACGAGTCCCGCCGCGCCAGCGCGCCCTTGCGCAGGCCGTCCGCGCGCTCGGTGGCTTCGGTGCTCCAGCCGGGCTCCTTCGCCTGCGCCACGCGGGAGAACTCCGCCGCGGCGGCCAGCTCCAACGAGAGCGCCTGGAGCGCGAGGCCCCGGTTCCAGTGCAGCCGCGCGTCGTCCGGCGCGGTCTCCAGTCCCGACTCCAGCAGCGTCAGCGCGCGCTCCGGCTGGGCACGGCCCAGGGCCGCCACCGCCAGGTCGCCCATGACGGCGGGCGATGCGGGCAGCCGCTCCAGGATGCGCTCCGCGCGCTCGAAGTCCCCGGCCGCGAGCCAGGCGGTCGCGACGCCGTGCAGGTCTCCCTTCGCCTCCAGCTCAGACAGGGCCTTGAGGTCCAGCTCCGGCCGTCCGTCCGTGCCGCCGCGCATCGTGCCCGTGGCTCTGTAGTCCGCGAGGCCCGGGTGACTGAGCCGGCCCTCCAGCGGGCGCGCGGAGGCCAGCGCGAAGGGCAGCGCGCGCGCGGTCTCCGTGGAGCGCCACGGACGTCCCACCAGCAGCACCGCGAGCACCACCGCGGCGGCCGCGGCCGCGAAGCCCGCCACACGGCGGAGATCCCACACCGCACGGCCGCGAGGGCGCGCGGACGGGGACCGCGTCCCGGCATCGGGCGCCGGCTCGGACTGGCTCCCCGTCCCAGGGACGGCCCGGAGCCCCGGACCCGCGGGGGCTCCTTCAGAACCCGGGGACGCCACGGGCCGGGCGTCCGTGCCAGGAGGCCTCACGGCTTCCCCAGCTCCGGACGCGGCACGCGCGTCGGCGGCGGCCTGCACGAGGAGGCTCGCCTGCACCTGGTCCTCCAGGCCGGCCTGGCACTCCTCGCAGGTCGCGAGGTGGGCCTGGAAGGCCTCTGCCTCTTCTGGCGGAAGCTCCCCGTCCACGAAGGCGGCGAGCTGTTCACAGGAGACGGTCACGCCGGGCCCCCCGCGGTGCCTTCCCGGGCGAGGAGCAGCTCCTTGAGCTTCTTGCGCGCGCGGAACAGACGGGTGCCCACCGTCATGGACGGGATGCCGAGCCGTCGGCCGATCTCCGCGTAGCTCTGTCGCTCCATGTCCTTCATGCGGACCACCTCGCGCAGCTCCGGGGGAAGCTGTTCCACCGCCTTCCACACGTCATCCAACGTGTAGCGCGCCCATGTCTCCGGGGCGGCTTCTGCCTCCGCCAGGGTGTCCCCCATCGCGTCGGTGAATTCCTCCTGGGGGTGGCGCCGGTCGTGCCGGCACCAGTCGAGGAAGCGTCGAACGAGGATGGACGCCAGCCACGCCATGGGAGGCGCGGACCGGTCATACGTATGAAACGCGCGGAAGGCCCGCTCGTAGGTCTCCTGCAACAGGTCCTTCGCGTCCGACGGGTTGCGGCCCCGGCAGAGGATGCGGGCCCGCTCCTCCAACGCCGGAGCGCACCGCGCGATGAGCGCCTGGAACTCCGCGGCGTCCCCACGGGAGGCCGAAGGCACCTCCGGCTCGGATGCGGAGGACTCCCCGGGCGGGACGGCGCGGGGCGATCGCGGGCGGAAGACCACGGGGGCGTTCCTAGCAGGAGCCGCCCCGCCCGCGAAGTCCGTCGACACCCTCCCTGGCGCTTCCCACCCGACAGGTGGGAGTCCCGGGATGGCAGGCCGGAGGGCTAGCAGGGGCCGTTGCCGATACGAACGCCCGTGCGAACCCGGGCCTTGAAGACGCCCAGCGCCGCTCCGAAGCCCGTGACGCGGATCTTGCTGTAGCCGGACCCACCCGAGCCGATGTTGACGCGCAGCCCGCAGAACGCCGGGAAGAAGGGACCCGCCGGGTACCAGGTGCCGGTGGTGCTCACCGAGCCCAGCCCCCACCAGTAGCCGTTCGCGTAGCCGAACGCGGCGCCGGTGATCGCCACGCCCTTGCAGGCGCTCTCCGTGACGTTGCTCGACGCCGGGATGACCTCCACGAACGGCTGGGCGTAGTTGCCGTACAGGCCGGTGATCTCCGTCACGAAGCGGTGCGCGCAGGACGGCTGATCATAGGTGCCGTCGTTGGAGGCCGCCGAGATGTCCGCGTACGAGCAGTGGGGGAAGACGGCCGGGACCGACGCGCCGTCCGGCTGCGCCAGCACCACGCCCGAGCCCACGCAGGACTCGTCGACGCCCTGCTCCTGGCTGGCGATGGACTCGTCCACGACCTCGGCGCCAGGGGCCTCCTCGTCGAGAGGTCCCCCACAGGCGGTGGCGAGCGAGGCGGCGAACACGAACGCGGCGGCAGGGATGAAGCGCATGGGTGACTCCGGAAGCGTGAGCCCATCCGCGGGCTCCTCCCTGTTACGTCCGGTGTCGCGCTTATTCCCCGCGCCATTTCCACGCCGTTTTTCGGCCGTGCTAAGGCACCGCGCGTGGACATCGACAAGCCCTACCTGCTGTTCCTGGGAGACGTGAGGGATCAGCTCGCGGCCAAGACGGCCCAAGGCATCGTGGACTGGCGGCCCGACTGGTGCGTGGGTCAGCTGCGCCTCCCTGGCTGCGCGGCGGACTGTGGCCTGCCGGACATGGACATCGCCCAGGCGAAGGCGAAGGGCGCGCGCACGCTGGTGGTGGGCGTGGTGAATCCGGGCGGAGTGCTGGCGGACGCGTGGGTGGACACGCTGGTGCGGGCGATGGAGGCCGGGCTGGACGTGGCCACCGGGCTGCACAAGCGGCTGTCCTCGTTCCCCGCCGTGGCCGCCGCGGCGGCGAAGCATGGGCGCAAGCTGCACGACGTGCGCTTCCCGGACCGGGACTTCGCCACGGGACAGGGCACGAAGCGGCCCGGCCTGCGCGTGCTGACCGTGGGCACCGACTGCGCGGTGGGCAAGAAGTACACGGCGCTGGCGCTGGAGAAGGAGCTGCGGCAGCGCGGGTGGAAGGCGGACTTCCGGGCCACCGGGCAGACGGGCATCCTCATCTCCGGGCGAGGCGTGGCGCTGGATGCCGTGGTGTCCGACTTCGTCTCCGGCGCGGCGGAGTGGCTCACGCCCGCGAACGAAGCGGACCACTGGGACGTGGTGGAGGGCCAGGGGTCGCTGTTCCACCCCTCCTTCGCGGGCGTCACGCTGGGCCTGCTGCACGGCGCGCAGCCGGACGCGTTCGTCGTCTGCCACGAGCCCACGCGCAAGCGCATGCGCGGCGTCCAGCATCCGCTGCCGTCCATCCAGGACGTCATCGATCGCACGGTGCTGGAGGGCCGGCTGACGAACCCGGCCATCCAGTGCACGGGCATCGCCATCAACACGGAGCACCTGGGCGAGGACGAGGCGCTGGCGCTCCTGGAGTCCACCGGCCGGGCGCATGGCCTGCCCTGCGTGGACCCCCTGCGCACGGGCGCGGGCCCCCTGGCGGACGCGCTGGCGAGCCGCTTCCCGCGCGGGTGACACGGGCCCCTTTCGCGAAACCCGCTCCACTGGAGCGGCTCACGGTATATTGAGGACACCATGGGACGCATTTTCGAGACACGCAAGGCGACGATGTTCGCCCGCTGGAACAAGATGGCGAAGGTCTTCACACGCATCACGAAGGACATCGTGATCGCGGTGAAGGCGGGCGGGCCGACCATCGAATCGAACCCCGCGCTGCGCCGGGCCGTGCAGAACGCCCGCGCGGCGAACATGCCCAAGACCAACGTGGACGCCGCCATCAAGCGCGCCAGTGGTCAGGACCAGGCCGACTACCAGATCCTCCTGTACGAAGGCTTCGCGCCCCACGGCGTGGGCGTCCTGGTGGAGGCGGCCACGGACAACGTCACGCGCACCGTGGCCAACGTCCGCTTCCCCTTCACCAAGCTGGGCGGGAGCATGGGCACGGCGGGCAGCGTGTCCCGCCTCTTCGAGCACATGGGCGCCATCCGCCTGGACGCCGAGGGCGTGAATCAGGAGGAGCTGGAGCTGGAGCTCATCGACCACGGCCTGGAGGAGATGGGCGAGACGACCGGCGAAAAGGGCGAGAAGCAGCTGCTCCTGCGCTGCAAGTTCGCCGACTTCGGCAAGCTCATGTCAGCGATTGAAGCCAAGGGCATCACGCCCGTGTCCACGCAATCCGAGTACATCCCCCTGCCCGGCACCCTGAAGGAGCTGCCCGAGGAGCAGGCCACGGAGGTGCTCAAGCTGGTGGACATGCTGGAGCAGGACGACGACGTGCAGCACGTGTTCCACAACCTCGCCTGAAGCACGGGCATCCGGTCCCCGCGCGCACTCCCCGGGGGCCGGTGCCACGCTCACGCGGCGTCAGAGCTGCTGAAGCTCCGCCGAGGAGATCCATGGCCGACGAGGGTGACGGGCAGGACCTGCGGGACACGGTGAAGCGGTTGGAGGCGACGGTCGCGGCCCTGGAGACGCGGCTCGCGAGCCTGGAGTCCCGGGAGGAGCCGCGCACCTTGGCCTCGCCCTCGGCCGCCCCTGTCACGCCCCCGGTGGCCGCGCCCGAGCAGCGCGACCTGGAAGCGCATGTCGGCACCTACTGGTTGAGCCGCCTGGGCATCGTGGCGCTCATCATCGGCATCGCGTACCTCATCACGTACCACTTCGGGGAGCTGGGGGTGCTGGCGCGCGTGGGCGCGGGCTACCTGCTCAGCGCGGGGCTGGGCGCGTTCGGGCTGTGGCTGGCGCGGCGGCACCAGTTGTTCGGGCGCATCGTCTTCGGCGGCGGCCTGGCGCTCGCGTACTTCGTCACCTACGCACTGCACTTCATCCCGGCGGTGCGGGTCATCGACAGCGAGGTGCTGGCGCTGGTGCTGCTCGCGGGGTTCGTGGTGGCCATCGTCACCATCGCGCACCGGATGCAGTCGGAGACGGTGGCGGGCATCGCGCTGTTCCTGGGGCTGCACACGGGGATGCTCAGCGACATCACCGCGTTCACGCTGCTGTCCACGACGATGCTCGCGGCGGGCGCGCTGTTCTTCCTGGTGCGCAACCGCTGGGTCATCGTGCCCCTGTCCAGCCTGGTGGCCGTGTACAGCACGCACGTCGTCTGGGCGGTGCGCACGGGCCACATGGCGCCGGGTGCGCCGGAGGATGACCGGCTCCTGTTGAGCCTGGGCTTCCTCGCGCTCTACTTCCTGCTGTTCTCCGTGGCGCTGCTGGTGCGCCCGCGCGACCTGCCCGTGCGCGCGAGCCTCGCCTTCACGCTGCTCAACTGGGTGGGCCTGACGTCGCTGGGCGCGTACGAGGTCTCCCAGGAGCAGGACTCGCACCTCTTCGGCTTCCTCCTCGTCGTCGCGCTGGCGCATGGCGCGGGGGCCGTCGTGTCGAAGCTCCAGCGTGCTCCCGCGGCGCTGACACACGCGTACCTGGCGCTGACGGCGGTGACGCTCGCGCTGGCCATGCCCGCGCGCTACGACGACGTCGCGCTGGTGGCGGCATGGACGGTGACAGGGCTGATCGCGGGCCTGGCCGCGCGCGGGGTGGAGTCTCCGGTGCTGCGGGGCGTGGGCGTGCTCATCCTCTACGTGGCGCTGGGAGCGTGTGAATGGGAGACGCCGGGACGCCTGACGTTGCTCATCGGGCTGGTGGTGGCGTTCGTGCTGGTGGAGCGCGGCGGCACGGTGCGCGTCGCCGGCCTGCCAGAGCCCAAGGCCCGGACGGCCTTCACCGCCATCTGCGCGGCGGGCGCGGGGCTGTCACTGGTGGCGCTGGTGGGCGCGCGGATGCCCGGGGGACTCGTCACGCTGGGTTGGGTCATCGCCGCCTTCCTCCTCTTCGGCGTGGGCTTCGCGGTGCGCGAGCGCTGGTACCGGCTGGCCGCGTTGGCGGTGCTGGGGCTCGCCCTGGGGCGGCTGGTGCTCGTGGACGTGGCGAAGCTGCCGCCGGATCAGCGGGTGGTCACGTTCATCCTGCTGGGCGTCATGCTGCTGCTCGTCTCATACACATACACGCGGCTGCGCGACCGGCGCGGGTAAAGACACCGTCCCCTGAAGGGCGCGGCCTCAGATGTCGGTCTCCTGCCGCTCCGTCACCCGATACTCCTGCCGGTACGCCTTGCCCCCGCGCTCGAAGGTCTCCACCACGGTGACGCCGTCCTCGGAGAGGAAGAGGCGATAGTTCGTGTCCGCCGTGGGCGTCGTCACTCCGTAGCTTCCGAAGGGAAGCCTGAAGACCACGCGCGGGGGGCGATCCGGACAACAGGCCGTGAGCAGCGAGGAGGCCAGGGCGCTCGTCAGCATGCCCGCGAGCACGATGCCCAGCTTCCTCATGGCTGCCTCTGGAGGCTGAGGTTCCGGTAGAGCTCTCCCGTGCCTTCCGTCGGCTCGGCCTCGAAGAGCGTGGCCCTCGCGAAATCTCCGGTCGCACCCGCCTCCGGCCGCACGGCCCACACGTTGTAGACGGCACCAATGGGGCCAGTGCCCTGCGCGGGGATGATGGAAACACCATTCGCGGTGGCTGACACGAGCCGCAGCCGGATGCCTTCGGCTTCATCATTCAGCGGATCACACACCCCACCCTGGAGCTTCGCGCCCGCGAACAGGGGCCAGCCCAGCGCGAGTCCCGCGCAGAAGAGTGCCGTCGAGGCGACCTTGCGACGATGCGAGGAAGGAATTGGCATGGGGTGGGAGCCTGACCCAACTCACAACCGAAGCACCAGTGCCCCCGGGGACACGATAGCCTTCGCGCCTCCCTGCTCCAGGAGCCCGCATGCGCCTCGCCTACCGCCGACAGAGCACCCTGCACCGGGGCTGCACGCTGAGCTGGTTCGTGGAGGGAGACGGTCCTCCGGTGGTGATGATCCAGGGGGTCGGCGTTGGCGCCGCGGGATGGCGGCCGCAGGTGGAGGGCCTGGCCTCCCACTTCCGGTGCCTCTGCCTGGACAACCGGGGCTTCGGCGCCAGCCAGCCACCAGGCGACGCGCTCACGGTGGAGATGATGGCCGACGACGTGCTTGCCTTGATGGACGCGCAGGGCTGGGAGCGCGCGCACATCATGGGGCACTCGCTGGGTGGGCTGGTGGCGCTGTACCTCGCGCACCAGGCACGCGAGCGGGTGCGAAGCCTCTCGCTGCTGTGCACGTTCGCGACGGGCGCGGTGCCCACCCGCCTCGCGCCGGACCTGCTGCTCATGGGCCTGCGGACCCAGCTCGGCACGCGGCGCATGCGGCGCCACGCCTTCCTCCGCATGGTGCTGGCGCCCGAGGAGCTGGCCCACGCCGACAAGGACGCGTTGGCGGAACAGCTCGCGGAGCTGTTCGACCATGACCTCGCGGACCAGCCACCCGTGGCGATGCGCCAGTTCCGGGCCATGCGGAGCGCGGACGCGACCCCGTTCCTCCCGGGGCTGGCGGGCCTGCCAACCCTGGTCGTGAGCGCCACGCACGATCCCATCGCGCCCCCCACCGCCGGGCAAGCCCTGGCGGCGGGAATCCCTGGCGCCCGCTTCGTGGAGCTTCCCCATGCCTCGCACGGCGTGCCCCTGCGCTTCCCGGACCGCGTCAACGCGCTCCTGAAGGAGCACCTGGACGCCGCCGAGAGCTAGGGATTCCTCACGGGGGGGCACGGCCGGTCGAAGTACAGCGTGTGTCCCAGGGCAGCCATCCTTCCAGGCAAGGGATCGCCGGCCGCGTACCGGAAGATGGCGCCGCTGCCCTAAGTTCCCGCCGTCCTCCCCGCCGCGCCCCAGCCCCCATGAGCCAAGACGTCACGCCCCCTGTCTCCGTGAAACACGGTCCGCTCGGACCGCTCGTGCTGTGTCTTTCGGGTGGGGGTTACCGCGCGGCGGCGTTCCACCTGGGGACGCTGCGGTTCCTCGACACCGCTGGACTTCTGTCCGATGTCGTGGGCCTGTCCACGGTGTCCGGTGGCACGCTCACGGGACTGGCGTGGGTGGTGAGCCAGCTGGACGGCAAGCCGTTCAAGGCGTTTCACGAGACGTTCTCCGCGTACCTGCTGCGGACGAATGTGATTGCGGAGGCCCTGACCCGGCTCACCTCGAACCGCGACCACGGCAGCCATGCGTGGGCCAGCCTCATCCGGTCCGCCGCGGACGTCTACGCCCGGCCCGACTTCCTGGGCGACCGGCGCTTCGGTGAGGTCCTGGACGCGGGTGGGCTCCAATTCCAGGAGGCCATCTTCAACACCACCGAGTTCCACACCGGCCTGGACTTCCGCTTCCGGCGCAGCAACAACCCGCTCACCGTCCTGGGCAACAACGGCTACCGGATGCCGCGCCCGGTGGCCAGCCACGTTCGGCTGGCGGACATCGCCGCCGCGTCATCGTGCTTCCCGGGCGGCTTCGAACCGCTGGTGTTCCCGCAGCAGTTCCACTGGCCCCAGGGCTATCCGCTCGACACCGCGCTGGCGGCCCTGGGCCCGGGCTTCCAGAGCGGCCTGCCGCTGATGGACGGCGGCATCTACGACAACCAGGGCATCGACAGCCTGCTGCTCGCGTTCAACCGGACGGATCCGCCGCCCACGCTGCTCATCTCCGACGTCAGCGTCCAGAGCCCGGAGATGTACAACGTTCCGGAGAACCCGACGAAGCGCGGCTGGGTGACGCTGAACGGCGTCTCCTGGTTGGCCTACGGCCTCTTCTTCCTCACCCTGCTCTCCGCCGCCATCCTCGTGTGGCGCGGGTTCGAGACCGCGCGCGAGGGCAACTGGGAGCCCAGGGACTATTTCCTCTACCTCATCCCCGGCGTGTTGACGGCGTCGGTGGCGACGGCGCTGGTCTGGGTGCGTGCGCGACTGACGGATGTCGTCACGCTGGTGAAGCGGCAGATGGATCTGGACGTCTGGCCGTCGTTCAAGAAGCTCACCGTGCCGGAGTTCGCGCAGATGCTGGTGCTCCGCGCGACGTCGCTGCTGGCGCTGACGTCCAAGGTGTTCATGAAGCGGGTGCGCGGACTCGTGTTCGGTCAGGTGTATGGAGATTCGCGATTCAAGGACCGGCGCATCTCCAACCTCATCTCCGCGTTCACGGTGGACCGGCCCAACCTGTTCGCGAAGCACCCGTGGCTCAAGCCCGGTGCGCACCTGGTGGCCGTGGGCACGCAGGCATGTCAGATGCCCACCACGCTCTGGTTCACGGACGCGGGCCAGTTCACCACCGTGGAGAGCGCGGGCGCGGCCACCATCTGCTACGTGCTCCTGCGCCACATCGTGGAGCACCACGCCGGGCAGTACGAAGCGCCGGGCCAGCCGTTGAATGCGCTGTACCAGCGCCTGCGTCAGGAATGGGCGGTGCTCAATCAGGCCGGCGCTCCATCGCGGGAGCGACAGGCCGTGGCGGCCTAGCGCCCCGGGGACTGGCGGACGCCTCGGGTTTCGCGTGCATCGGGAGATGCCATGAGTAGGATTCTGGCAGCCCCAGCCCGGAGACCCGATGGCATCCCCCACCGATACGCAGGACCCGTACGAGCGCATCTACCGCGTCTGCGAACAGGTGCCCTCCGGACAGGTGGCCACCTACGGAGACATCGCCACCATCGTCGGCGGGGCCTGTGATGCGCGCACCGTGGGCCACGCGATGGCGGCGCTGGGGTCGCGCGCGGCGACCGTGCCGTGGCAGCGCATCATCAACCGCACGGGCGGCATCAGCACCTCCGGCCACCGCCAGCGCGAGCTGCTGGAGGCGGAGGGCGTCGCCTTCGACGCCGCGGGCCACGTGCGCATGGACGCGCACCACTGGAAGGGCCCGAGCGAGGCCTGGGCACGCGCCCACGGCTTCAACGTGCTGCCGCCCCAGGACGCGCCCGCACCCGACGCGCAGCTCAAGCTCTTCTAGGGCCCACGGAGCGTCCGGGCGACCGGGCACGAGGGGAAAGCGCTCGGCGGCCCGTCTGCTTTTCAGAGCGGAATAAAGGCGGCAGCCTCAGGTCCTCGCCCACTGCTTGGACCTCCGAAGAATGTCCTCTCCCCTGCTCCGCTGGGGCCTCGTGCTCCTGGTTTGTCTGCTGGCACCCGTCGGGTTCGCGAAGGAAACCAAGGTCCGCAGGGCCAAGGCGAAGGCACCGAAACTGGTGCGGATCCACAGCGGCCACCGGCTCCATCGCGACGCAGCGGCCGCCTTCGAGCGCATGGCGGCGGAGGCGCGCACTGCCGGTCAGTCCCTGCTCGTCACGAGCGGGTGGCGTTCGTATCAGCAGCAGCGCTTCCTGTGGCGCCGCTACCGCCAGGGCCTGGGGCCCAAGGCCGCGCGGCCGGGCCGCTCCAATCACAACCGGGGGCTCGCGGTGGACCTGGTGGTGGGCAGCGAGGAGGCGTCCCCCACGTATGACTGGCTCGCGGGCAACGCGTGCCGCTTCGGCTTCCGTCGCACCGTGGCGTCGGAGCCGTGGCACTGGGAGTACCGGCCGAAGAGCACCTCCGCGCCCCAGGACGGCGAGGACTGCCTGGGCCGCCCCCTGGACGTGAAGCCACCCGCCGTGGTCCGCCAGGACGCGAGCTAGGCCATGTGAGGCGGCAGCTCCACGATGAACCTCGCACCGTGCCCCGGCTCACTCTCGACGCGGATGCTTCCGCCGTGGGCCTCGACGATGCGTCGTGTGATGAAGAGCCCCAGCCCGAGCCCTCCGTAGTTGAGGGAGGCGGCGCGCTCGAAGCGCTCGAAGATGCGGGCCTGGGACTCGAAGGGGATGCCCATGCCGTGATCCTCGACGATGAGCCGCGCCCTGCCCGCGTGCTTCGCGACCTCCATCCGGATGGGACGGCCCGCGCCATACTTCATCGCGTTGGTCAGCAGGTTGAGCATGACCTGCTCCATCCGCAGGCGATCCCAGCGGCCCCAGACCGGCTCGGGGGCCACCAGCTCGAACTCGCAGCCCGCCTTCTGGAGCAGCTCCGCGACATGGCCCGCCATGTGCCGGGCGACCGTCACCAGGTCGATCTCCTCCATGCGCAGGTCGAGCCGCTTCTCATGGACGCGTGAGACGTCGAGCAGGTGGTCCGCCAGATTCGACAAGCGTTGGAGCTGATCCTGGAAGACCTCCAGCATCCGCGTCACCCGCTCCGTGGACAGGGGCTGCGCCCCCATGAGCAGCACGGACTCCATCTGCTGGACCCGCAGCCGCATGGACGTCAGCGGTGTCTTCAGCTCATGGGAGGCAATGGACAGGAATTCGTCCCGCGCGCGGATGGACTCCTGCGCCGAGCAGTAGAGCTGCGCATTGTCGATGGCGAACGCCGCCCGGCGCCCGAGTTCCTCCGTCAACGTCAGCTCCTCCGGCGCATACGTGCGCCCCGGTTCGGGAGAGAGGAGATACAGCACGCCCAGGGTGCGGCCTCGCGCCTGGAGGGGCACTCCGAGCGAGGGCCGGTCCTGGAGCGATCTCAGCTCCTCCGACAGCGCTTCGGGAGCCCACAGGCCCTGTGACGCTTCGGACAGCTCCGATTCTCCCGTGGCCAGCACCCGCGCCGGACCGTGACGTGCGTCCGGATCCGGCGGGTGACGTCGCAGGAACTCCCGCACGCTCGCGGCACGGGCCGGCGAACGGTCCGCCACCGCCACTGGCCGCAGGCCCACGCCGTCCGTCCGCACGAAGAAGACACACAGCTCCGCCAACAGCGGCACGGCCAGCTCGGCGACGCGCTGGAGCGTGGTTTCAGGGTCGAGCGAGGCCACCAGCTCGCGGCTCGCCTCGGCCAGGAATCGTTGGGACAGCTCCATCCGCTTGCGCGGGGTGATGTCGGTGGCGATTCCACAGAGCGCGTAGGCCACCCCATTGGTGTCGAGCAGCGGGAACTTCTGCGTGAGGTGGACGTGGAGCCCATCGTCGTGCAGGAGCCGCTCCTCCCGCTGCACGGGGACCCGGCTCTGGAAGATGTCCCGGTTGGCCTCGTGCAGCGTCTCCGCGATGTCCCGGGGAAAGACGTCGAAGACCGTCTTGCCAGCGACCTGTCGCCGGGTGCGGTGGAAGAGCCGCTCCCACTCGCGATTCACGAACAGGAAGCGCTCCTGCGTATCCAGGAGGAAGAACACGGTCGGCGCGTTGTCCAGGATGGCGCGCAGCCGCTGCTCGCTCTCCTGCAACGCTTCCGCTGTTCGCTTCCGTTCGGTCACGTCGGTCAGCACCGCGAGCGAACGGACCATCTGGCCGGAGGCGTCCCGCTCCACGATGGCGGACAAGAGGACGTCGATGACCTCCCCGCTCTTCTTCACGAGCTGGTACGGCACGTCCTTGCACACCCCTGTTTTGTAGTATTCGGGCAGGACGACCTCGCGGGCGTACCGCTGGGACTCTGGCGTGAGGAACTCCACCGATTCTCGCCCGAGCACCTCCTCGCGCTCGTAGCCCATCGTGCTCAACCAGTAATCGCTGACGCTGATGAGCCGCCCTCGAGGGTCGATGGATTGCATCATCACGGGCGTGCTGTTGTAGAGCGACCGGTACTTCTCGGCGCCCTCGCGCGCCGCGTCCTCCGCCCGCTTGACGTCGGTGATGTCACTGACGACGGAGACGCCGCCGCGCACCCGGCCGGCCTCGTCACGAATCGGGCTGGCGCTGACATGCAGCCAGGTCCCCGCCGGCCTCGCGGCGTTGCGCAGGAATACCTCCGCGCGGGTGACGCTCTCACCCCGGAGGGCCCGGCTCATGGGCAGGCGCTCGGGTGGATAGAGCGTGACCTGGTCCGACAGGTAGAGCCCGTAGTGCACCGGCCACCGGCTGACAGGCTCGTCGGTGAGCCCCATGCCCAGGATGCGCTCCCCCCTCGGGTTGATGAGCACGAGGCGCTCGTGCTCGTCCGCCACCAGCATCCCCTCGCCTATGCTGGAGAGCACGGCATCGAGGAGGCTGCCGTGCCCTGGCGGCGCGGCTCGCTGGGGCGGATACGCTGGGCTGTCGTGCGGGCGGGCCATGGGACGCGTGAAGGGGGCGGACTCTTCCCTCTTCAACGATGGGGGCTCGCCCGCCCATGTGCCAGACGTCGCCTCCCTCTCTGCGAAGCGGCGGCCGGGCATCCAAGGGCCGCCATCGGACAGACACTGTCACCCCACTCTTTTCTCACGGGTTGGACAAGGAATCCCTGCTGACGACTAAGATTCACGCCCGTGAATCCTTTCACGATGGTGCACCTGACACTCAGCGGAGCGTTCACCATGCTCGCGCTGGTGCATTTCGCCACCTGGGTGGCGGTGCGTTCGCAGCGCGTCCAGCTGTGGCTGGCGTGCGGCTTCCTGGGTTTCGCGGTCATCAGCATCACGGCGGGCATGACCCGCGAAGAGGCGACGGCGACGCTCACGGACACACGCCCGTGGCTGTTGCTGGGAGCGCTCACTTCGATTCCGCTGCCCTACGTCCTGCTGCGTGTCGTCTGGTCGCTGCTGGACCTGCCACTCACTCGCTGGCGGCGGGTGATGCTGGGAGTGGCGGTCGCGCTGGGCGCGGTGCGGGTGCTGGCCGTCGGGGTCGCCCTGTACGCGGCGCCCGTGGAGGGGCAGACCGCGGAGCAACTGGCGCGTGAGACCGCGAGCCTGGGGCTGCCCCTGTTCTGGCTGCTGGCGGCGGGCGTGGGCGCGACCTGGACCTTCGAAGCGGCGCGGCTGCTGAAGCGGCGGGGCGCGATGGCCGTGGCCGTGCTCGCCGCCGCGCTCTGTGCGCTGGCGCTCCTGCTGCGTGAGCTCGCGGTGGACCTCGGGTGGGTGGACGGGTTCCACGTGCTCCCGCTGGTGGGGCTGCCGTTCCTTCTGCTGTCGTCCACGGCGCTGGCCATCCTGACGGCGCGCTCGTTGCGCGGCGCGGACCTGGGAACGGGCATCCACCGCTACCGGCGGCTCTCACGGCTGGGACGTGGCGGCATGGGCGAGGTGTGGCTCGCGCTCCGGACCGGCCGCGCGGGCTTCCACCGGCTGGTCGTCCTCAAGCGGATGCTGGACGACGAGGCCGGGGAGGAGGTGGAGGCCGCGGAGGTCCGGGTGCGGCGCTTCATCGGCGAGGCGCGCACCTCCGCACGCCTGCACCACCCGAACATCGTCTCCGTCCACGACCTGGGGCAGGTGGACGGCGCGTGGTTCATCGTCATGGAGTACCTGAGCGGCGTGAACGTGCTGGAGCTCGTCCAACGCGCCACGACGGCCGGGGCGCTGCCGCTGGAGGTGATCATCGAGCTCTGTCAGCAGGCGCTGCGCGGGCTGGCCTACTCCCACGAACAGGGCGTCACGCACCGGGACATCAGCACGGACAACCTGGTCGTCTCCTTCGACGGTGTCGTGAAGGTGGTGGACTTCGGCATCGCCCAGAGGACCGGTGCGCTCCCGGAGCAGCGCACCGGCCGGGCGTCGCCAGTCCCCGGCGACGACCGCCTCACCCAGGAGGGCGGCATCATCGGGAAGCTGGCGTACATGCCTCCCGAACGGATGGAGGGCGCCGAGGCGACCCCCTCCGGAGACCTGTTCGCGTTCGGCTGCGTCCTCTTGGAGCTGCTCACGGGCAATCTGTCGCGGGTGATGCCTCCGGCCCCGGAGCAGGCGAAGGCCGTGGAGCGGGCGGACGCACTCGAAGCCTCACGGGTGCTCCGTGGAGTCCTGGAGGTGGCGCTCCATCCGGACCCGGCGCACCGCTTCGCGAACGCCAATGCCTTTCACCAGGCGCTGGAGCCGGCGCGCCAGGCGTTGCCAGCGGTGGACCTGGCCGGCTGGCTGCGCTCACGGTTCCCGGAGCGCTGGGCCCGTGAGCAGCGATTGCTGACACTGAGCGACCCTACTCCCGCGGAGGTGGAGGCCTTGCTTCGAGGGCCACCGCCGTCCGTGGCGGCGACCCTCGTCGCGAACACGCTCGAAATCGATTCGACCACCGAAGTGCTCGCGCCCAGGCCCGCGGCCGGTGACGCGCCCCTGCCGCTTCGACCCAGGCGCTGAGGCTCACTGGAGAGCTTCGAGCAGGGCCGCCTGGAGCGCCTTCCGGTTCTCGGGGAAGCGCTGGTTGGGATAGGGCCGCGCTCCGCTCAGGATGTCTTCGTACTGCTGGTACATGGGGTCGGAGCGTGCGGGCTCCTGCTGATAGAAGGCGCGGTTGGCCTGGAGCAGGTAGCGGGGCCGGGTGCCCTGGGGGGCGTCCGCACTGAAGGCGATGAGGCTGCGCGTTCCGGGGTCCTGCATGAACGACGTGAAGGCGCGGGCATCCTCCGCGCACGTCCCGGTGCAGTTCGCGTTGAGCACCAGCGCATCCACGAAGACCGCCGGCGCCGAGCCCGCGCCCAGCGGAACCGAGATGACCTCCGGGAGCGGCATGGAGGGCTGTGACTGGAGGATGTAGAACAGGCGCTCGGTGTAGCCCATGAAGCCGTTGGCCTGCTCCTGGGCGAAGGCCACTTCCGCCACCGTGTTGTCCGCGTAGCTGCCATCCAGGCACGGGTTGACGCCCGCTTCGAGCGAGCAGCTGTCGACGATGTCCGCGAACGCGCTCACCGTCGGTGCGTCGAGCGGCAGCGAGATGGCGCTCGCGAGCGCATCCCCCGGATGCGTGTCCGCCCAGGCATCGATGTACGAGGAAGGCAGCGTCCAGCTCCCGTCGAAGTTCGCCGCCAGTGGGCGCTTGCCGGGAGAGGCCTCGCGGAGGATTCGCGCGAGCGAGGCGCTGTCCGTCGCGGACCGGATGTTCGGGGTCCGCGAATAGATGACGTAGGTGCACAGATAGGTGGGTACGCCGTAGTGCTCACCGCCAATGCGGACGGCCTCCTCCGCCGCGGAATGCACGACGCCCGCTTCCAGCGCGACCGGCTGGATCCACTTCTTCTCCGCGAGCGAGCCGAGAATCAGCGTGTCCACCTCCACCACCTGGGCGGCCCCGGCCTCCGTGCCGAGCAGCTGGTTCAGCGTCCCGCCTTCATCCAGGTCATAGACATCCAGGTTGGCGTCGAACACGACGTCCAGGTCGATGTCCGGATGGGCCGCTTCGAAGTCGGCCTCCAGCCGCTGCTCCAGACTGGCGAAGCTGTCCCCCGCCGAGTCGGGGATGTACGGGAACAGGACCGCCTTCAGCGGACGCCTGGGAGTGGGGTCGGGATCGGACGACTCCGAGCAGGCGCTCAGGACCAGGATGGCGGGGCAGATCAAGGCTCTCCAACGCATTGCAGGTGACCTCTCAGAAGGGATGCCCGCTGGCGCGCGAGCGGTCCGGGGCGGGATGATGGCCGGGTGATGCGCGATTCGAAACGTAGGAAGGGACGAGACGCGTGACGACCGACCAGGCACCGTCGCAGCCCGGGGACTCCTTGCGTGGAGCCCTGGCCCGCTGGAGCGGTCATCTGCTCCTGTTCCTCACCCTCGTCGGACTGGGGCTTTCCGCCGCGATCTGGCGGCGCTTCGACAGCGCGCTCGTCCTGGCGGTCCTGGCCGGCATCATGGGTCAGGGCCTTGCCCACCAGTGGCCAGGCCTCCTGGCCGCGCGCGCGGACCTGTTGCTCCGCCGGGCGTACCAAGCCGCTGATCAGAAGAATCTGAAGCGCGCGCTACGGCTCGCGCACGCGGCCTGGACCCGCGCGCCCCAGGGGACCCAGACCCAAGCGGATTCGCTGGCCATGATGGCTTATGTGCGCGTCCACCAGGATCACGGCGCCGAGGCGCTGCGGGTTCTTTCCCACGTCCCAGAGGACTTCGTTCCCCCGTCCTCCTCACGCGCGGAGGCCTACCTGCTCACGGGAGAAACGGCGCTCGCGCTCAAGTGGGCGGAGGATGCGCACGCACAACGCCCGGATCCCCACGCACTGCATCTGCGGGTCAAAGCGTTGCTCCATCTGCGCCGCCTGGATGAAGCACGGGAACTGCTGGTCGATGCGACCCAGGAGCAGGTGTGCATGGACGCCTTCCACGAGTTCCAGCGCGCGGCGCTCGAAGCGGGCCGGCTCGAGGAGGCTGTTGTCCTGGGCCAGCGTGGATACGAGCAGCAGGCGTATCCGTTGGGTGCGTGGCTGCTGGCCCGGACGTTCGAGGCGATGGGACAGCCCGCGGACGCGGCCTTGTGGCAGGAGCGCGCCACGAAGGCGGGGTTCACCGACAAGCATGCACTGCCTCTCACCGAGAAGGAGCCGCTCAATCCCCTGGAGCTCGATGTCACGCCTGGAGCCCGGCAGTCCCGAACATGGATCGTGACGCATTGGGCGCTTGCGACGCTCGCGGGCTACGTGCTCGGCGGACTCTTCGTTGAGGTTCCGTACAGCTACCTCTTCGTCACCGCCCCCGAGCCCCTCGGCAGCGGATCCGCCCTCGTCCACGGTTTGCTTTTCGGAGCCGTGCTTGGGCTCGCCCAGTGGCTCGTCCTCCGCCACCAGGTGCCCGACACCCGACTGTGGATACCTGTCACCGCGCTCGGCCTGGGCATCGGGCGGTGGGCGATGCACCAGCTCACTGCCTTCCTGCCCCCCACGCACCTGTCGGGTTCCCACACCATCACCCTCGTGCAGTACGTGATGCTGACAGGAGCACTGATGGCGGGCTTCCAGGTGTGCCTGCTGGGACGCTGGTTCTCGAAAGCAGGGGTCTGGCCGCTCGCGCCGCTCCTGGGTGGAACGCTGGGGTTGAGGATCGCGAGCGGCCTGTGGCGGAGGGTGTCCTACGCCTACGAGCCATCTTTCATGATGTATGTGCCAGAGGTCCTCATCAACAACGCGATGCAGGGACTGCTGATCGGCATCGCGGAGGGATGGCTCCTCTCCTGGCTCCTCCAAGAGCGCTCACGGAGGTTTCCACTGCCCGTGGCGAAGCTCTTCCTGTTGGAGCCGCCTCACCAGCCGGTCGCGTTCCGGCCTCCCGTCCTCGACGCGCACACGCTGCCGGAGAGCCTGCCTCTCTTTCCAATGCGAGACGGAGTGCTCCTTCCGGGCCAGGTCCTGACCGTCGCTCCTGCCCCCATGAAATCGGTGGAGGCCTTCAATGCAGCGCTCACGGGCAACCGTCTCATCGTCGTCGTCACCCAGCGGGACGAGAGAGTGGAGGAGCCCGCCTTCGAGGATCTGCCCACCGTGGGCGTGCTCGCGTTCGCGTATCCGTTCCAGGCACCGGACGGGAGCACCCAGACGGCGATCCATGGGCTGGCGCGCGTGCGGTTGGAAGCGCCCGTCCCGCATGCGACGCATCTGCGGGTGCGTGCGCGCCCCTTCGAGGAGCCGCTGCCCCGGAACGCCCAGGCCATGCTCGATGTCCTGCGCAGGCACTATCACGCGTTTCTGCGAGCGGAGCCCGGACCGCTTCAGCGCCGATGGATGTTCCTCACCCTCGAGGATCCGAGGCTCCTCGCGGACTTCATCGCGAGCAACCTCGCCGCCCCGGTGACCGAGCACCAGGCGATCCTGGAGGAGGCGGATCCGGACGCCAGGACCCGCCTCGTGCTCGCCCTGGTGGAGCGCGCGAGCAGGGGGCAAGCGCAGCCGTCGGCCTAGCGCCCCAGGAACGCGCGCATCTCGGAGACGACCTCCGCCTGTCGCGGGAGCCAGAGGTAGTGACCCGCGCCCTGGAGCGTCACGATCTTCCAGTTCGGCAGGCTCTTGAGCAGGGCTTCCTGGTCGGCCTCGTGCTGACGCAGCTCCGGAAGGAAGACCCGGGCCCGCTCGCGCAGGTCGGCGGGGACGTTCTCCGCCTGGGACAGATACGCCACCCAGCCCGCGAAGGCCTGGTCGTCGGAGATGGCCAGCACCGGGCCCTTCAGCTTCGCGTAGTCCGGCAAGGCCGCGCCCCGGATGCACTGCTCCGTTGCCTCCGGCAAGCGGCGGTAGCGCAGGTACGCGCCCGTGCCCGCGTCGAATTCATACGCCTGATCAATCTCATGCGGCGGGAACGGGCCGCCCAGGTCGCGCGCCAGCAGCGCCGTCACCGCCTCACGTGACGGCTGCCCGTCGAGCACGGTGAACGGCAGCGGCGGCAGCGGACCGGGCTTCAGGAACTCGGCGATCTCTCCCTTGTTGTCCGTCGCGTCCAGGAAGATGAGCGCCTCCACTCGCTCCGGATGGTTCAGCCCCATCCAGTTCAGCTCATCCCCCGCGAGCGAATGCCCCGCGAGCGTCGCCTTCGCGAGCCCCAGGCCCTCCATCGCGGCCAGCACGTCATGCCCCAACGTCGCGCTGTCGTAGCCGGTGGCCGGCCAGCTCGACGCGCCGAAGCCGCGCCGGGTGAAGGCGTAGACGTGGTGCGTGGCGATGAACTCCGGCGCCAGCACGTCGAAGACGTGGGCCGTGCTCCCCACGCCCGCCAGGAACACCAGCGCCGGCCCCTTGCCGCCGTAGTCGAGCACCTCCAGCTCGACCTCCGGGGCCACCCGCACCCGGCCCACCTGGTGCAGTGGGTCCGCCGTGCCGCCGGGCGGCGGTGACGGCGTGGTCGCACAAGCGGAGATCAACAGCACCCACGACAGACGAAGCCAGGACGTTCGCATGGGCGGAAACCTTTGCATGGTCCCCCGCGACAACGAAACGGACTCAAGTCTGAGAATCACGCTTGGCTTCAGCGTAATTTTCCAACCCTCGCTGAATCCCCCTTGGAGACAGATGATTCGCTCGAACTGGATGACGTGGTTCCCTGCCCTGCGGGTGTCCGCGGGCCTGATGCTGGCCGCGTGCGGCGGCCCGGAGGTGGAGACTCCCGGGCCGGGCGTGTCTGCCATTGGCACGATGGAGGGTGAAGCAAACTCGCCCATCTACGACCGGGCGCGCGCGTACGCCGCCGCCAATCCCAAGCGCGACGGTGGTTCGTGGAACCAGTGGTGCGGTTCGCTGATGGTCCGCTTCGGGCAGCTTCCGGACTCCGCCGTGCGTCCCACGGCCATCGAGGCCTACCGCGCTTCGCGCATCGTCTCCACGGACGCGTCCAAGGCGCTGACGGGGGCCTTCCACTGGTGGGACATCGGCTCCGCGGGCCACGTGGGCGCGGACCTGAATGGCGGCGGCGGCACGGTGTTCATGGCCACGTACAACCTCTCCCAGTCGTGGGGGGATGCGATTGGCGTCAACAGCGTCTCCGGCTACTCGTCGAAGACGGGCGCGCGCTACCTGGGCTGGTCCATGGACTACGCGGGCGGGAAGATCGCCGGCGGTGGCCAGTCACCGGGCGGCGGTTCGAGCAGCCTGCCGCAGACGACCACCGAGTTCGACGGCATCCCGGGTGAAATCTATTACAAGCGCATCCAGACGGTGGGCCAGCGCGACTACGGCTACACGGGCCCCATCGACGGCGTGACGGGGCCGAACACGGAGAAGCTCCGCGTGCGCATCACCGCGCGCGAACTGAACCGGCGCGGCGGCCCCCGCACCTCCTCCGAGGACGATGGCATCCCTGGCTCCATCTACTGGACCCGCGTGCAGACGGTGGGCCGGTCCTTCGGGTACACCGGCCCCATCGACGGCCTCCCCGGCGCGAACACGTACAAGGCCGAGCACAAGATCTGCGCGTACGCCGTGAACCGCGCGTTCTGACCTCGCACGGTGGCCCACCGCGCGGTGCGTGATCCGCGCCGTGGAAAGCCTTGCCTCCTCTTCTCCCCGGTCGCCATTCGCGACGGCCTCGGGGTAGCCTGCGGGCCTCTCACGGAAGAGGGGGCCCATGCGCGTCGTACCGTCCGTCCTGGAATCCGTCACCGTTCACGCCGAGGGCGCGCTGTGCACTCGCGCGTTCGTGCTCTCGCCCGAGAACGGACACCTGCCCGGTCAGGTCCGCGTCGACGGCCTGCCGCTGTCCCTGCGCACGGGTTCGCTGCGCGCCCGGGTGGTGGAGGGGCCGCCGGACCTCCTCGTCCGCGACCTCAAGCCGACGTTCGATGTGCGGATGCCACCGGAGTCGGAGCTGCCCGCGGAACAGCACGCGCTCGAAGCGGCGGAGGCCGCGCTGGCGGCCGTGCATGGCCGGCTGGAGCGGGTTCGCGCTGAAATCACGGCGCTCCGCGGCCTGACTCCCGCCTGGCCGGCCCCGCGCAAGGGTCACCCCCCGCGCGAGGCACCGCTGGCCTCGATGATGTCCCTCACGGGCTTCGTGGACGCGGAGCTGGCGGAGCTGCAGGCCCAGGAGCTGGACCTGGCTCGCCAGCACCGCGACGCCACGAACGAGCTGGAGCTGCGCCGCCGCCGCGTCCAGGAGCTGTCCTCCGCGCGGAGCGTGGACCGGACCCGGCTGTTCCGCGCGGCGCTGCTGACGCTGTCCGGCCCCATCGCCGCGAACGCGGACGCGCGGCTGGTGCTGGAGTACGCGGTGGCCGGCGCGCGCTGGGTGCCCACCTATGACCTGCGCCTTCCACGCACGCTGGAGGAAGGCACGCTGCGCATGCGCGCCGCGGTCGTCCAGCGGACCGGCGAGGACTGGACGGGGGTGCGGCTGGCGGTCTCCACCGCGAGCCTGGAGCGGCGCGCGGAGGTGCCAGAGCTGAAGTCACTGCGCATCGGACGCAGCCAGCCGGCCCCCGCGCGCTCGGGGTGGCGTGAGCCCGCGCCGGGCCTGGAGGAGCTGTTCGCGGGCTACGACGCCCTGCACGTCGCCCGCCCGGAGCCGGTCCTCCCCAAGCCTCAACCGTCGCCCATGCCCGCGCCGCTCAGGAATGAAGGCGCCTACGAGCAGGAAAAGCTCTACAAGGAGTCGGCCTCGTTCGGAGGAGCACCCGGAGCGCCGCCCAGCATGTCCGCGCCTCCTCCGCCGGCGCCCATGGCGCCGGCACCGAAGTCCTCGGGGGCCTTCCTGGGAGCGGTTCGTCCCTCGGCGTCCCGCCGCAGCGACACCGGCGCCATCCCGGAACAGAACATGCCCGCGTCCCGCGGCGGGGGTGGCATGGACCGCCTGCGCAGCAAGAAGCGCGCGGTCGCGGAGGAAGACCTCGACGACGCCCCGATGGCGGACCTGTCGATGGATGAAGAAGAGGGCGGCGCCGGCGATGAGCTCCGGAGCGCGGCGGGCCTGGAGCCGGCGGACCGTCTGTTCGACTACGACTCGCTGACGCTGGCCCCCGCGGCCTCCCAGGCGCAGCGCGGCCGGCTGCGTCCCCGCTCCGCGCTCGTCTCCCAGGCGATGCTGTCCATCACGTCGGTGAACGTGCAGGTGGAGGTGGTGCGCCTGGAGGCCCAGGCCTTCGTCATCGCCGAGTCCGTGAGCAGCGTGGCGCCCCCCACCTGGGCCGTGCCGCCGCACGACTCCGCCCGTCACTTCGATGCGCGCTTCGACGCGGACGCCGTCGCGGACGTGCCCTCCGATGGCGCGTGGCACACCGTGCCCATGCTGACGGTGCCCCTGGAACTCAAGGCCGAGTACGTGTGCGTGCCCTCCGTGGAGCCGCGCGTCTTCCGCACGGTGCGCCTGGACAACGCCTCGCCGCATCCGCTGCTCGCGGGGCCGGTGGACGTGACGCTCGGCGACGAGTTCCTGATGACGTCGCCCATGCCCACGCTGGGGCCGGGCGAGACGCAGCGGCTGGGATTGGGCGTGGAGGAGGCGCTCCAGGTGGCGCGCAACACCCGCTTCGACGAGGCCTCGGGCGGCATGTTCGGCAACAGCACGGTGCTCACGCACCATGTCTCCGTGGAGGTGGCCAACCACCTCTCCCGCGCCGCGAGCATCGCCATCTCCGAGCGGATCAGCGCGGTCCCTGAATCCCAGAAGGACGTCAAGGTGGAGGAGGCGGAGGTGGCGCCGCCCTGGCAGAAGCCCACGCCGCTGCCGGGTGAAGAGGCGGTGGAGGGCGAGCGGGTGTGGCGCGTGAGCGTCCCCGCTGGAGAGAAGCGTTCGATGAAGGCGACGTGGGTCGTGAAGCTGCCCGCCAGCAAGATGCTGAACGGCGGGAACCGGAGGACGTGATGCGCACTTCCATTCTGTTGCCCCTGATCAAGGTGACGGTCCTGGAGGACCGGGCGCTCGTCGAGCGCAGCGGCACGGTGACGCTGCCCCCAGGGCCCTGCCGTCTCGTGGTGGACGGGCTGCCGGCGGTGGCGGTGGACCGCTCGCTCCAGGCGAAGCTCACCGGCGGCATGGTGACCCAGGCCAGCCTGCGCCGCTCCATGCGCGCGGTGCTGCCCGAAGCGCTGCGCGAGCACCACTCGGAGCTGGCCCGCCGCGCCTTCGAACGCGAGCAGGTGCTGGCACGCGCCCAGGCGGAGGTGCGGCGCCTGGAGGCGAGGCACGGCCTGCTGGAGACCGCGCGCCGGGACATCCTCCGCGCCATCTCCGAGCGCACCGGCGCGGGCGAGGCGGATCCAGCGAAATGGAAGGAACAGCTCGCGACGGTCCGCCAGGAGCAGACCGCGGCCGACGATCAACTGAGGCAGTCCCGCCGTGAGCTGGGGCGCCTGGAGCGGCAGCACATCCAGGAGAGCCGCGACGTGCTGTCCCGCACGGAAGCGCCGGAGCCCAGGCTGGACGTGCGCGCCGAGCTGGACGTGAGCCACGCCGCGGGCGGTGAAGCGACGTTGACGCTCAGCTACCTGGTGCCGTGCGCCGCATGGCGGCCGGCCTACCGCGCGGTGCTGGGGCTCGCTGAGGCGGCGTCCTCGGTGAAGTTGGAGTGTGAAGCCGTGGTCTGGCAGAACACCGGCGAGGCGTGGAAGGACGTGACGCTGGCCTTCTCCACGGCGCGGCCCACGCTGGGCGCCACGCCGCCCCGGCTCACGGAGGACTGGCTCTCCCTGCGGGAGAAGACGTCGCGCGAGAAGCAGGTGGTGGACGTCTCCATGCGCGAGGAGTCCCTCCAGGAGACGGGCGAGGCGGGAACGACGAAGGCAGCGGACGCGCTGCCCGGCATGGACGACGGCGGCGAAGCGGTGACGCTGTCCGCGCCGCACAAGACCACGGTGCCGTCGGACGGCGAGGCGCACCGCGTGGCGCTGTTCGCGTTCACGTCGCCCGCCACGTCGGAGCTGGTGGCCTGCCCGGAGCAGTCACCGCTGGTGCACCGCGTGGCGAAGTTCGACAACACGGGGCCGGCGGTGTTGCTCGCGGGGCCGGTGGACCTGGTGCGCGCCAACGGCTACGTGGGCCGCGCGCAGCTCAAGTTCGCGGGCCGGGGCGAGCGCGTGAAGCTGGGCTTCGGCAGCGAGGACTCGCTGCGTGTGTCGCGGCAGGTGGACGTGGGCGAGGAGGTCGCCCGTATCACCGGCCGGCGCACGCGCACGCAGAAGGTGAAGCTGTTCGTCTCCAACATGGGCGCGAAGCCCGCGGCGCTCGCGGTGGAGGAGCGCATGCCGGTGTCGGAGGTGGAGGCCGTGGAGGTGGCGCTGCTCAAGGACGCCACGAAGCCCGCGCCCAGCAAGGTGAGTGACGAGGGCATCGTGCGCTTCGAGCTGAGCGTGCCGCCGCGCTCCCGTCAGACGGTGGCCTTCGGCTTCACGGTGGCCCGCGCCGCGAAGGTCGCGGGCCTGTAGGGAATCACCACGCCATGCCCTTCGCGACAAAGTCCGGCCGCCGCATCTACTACGAGGTCCAGGGCCACGGCCCTCCCCTGCTGCTCCTGCACGGGCTGCTCCAGCTGGGCTCGCACTGGTCGCTCAAGGGGTACCTGCCCGCGCTGACGGATGCGTACACGGTGGTGACGTTCGACTCGCTGGGGCACGGCCAGAGCGACACGCCGCACGACCTGGAGGCCTATGCGCTGAAGCATCGCGTGGAGGACGCGCTGTCGGTGCTCGACACGCTCTCCATCGACCGGGCCCATGCGTGGGGCTACTCGATGGGAGGCTGGACGGTGTGCGGCCTGGCGTCCTTCGCGCCGGAGCGGCTGGCGTCCTACGTGGTGGGCGGCTGGGATCCGGTGGTGGGCCTGCCCGTGGCCTACGCGGCCCTGGAGAAACAGCTCAAGCCCGGCACGACCGTGGATTGGTTCCAGGTGCTCCTGATGGGAGCACGGCGCGCGCCGGAGCTGGCGGAGGCCATCGACGCGGGAGACCTGGATGCGCTCCGGCTGTGCATGAAGGCCTGTGAAACCTCGGCAGGCCTGGATGAGGCGCTGGTGGGCTCCGGCAAGCCGGGGCTGCTGTACTGCGGCGTGACGGACCCGTACCACGACTCCATGAAAGCGGTGGCGGAGCGGGCCGGCGCGGCGTTCGCGACCATCGAACACGCCGACCACGGCGGCGCCTGGGCGAAGGCACCCAAGGTGCTGCCCCACGTCCTGCCGTTCCTCGAATCCGTCACACGGTCCTGAGGCTTCCATGACTTCAACTCCCGCGAACGAGCAACTAGCGGAACTCCTCCGTGCCCACGGCCTCGCCCTCCAGGAGGAGGGCGAATGGCTCCGCGTGAGCCCGCGGGGCCCGCGCCTCCAGGCAATGTTCACCGACACGCGAACCGAGCCGGGCAACTGCACACGACGGCTCGACGTCTGGTTGGAGCCATGGACCGGCCGGTGGGTTGTCGAGTCCGTGGTAGGCTTTGGCAATACGGAAGAGGAGGCCTTGAACGATGCCCTGACGAACTTCGGCCGGGCGAGCCTACACGTGCTCCTGGCCGCCTTCATTCGTCCTCCCGATGAGCATGTCACCGTCGCGACCTGGCAGGTCGGTGGCGTCGACCGGAAGGTCATCCTGGGCAATATCATCACCCGAGGCGACAACCCCGGCCCGAAACTCGAGGAGCTGTGGTTCAAGGCCTTCGAGAGCGCGCTCCGGTCGCTGCCGCTGACCTCCGGCACTCATTGGGTGCGCGTCTATTACGCCCAGAGGGAAGAGAAGCGCATGGCGCTGGAGGTGCTGCTCGACAACGAGCCATGGCAGGAACTGGCGGACCTGCTCGAGACCGCCCCCTGGCCCGCGGCCCCCGGGTTTCTCAGCCGGAGGCTGTTCCTGGTGCTCCAGGGCGGCGTGGACGTGAGCAGCGCGGTCGGGGCCTGGTTTGACGTTCCCGAGGACGAGGATCCGATTCCCCTGATCCAGCAACAGGGGGCGACCCTGCTGGAAGCGGAGAAGCTCTACGCCTATCTGCCCCTGGCCTTTGGCGAGATCTTGATGAAGCAGATGGGCGCGGTGTCTCCTCTCTCGGCCGACTTCACCGCCAATCCACCGATCGTCCAGCGGAGCGTGTTGTTGGCGGAGGATCCGCTGTGGCGCGATGCCGTCCATCTGTCGGAGCAGGCCCTCCGGGGGGAGACTGCCCTCACGGGTCAGCAAGTGGTCCAGCTCGCCTGCTCCTCAGCGACGATCCACACTCTCAATGACTTGATGAAACAGGGCGCGAAGGCGAAGGACATCCGTTTCACTCCGCCCCTCATCATGCTCTCGCCCAAGGCGATGGCGGAATGGTTGACGTCCGAGCCTTTCGTCTCGATCCCCGCCTCTACGCCCGCGGCACCTGTGGAATTTTTCGAGGTGGGACCTGTCGCGCCTGTGGCGCCCAAGCGTCCCTGGTGGAAGTTCTGGTAGCTGCCCTGATCAATTCGCGGACTGGATGGCGATCACCCGGACGTCGAAGTCCTTGCACCCGGCGTCCTTGCAGACGCCGTTGAGCCACGCCTCGCCCTGGCCGAACATCACGCCGTCGGCGTTGACGAAGAGGTCCTCGTAGCGCTGCCGGGTGATGACGTTGGCGATGGCCGGTGTGACGATGACGTCGTAGTGCCGCACGAACGCCGCGGCGTCGGGCAGCTTCACCTTCCTTCCGCCCACGTTCGCGGTGAAGGGATACGCCACCAGGGCGGCGACGGCTTTCGCGTCGTGCGCGGCCACCGCCTTCTGGAACGCTGTGAAGGCCTGCTCGTACTTCGCGGGCTCCCCGAGGATGCTCTGGATGCGGGCGTTGACGTCTCCGGTCCCGGCATCCGGCGTACCGGTGACGACATTGGGAGCGGCTGGCGGCGCGGCGCCCACCGGTGTTTCAGTGCGTTGACAGGAAGCCGCTGACACAAGGACAAGGGCGGCAATCCGCGTGGGCTTCGTCTGCATGAGTTCCCCCCGCCAGGGCAGGCTGCTCTCTCCTGGCAAAGACAAACTCTACAGAGCTTGATACGTCTCAGCGCAGGCCTTGGACCAGCGTCCATAGCTGGCGTCTCGCGGCCGACTGCGGGACTCGCCGGAATAGTGCATCACGGACAAAACGCGCGGCTCCATTCTCCCACTGGGCCACACGTCCCACCTGATGTGAGCGCACGACCAGCGCGTTGGCACGTTTCACCCGGCGGGACTCGTATGCACGCAGTGCGTCTTCCACGCTGCCCGGCGCCGCGAGGCATTCCCCCAGCACCACGCCGTCCTCGATGGCCTGACAGCCGCCCTGCCCCAGGTTCGGCGTCATCGGATGCGCGGCGTCACCCAGCAGTGTCACCCGGCCCCGGCTCCAGTGACGCACCGGCGGGCGGTCGTGGATGTCCGTGCGCAGGACGCGCTCGGGCGGCGTCGCCGCGAGCAGCCGCGCGATGGGCGCGTGCCATCCGGCGAAGCGCTCCTGGAGGACGGAGAGCGTCTGTCCCGGTGCATCCTCCGCCCCCGCGGGCGCGTTCAGCGTGGCGAACCAGTACACCTCGCCATGGCCAATGGGCACGATGCCGAAGCGGGCCCCGGGTCCCCACGTCTCGCTGACCTGCCCCGCCTCCACGAGGCCCGCGCCCGGGCAGACACCGCGCCAGCTGGTGTAGCCGGAGTAACGAGTGGGCTGCGCGCCCAGCAGGCCAGTCCGCACGGCGGAGCGCAGGCCATCCGCGCCCACCAGGACGTCGCCGGTGACGGTCTCGCCAGTGGACAGCGTCACCGTGACGCGGGCCCCGTCGTCCTCGAAGCCCGTCACGCTGACCCCCAGCCGAACGGCCTCCTCCGGGCCCGCGTGGGCGCGAAGGACGGCCTGGAGGCGCGCGCGGTGCACGGCCACCATCGGGATGGCCAGTTCGTCCTGGAGCGAGCGCACGTCGACGGCGGTGATCCGGGCGCCCGTCGAATCCAGGATGAGCGTCTGCTCCGCGCGTTCGCCCTCCGCGACCACCGCGTCACACAGGCCGATGCGGCGCAGGGCGACCGCGGCGTTCATCTGCACGATGATGCCCGCGCCCACCGGCCGCAGGGCTTCGGCGCGTTCGAACACCGTGGCTCGAAGGCCCGCGCGCTGGAGGGCACAGGCCAGCGTGAGGCCTCCAATGCCTGCTCCGGCGATGAGGACGTGGCGGGTGGATGCGGACGTCATGGCGGGCTCCGGTCATGCCGGCGCCACGGGTCAACCGAACCAGCGGCCGGCGTCAGGCGCGAAGACTCGCACGCGTTCGAGCAGCGACGCCGGCAGACGGGCCTGGAGCGTCGCGTGGACCTGCGCGGGGCTGTAAGCCTGACTGAAATGCATCAGGACCAGGGCCTCGTTCTGGAAGCGGTCCGCCATGGAGGCGATCTCTTCCAGGTGGATGTGGGCCCGCTCCTGCGCGTCGCGCACGGTGCGCTCCGCGTCGATGAACGTGCATTCGAGGATGAGCACGCGGCTGTCGAACAGCGACGGCTGGCGCTCCAGCACGTTGGAGAGGGTGTCCGTGCAGTAGGCCAGCTCCAGCCGCTCGACCTCATCGAACAGCGGCTCACCGGCCTGACGGCGGCGGCCAATCTCCGCGGGAGGCAGCTCGCGGAACTCGGGCTTGAGCTTCGCGACGCGGCGCAGGAACTGATAGCCCAGCGACGGCACGGGATGGTGAGTGCGAAACGCGCGAACCCACAGGTCCTGCTGCACCTTCACGGTGTCACCGGGGCGCATGGGAACGGTGCGGATATCGGACTTCATCCGGTGCAGCCGCCCCAGGGCCGCGAGCGCCTCCTGCACGGGCGCTTCAATCTCCGCCGGCAGGTAGACGAACGGCGGCCCCTTCCCCACGAGCGCGCGGATGCCCAGCAGCGAGCCCAGCGCGCTCGCATGGTCCGCATGCCCGTGGCTGAGGAAGATGCGGTCCGTGGTGGCGAAGGAGCGGATGGGGATGCCCGCGTCGAGCAGCACCCCCAGCTCCGGCACCAGGAGCGACGTGTACACGCCGCCCACGGACACGCCGCGCACGGTATAGGGCCCCGCCTGCACCTCGGTCAGCATGCGCGGAAGCCTACGCCGATCAGTTCTTCGCGCGCTCGTACTGGTGCGGCCACAGCACGTCCGCGCGCAGCTCCTTCGCGGCGCGCAGCGGCCAGTACGGATCCCTCAACAGCTCGCGCGCCAGGAAGACGACGTCCGCCTGTCCCGTGGCCAGGATGTGCTCGGCCTGGTACGCGGAGCGGATCATCCCCACCGCGCCCGTGAGCAGGCCCGTCTCCTTGCGCACCTGCTCCGCCAGCTGCGTCTGGTAGCCCGGCCCCACCGGAATCTTCGCGTACGGCACCACGCCACCCGACGAGCAATCCAGCAGGTCCACGCCCTCCTTCGCCACCAGCCGCGCCAGCGCCACCGAGTCCTCCGGCGTCCAGCCGCCCTCCACCCAGTCCGTCGCGGAGACGCGCATGGAGAGCGGCAGCGACTCCGGCCACTTCGCCCGCACGGCGCGCGTCACCTCCAGCGCGAAGCGCGTCCGGTTCTCGAACGTGCCGCCGTACTTGTCCGTCCGCTTGTTCGACAGCGGCGACAGGAACTCGTGCAGCAGGTAGCCGTGCGCCGCGTGCAGCTCGATGACCTGGAAGCCCGCCGCCTTCGCGCGCACCGCCGAGTCCGCGAACGCCTTCACGATGCGCTGGATGCCCGCCTCGTCCAGCGCGGTGGGCACCGGGTATCCCTCCTCGAACGCCTCCGTCGTGGGCCCCAGCACCTGCCAGCCGCCGTGCTCCGGATCCACGCGCTTGCCCGCGTCCCACGGCCGGGGCGTGGAGGCCTTGCGGCCCGCGTGCGCCAGCTGCACGCCGGACGCGGCCCCGTTCTGGTGCATGAAGCGGTTGATGCGCGCCAGTTGCTCCACGTGCGCGTCCTTCCACAGCCCCAGGTCCTGCGGCGAGATGCGGCCCTCCGGCTCCACCGCCGTGGCCTCCGTCAGCACCAGCCCCGCGCCCCCCACCGCGCGGCTGCCCAGGTGCACCACGTGCCACTCGTTCGCGAAGCCGTCGTCGCTCGAGTACTGGCACATGGGCGAGACGACCACGCGGTTGCGCAGGGTGATGTCCCGCAGCTTCAAGGGGGAGAACAGCTTGCTGCTCATGTCGGGTCCTTTCGGGGAAGCGAGGAGGTCTGCTCTGGCAATCCCAGCGCCGTGCGCACCTGGGCCGTGCTCTTGCCCAGCCAGTGCCGGCGGTGGTTCTCCTGCGTCGTGAGGCTGCGCGTCTCCATGCGGTCCACGTAGAGCGTGCCATCCAGGTGATCCAGCTCGTGTTGGATGATGCGCGCGTACCAGCCGCGCGCGGACACCGACACCGGCTGCCCGTTCTCATCCAGCGCCTCCACCCGCACGCCGCGCGCCCGGGCCACCAGCGCCGCGAGCCCGTTCACGCTCAGGCAGCCCTCGTGGAACTCCATCGGCGTGGGGTCCTCCACGACGAGCTTCGGGTTGATCAGCACGTGGAAGGCCACCGGCGAGCGCTCGCGCAGCGCCAGGTCCGCGGGCGACGCGCCGGCCTGATACTCGGCGCGGTCCTCGATGACCACCAGCCGCAGGCCCACGCCCACCTGGGGTGCCGCGAGCCCCACGCCGGGCGCGTCCCGCATCGTGTCGCGCATCAGCTGGATGAGCTGCCGCGTCGCTTCACTGCCGATTTCTTCAGGGGTCAGCTCCCGCGCGCGCTGGCGCAGCACCGGCTCCCCCGCCTGGACGATCTTGAGCACCATGGTGGCCCCACCGTAACAACCGCTCTCCCGCCGCGCCGCATCGCCGTGGGGCCGGCATGGGCCTGGCCGCCCGGCTCCCCACGAAGAGGGCAGCCCCTGGCGTGGAGGGGTGCCACTGACGGTAGGCTGTGTCGCACCATGGCTCGCCGCAAGAAGGCCGAAGAAACCTCCGCGCGCGTGCGCAACCTGCTCGCCCTCGACGCCGCGGGCATCATGCGCCGGCTGGCCGCACGCCGGGAGGACATGTTCCTCCTCTTCTCCCGCCTGCGCAGCCGCGACCCGCTGGTGGAGACGGTGGCCTCGCGCTACGCGGACGGCGCCTTCGCCCAGCTCATCCACCTGACCGAACAGGAGCAGGCGGTGGTGGACCACTTCTACGGGCGACTGGACGAGCTGCGCTGGTACTTCACCTATACCGAGGACATGCCCGGCACCGCGCACCAGACCTTCGGCGCGCTGCACCGCCGCCTGGAGGAGAGCTACCGCCTGTTCGTGGAGACCCTGGGCCTGCCCGTCCAACCCGACGGTGTGCGCGTGGTGAACGCGGAGGCCGTGCGCCAGGAGGACACGGCCACGGAAGGAGCGCCCGTGGCGCTCGCCCCGCTGCCTCGCCGCCGCCGCGCGCCGCCCGCCTGACGCTAGGCCGCGGAGGCTTCCGCGCGGGCGTCCGCGGCCGACATCTCAGGCGCCGCGGGCTTCACCAGCCGCTTCATGGACGCCTTGCCCACGACGACGTCCACCATCTTCCGCGCGCGCGTCCAGACGCTCTCCTGCACGTAGGGGATGCCGTACTTCTCGCAGAGGGCGCGCACGTGCGGCTGCGCCTCGCGGTACTTCAGCATCGGCAGGTCCGGCCAGAGGTGGTGTTCAATCTGGTAGTTCAGCCACAGGTGGGCGTAGTCGTTGAGGTCGCCGCCCGTGCGGTAGTTCGCGCTGCCCACCACCTGCTGCACCATGCGCTCCGCCTTGTTCGCGGGCGCGGAGTCGAAGCGGTACAGGTCCTCGCCGGTGTGGTTGGGGCCCACCACGAAGAACGTGTGCAGGTTGGTGACGACGTCCGCCAGCACGGAGTTGCAGAACACGCTGAAGGCCGCCCACGGCGACACCAGCAGGAACGCCGCCGGGTACAGCCCGAAGAAGACGGTCGCGTACGGCACGTAGCAGCGCGTGAAGAGCTCCCACAGCTCCGCGCGCGTCAGCGCCCCACCCTCGCGCCGGCCCTTGCGGCGCAGCGAACCCAGCGTCTCCGGCGCGTAGTAGCTCGCGCGCCAGGTGACGGCCAGGAGCGCCAGCTGCACGTAGCGCAGGGCCAGCGGCCGGCTGGTGCCACGCAGCGAGCCCTCCGCGTTGCGCTCCAGCAGGTCCGGATCCGCATCCTCGCCGGTGTGCGAGTGGTGCAGCACGTTGTGCTCGAAGACCCACGCCTCCGGCAGCATCCAGTCCAGCCAGTCCACGAACCGGCGGTTGCCCTTCGCGAAGCCCTTGCTGGTGCGCGACGCGGGCAGGCCCGGCACCCGGTCATAGCCCCGGTGCCCCACGTGGTGCATCAGCAGCCAGCGCGTGGAGCGGCCCAGGCCCAGCGCCACCGCGGAGAGCGGGTTGGGGGCAATCCACGCCGTGGCCACGCCCAACACCGACGCGACCTTCCCCCAGCGCTCCATCTTCCGCAGGTGCGCCGCGTCCGCCTCTCCCAGGTTCGCGTCCAGCCGGGCGCGCAGTTCCTTCAGCTCCCGGTAGAAGCCCTCCACGTCCACGGAGGCCAGGTCGAAATCGGGGGCAGCGCGGGACATGCGAAGGGACTCCTCGGGAGCGGGACGGGGACCACGGCCAATGCGGGCCGCACCGTAGCCTCCGCCCGCGCTCACGCAAAGCGTCACGTCCCGCTCACCCGCTCGCCGGGCGACGGGGCAGCACCAGCTTCGCGACGAGCACCTGCAGCACGTCACCCTTCTGGTTGCGCGTCTCGCTGCGCACGGTGGCGATGCCCCGGTCCGGCCGCGTGCGTGAGGGAGTCACCTCCAGCACCTCGCTCTCCACGTGAAGGACGTCCCCCGGGCGCGTCGGCCTGGGCCAGCGGATGTCCCCGCCCGCCCCCACGATGCCGCCCTTGAAGGGCAGTCCGCTCTGGACGTTGAGCTTCATGGTGATGGCGGCCGTGTGCCAGCCGCTCGCCGCCAGCCCTTCGAACAGCGTGTCCTTCGCCGCGGCGTCGTCCAGATGGAAGCCCTGCGGGTCGAACTCCCGCGCGAAGGCGACGATCTGCGCCGCGTCCAGCGTGTGCGTGCCGCTGATGAACTTCTGCCCCACGGACAGGTCGTCCAGGAACAGCTCCCGGCGCCCGCCCTCTTCCGTCGATGCCATGCCCGCGTCCCTCCGGGACGGATGTCCGTCCAGATTATGAGCATAATCCGTCCAGACCCGGGCCGCTCGTCCGGATGCCAGTGTTCTCCAGGGCGCACGGGGGGCCGTCGGCGGGTCGAGCCGGACGCCGAACGTTGAACATCGCGCGACCGCGCCGTTCGACACGCGCCGAAACAACCAGCGCCCGCGGCCCGTGGAGTATGAGCAGTGCGTGCTTTTCTCCTGCTTCCGCCATCACCTGTCCGTCCTCGCCCTGGCCCTGACGGGCCTGGGGGCCCCCATGGCCCACGCTGACGAGGACCTGCCCGCGTCCACCTCCCTACGCTCCCAGGTCGGAGACGTGACGGTGGAGGGCGCGAACAAGACGCGGTCCTCGACGGTGCGCTCGTTCGGACAGGTGGGCGTGGGCGACGAGGTGGACAGCGAGGAGCTTGAGAAGGTGGAGCGGCGCCTTCTGGCCACAGGCCTCTTCCAGGATGTCCGTGTCAGCACCGAGCCGATGCCCGACGGGCGCGTGCGGCTGGTGCTGCGCGTGAAGGACAAGGCGTCGTGGGTGGTGGCCCCCACGGTGGCGCTGTCCTCCGCGAACACCGGCGGCGGGCTGCTCTACGCGGAGAACAACCTGGGCGGCCGCGCGAAGAAGTTCGCCGTCGCGGCGCAGGTGAGCACCGGCGAGAGCGGCCTGTACGTGGGCTTCCTGGATCCGATCCTCTTCGGCCTGCCGCAGCTCAAGTTCAGCCTGGAGGGACAGCTCAAGAGCGACCGCGTGGACGAGTACAGCATGGACGCCAGCGAGGACGACCCGGAGGTCCTCCGGCGCACGCGCTTCAACTCCGCGTCCATCAGCTCCGAACTGGGCGTCATCCTCTTCGAGCGCGTGCGCGCGGCGGCCAAGTACCGCCTGTCCAGCATCGACGCGAAGACTCCGGATCCGGAGATGCCGGTGACGACGCCGCCGTTCTCCACCGGCCCCGCCATGCGAGACACGTCGCTGCGCCTCATGGTGGGCCTGGACACGCGCCAGACGCTGCACGCGGTGACGGAGGGGCTCAACCTGGAGGCCTCCTACGAGGTGTCCACCCCGGACGTGTGGAGCGAGTTCGACTACCGCAAGTTCGGCCTCCTCTACCGCCACGGCATCCGCTTCTTCTCGGAGAACAACCTGGTGCTGCGCGGAGAGCTGGTCCTGGGCACGGACCTGCCCTTCCACCAGGAGCTGGTGATGGGCGGCAACACGCCGCGCGGCTTCCAGTACCGGCAGTTCCGCGGCGACAGCCGGCTCACCTTCACGGCCGAGTACCACTTCCCCCTCTTCAAGGTGCAGTCGCTGGCCTTCCGGGGCGTCGCCTTCTCCGACACGGGTGCCGTCGCGTGGCAGGAGGTGGCCGAGGATGGGCTCCTGCTCGACGCCAACGGGCGCGTCATCCGCAACTACCTGCGGCAGACGATCACGGGCCAGAACCCCATCACCCTGGCCCAGGGCGTGGGCGGGGGCCTGCGGCTCTACCTCAACAACGTCGTGCTGCCCCTGTTGGGCGTGGACGTCGCCTACGCCGTCAACTCCGGCCAGGTGCGCTTCTACCTCGTGGCCGGAGTCACGCCCTCCTGAGGCGGTCCGCTAGCCGGCGCGGGCAGCGCTCGCGTCCTCTGCCGGATCAGGCTCCGGAGGCAGCACCACGCCAGGCCACGCCTCCGGCGGCAGGTCCAGGCTGAACGGCGGCGACTCGCCGCGCACCGTCCACCAGAGCGCCTTGTCCGCGCACAGCGCCTGCGCGATGCGACCGGACGTCGTGCGGACGCGCTCCACGACGGCCTGGTGCTCCTCGGGCGTCTGCGCCTCCAGCATCGCGACCACGTTGTCCCAGACGCGCTGCCGCCACACGATGAGCATCTGCATCACCGTCCGCTCCACCACGGGGCGGCTGAAGGGCACGCGCAGCAGCAGCCGCGTGGACGCGCACCGGTAGCGCTCCGCGAGCAGGTCCACGCACTCCGGAATGCACGAGCGAAGGATCTCGTTCACGTGGAAGTAGTCATGCCGGTAGCGCGCCATGCGGCGTGCATCCGCCGGCGGCGACTGGTGGGCGATGTTGTCGTAGACGACCATTCCCAGGTCGTGGTTGATGTGGGCGCTCACGCCCAGCAGCGCGTCCTGGTACGGCTGGGTGAGGCGCTGGGCCGGGTAATGCGTCGCGAAGCGCCACGCCGCGGTGGGCAGCGGCAGGTTCTTCAGCGAGTCCCTGACGGCGATGAGCGCCTCCTCCGCGAAGCGGCCCGTCAGGTGCGACAGCCACTCGGGTTCCAGGAAGCCGCCCGCGTCCTCGCGGCTCAGCAGGTGGACGACCTTCCGCGTGACGATGGCGTAGATGTCCAGGAAGATGGCGCGTGAGTCATCCCGCGCGTTCAACCGGGCGAGGATCTTCTCCAGCCCCTCCAGCGCCTCCTCCGCGTTGACCGGATTCCAGAGCACGTCATCCAACCGGATGGGCCCCTGCGCATCTGGGGCCTTTGTCTCGTGGAGGTGAAGTTTCTGGGGGCGCTGCGACCGCTGAGCCGAGGGGGAGGCCGGTGAAACATTCATGGAATGACGCTCCGCAGGGTGGGGGAACGACTTCGCATGAAAGCTTATATCAACCGGTACTTCCTGTGACACCCGCCCACTCCGGGAGGGATGGGTTGTTTCACGAGACCCCCGCGTGTTGACACTCACGCGGGGGTCAATGTCACACCGGTGTCAAACTCAGGGCGCGGTGCCCTCACTGACAGTGCCACCCGTCTTGCCCAGGACGTACTTCGCCAGCGACAGGGCGTTGTTCTCGTCGACGAGGGACTCGTAGGTGGGCATCTGCGTGCCGGGCTTGAAGGACTCGGGGTTGCGGATCCACTTCGCCACCTCCTCCGGGGCTTTGCCCTTGGCGCCCTGGAGCTTGGCCTCGAAGGCCTTGCCGGGGGCGTGGCAGGTGGCGCAGCCCAGGGAGCTGAACATCTTCTCCGGATCAGCGGAGGGCTCCGCCTTGGGACGGCCACCGGTGGGCGGCGGCACGACCGTGTCGTTGGGCTTCATGGAGCGCAGGAAGGTGTAGAGGGCCGCGAGCTCCACGTCGTCCGCGTAGCGGTACTTGGGCATGGGCGGGCGCAGGATGTAGCCGCCCGGCGTCACGCCCGTGATCATGGCGTGCTTGAACTCCTCCAGCGTCCACTTGCCGATGCCGGCCGACTCGCTGACGGTGATGTTGGGCGACAGCAGCTTGCCCTCGCCGCCCAGCGGCGTCAGGTCGAACTCGAAGCCGCCGCTCAGCACCGTGTCCGGGTGCTGCAACTTCACGGCGCTGCCGTCGAAGCCCGGCGAGTGGCAGAAGACGCAGTCGTAGACGCTGCCGGCCAGGTAGCGGCCGTACTCCACGGAGTCCGCCGCCTTCGCGGGCACGGGCACCGGCTCCGTGCGGCCCTTGTCGTTGATGCCCATGGCGAACGCGAACACCATCCGGCCCGGGGGCGTCAGCTCGGAGCGCGGCGGCTGGGACGTCTCCGGCGCGAAGTCCGGGTGCCCGGAGCGCATGAAGCCGATGACCGCCGCGATGTCCTTGTCACCCATGTTGGGGAACGCGGGCATGGGACGGAAGTGGTGGCTCTTGTCGATGCCGTTGATCACCATCCGGGCGATCTCCTGGTCCGTCCAGGCCCCCACGCCCTTCTCCATGTCGGAGGTGATGTTCGCGGAATAGAACGTGCCCAGATCTGGCGGGAAGTCGTGCATCCGGCCGCCCACGGGCTTGGTGTTGCCACCGCCCGCGTGACACTCCGCGCACACCGCGCGGAACACCTGCTCACCGCGGGCAATGCCCTCCGGCGAGCTGTCGCGCGTGATGTTGGGCAGCGCGACATAGTCATACGTCTTGTTGATCTTGTGGCTGGCCACGCCCATGGCGGTACCCGCGCCAATCAGGACCAGGGCGACCAACGCACCAATGGCGATCAGGATCTTCTTCATCATGGGGAACGCTTCTCCGGATGAACGGGAACGGCACACGGCGCTCCGTCTGCTCCACGGGAAGGAGTGGACAGCAGCGCCGGTGTTGGAACGGGTGAGGCGGCTACTGGCCCGGCAGGCAGGTGCTGGGCGGGGGAATCTGGGGCGTCGAAGAGGGCGTCTTGCTGTACATCTGGAGGCCGGCGAACGTCACGCTGCCTGGGGCCACGGGAAGATCCAGCGGCTGGAGCACCCACGGGCGCCCTTCCGGGTCGCTCGTGGTGGTGTCCTTCGCTTCGTAGTGGACCACCGGCGGCGGCCCCATCGGCGGCTGCGGCTGCGGCGGGTGGACGACGGCGACGAGGCCCAGGGAGCTGTTGGGCGCCGGAGTCCCCCCCGGAGCCACCGGCGGGATGAAGAAGCCGCGCGTGGACTGCAGCCCCGCCAGCGGCGGCGGCAGCGGGGTGCCCGGGGGCGCCCACTCGATGTTCAGCACGCGGCCCGCGCTGGCCTCCACGGTGGTGTTCGCCGCCGGCACGCGGAAGACGGGGAAGCCCGGCCGGTACAGCCAGAACACCGTCACGCCGCCGAAGCGGCCCGGGTTGATCAGGTCCGCCACCGTGGTGGGCGTGCCCTCGAAGGACAGATACTTCGCGACCGCCTCCAGGATGCCCTTGTCGCTCATCTGCAGGGCCTCCAGGCCCACGCAGGCGCTGTGCGCGGGCACCACCGGCCGCACCGTCAGCGTGGGCACGTAGTTGCCCGCCGGCACGGGCTGCAGCGTCAACATCGGCGGAGGCAGCGGCATCACGGCGTTGTTGGCGAGCGCGGCCTGCGGCCCCCCCAGCGACAGCACGAAGTACGGCGCGCCCCGGCGCGTGGGCACCTTGTCCAGGGTCCAGACACCGTTGGGGTCCGACGGCGCGACCACGCCGGCTTCCGCGAGCACCTGGCCCGTGGCGCTGTCCAGCAGGGAGATGGGCGCGTTCTGCACCACCGCGCGCTGCAACAGCGGGCTGAACTCCGCGTACAGCGGCGGCAGCTGGCACTGCTCGGGCGTTGGCGCGCAGCCGGCCAGGTTGAAGAAGTAGGCCTCCGGGTCCACGGTGAAGCCGGTCAGCCGGGACGTGAGGCCCTCCGGCTCGCGGTTTTCATACGTGGGGCGCGGCGTGAAGGTGGACGCCGAGGGGTTGTTGGATTCCTGGCAGCCGGCGTTCAGCAGGGCCGCGCCGAGGAGCGTTCCGACGAAGAGAGCTCTGTGCATGGCGGGTTGCGTCCCCTACTTCGCGGGGAGGATGTGGCTGGCGGGAAGCTGATCGCCGCCGTGGCAGGTCTGCGCGCAGTTGCCGAACTTGCTGGGCGTGCCGCGCTGTTTGAAGGCGATCTGGAAGAACTCGTCCCCGTGCTGCGAGATGTGGCACGAGCCGCACAGCGACAGGCTGGGCCGCTCCGTGCTCTTGCGCGTCAGGTGGCACACGGTGCAGTCCGCGCGGTTGGCCGGATAGCTGGGCGAGTTCATGTGGATGCGGTGCACCATCTCCTGCGTGCGGCCCACCGTGTCCGTGTCGTAGTGGTGGCAGACCTTGCAGCTCTCGATGTGGTCCACCGACAGGCCGTGGCGCAGGTTGTCCAGCGACAGCACGCCGCGGTGGCAGAGCTGGCAGTTGCCCACGTTGCCCGGGTACGTCGTCGGCTCGTCCTGGCCCACCTGGAAGAAGAACGGGTTCAACTTGGCGACGCGCTCCCCCAGGGACGCGCGGTTGAACTTCACCAGCGCCACGTAGGTGCCCGGCTTCGCGTTCGCGGGCAGCGTGAACGTCTGGCGGGTGGGCCACTTGTAGTCGATGAGGCCCGGCGTCAGCCCCGTGAGCGTGGCGTCATCCAGCATCGCGAACGGGAACGGCCGGGCGAAGAACTCGGGCTTGTCGCTGGGGTTGCCCAGCACCTTCAGGTCCTGGATGGGACCGGCGATGGCCACGTTGGAGATGGAGTCGTTCTCCCCGACGGTCGCGATGACGTTGGGGACGAAGGTCTGGATGCCGTTGGACTGGCCGGCGATGATCTCCCGCGCGCTGGGCAGCAGGTCGCGCGAGTGCAGGTGCGCGCCCGCGCTGTCGCGCAGGTCCACGTAGACGCTCACGTCCTCGCCGGGCTTGTAGAAGCTGCCCTCCTTCGGAGGCGAGAACACCAGCCGCGAGTCCAGGCCCGGGCTGCACTGCACCGGGTTGCCGGCGTCGTCGGTGCAGGTGGACGGGCGGTCATCCGGGATGATGTACGTGACGGGGAAGAAGAACGGCTTGTCCGGCAGCTGGCTCCAGGTGGCCTTGAGCGCGCCGGGACCCGACAGGCGCGGCACGCGCAGCACCTTGAAGGGGTTGGTGCTGCCCACCCAGTCCACGCGCGCGATGGTGCGCGTGATGGCGCTCTGGTCCAGGCCGCCCGCGAAGCCCGTCACGGTGCCGGGGTCCTTGTCGCCGGGGAAGCGCGGCGGCTTCAGGTTCTCCGACCGCCAGGAGAAGCGGCTGTGGCCGGCGTAGGGTGAGGAGGCCAACAGCTCCGAGCGCAGGTAAGTCTGGCTCGCGCGCGGGGTGCCCGTCTCGTCCAGCACCTCCACGGTGATGGTGTCGTCCTTCACCTTCTGCCAGTTCGCGTTGCCGAACTGCACCTCGCGGGTCCAGCAGTCCTCCACGGCGCCCGCGAGGCTGTAGAAGCTCCACTCGTCCGGACCCTGGTTGACGTTGGTCCAGTCCAGGCCCGCGAACACGGACTCGTTCTTGATCCACCCCAGCGCGGCGGTCTGGTCGTTGGGGTTGTTGTGCTGGTTGACCACGGTCTCCGACACGGAGAACTGGTTCAGGAAGTACTGGGTGTCCGACAGAATCTGCAGCGTCCCAGTAGGAGGCGACAGCGTCAGCGGGTTCTGCCCGAGCGGCGTGATGCACATGTCCGGGTACGAGCCGGTCACGCTGTTCTTCGCCACCATCTGCCCGTTGGGCAGGAAGGCGCAGCCGTTGATGTACTGGAGGCTCAGCCGGATCGCTCCGGAGTTGAGGCCCTGGTACGGGTCGAACCGCTTGGCACCGCGGCCCGTGGTGGACCCCTCGTCGTCAGTGACCTTGAGGAGGTTGCAGGACAGCAGGGGCACCAACAGGGCGCACCACGCGCTCTTCAGCAGGATTGAGCGGTTCATGGAAGACGAGGCCGGGGGAAGTCAGGGGGAGGAAAGGGAGCAGGTATCCTCACGCGCGGGCCCACGCGACCCACCCTTCCCGACGCCGCCAACGCTCCGCATCGCGGAGACGGTGAGGCTTGGGAAGGGTTGGGAGGAGAACACCTCATCGGTTCGAACTGACCACATTATGAGAGTCCGCGCAATTCGTGGACTCCAGATCGCGCAGGCGGATGGAGCCCCGCGGGCGGGTGACTCAGGGCGTCGGACTAGAGGCTGAGGCCGGCGGACAGGAGCAGCGCGAAGACGAGCCCCAGCGCCGCCGTCTTCCCCAGGTGGGGGTTGAGCGCACCGCCATCCTCACGCCAGATGGCGCGGATCTGCCTCACCGCGAGCGGCAGGGCCGGCAGCGTGAAGAGCCAGGCCCGGCCGTGCTCGGGCATGAGCAGCCAGGCCGCTACCGGGAGCGCGAACGCGCCCCCCACCGCCACCGTGTACTCCCAACGCCCGAAGCGTTGGCCGAAGCGCACCACCAGCGTGCGCTTGCCGGCGACCACGTCCGTCTCGCGGTCGCGCAGGTTGTTCACCGCGAGGATGCCGGCGGAGAACAACCCCATGGACAGCCCCGCCAGCAGCACGGCCGGCGTGACGTGGTGGGTGAGCACGACGTAGCTGCCGCTCACCCCCAGCAGGCCGAAGATGATCAGCACCAGCACGTCCCCCATCCCCAGGTAGCCCAGGGGGATGGGGCCCGCGGAGTAGAGGACCGCGCCCGCCAGACAAAAGGCGCCGCCCGCGAACACCGTCCAGCCCTCCGCCCGGGTCAGCAGCAGCAGCGCCAGCGACGAGCCGGTGAACGCCAGCGCCGCGGCCGTCGCCACCTCACGCGCGGTGAGCCAACCCTTCTGCGTGACGCGCGCGGGCCCCAGGCGCGCCTCGGTGTCCGCGCCCCGCTCGAAGTCCGCGTAGTCGTTCACCAGGTTGCTCACGATCTGCATGAGCACGAAGCCCACCAGGAACGTGAGCGCCGGAGCGAGCCGCCATTGCCCCTCCGCGTTGGCGAAGGCCCACCCCAGCACCGTGGGCGCGATGGAGGCCGTCAACGTCTTGGGTCGCAGCGCGAGCCACCAGATGCGGGCCAGCGAGGGCTTGGCTTCGACCGCGACACTCGACGAAGGGAGACTCGAAGTGGTCATGGATGTCCGGGGGAGGGCAGCAGGCGCACGGTAAAGCTACAGGCCCGTGAACCGCAAGAGGAGCCAATGATTCACATCGGTTCTCCTCATGTATCACCTGTCGCAAGCCTCCACGCTCCGTCGCAGACGCAGTGTGTCGACAAGTCCGCCCGGCCTCGATGCGACACAAAGGCAGACGCCAGTCCTATTTCGGGCAAATTCGAGAACAATCAGAAATACCAGCTATCCCTGCCCGCTGGATGCTAGAAGGGGGCCATGAACCCGACCTCCTTCCCTTCCTCCCCTCCCCTTTCGAGCCGGAGCACCCTGACGGTGCTGGGCGCGTTCGTGCTCGCACTCGCCGGCTGTCATCCGGTGCTCTCCATCGAGGATGCGCGTTCGCGCTCCAACGGCTCGGAGGTGACGGTGGAGGGCTCGGTCACCGTGGCTCCGGGCACGTTCTCCTCCGCCCTGGGCGACGAGGGCTTCGCCATCCAGGACGACACCGGCGGCATCTACGTCAAGCTGGAGGAGAAGCTGCCCTTCAGCCTGGGCGCCCGCGTGCGCGTCACCGGCACGCTGGACGAGCAGAACCGGCTGCGCATCCTCAAGAGCGTGCCCGAGGACGTGGACCTGAAGTCGGGCACGGAGCAGGTGTCACCCAAGGGAGTCACCACCGGCGGCGTGAGCGAGTCCGTGGAAGGCCAGCTGATCCGCGTGAGCGGCGCGATCACCCAGGCGTTCCAGGACGACTCGCCCTACGGCTACAAGCTCTACATCGACGACGGCACCGGCGAGGTGCAGGTGTTCGTCCACGTGTCCGCCGGCTTCGACAAGGCCGCGCTCCAGGCCCTCACCGTGGGACAGAGCATCGCCGTAGTGGGGCTCGCCGCGCAGTATGAGGCGACCTACGAGGTGGCGCCCCGCATGCCGAGCGACCTCTCGGTGCAGAACGCCGCGCCCTGACAGCAGGCAGGCGCCCCTGGGTATGTAGCACCCCAGACGCCAGCCGCAGGGTCCGCGGGCCGTTGGCTTTCGTGCAGCGCTCCGGGTGTGTGCCTGGGGGCGGATGCACAAAAGCCAACGCAGGCCCGGCAAGCGGACGGGCGGGCAGGTTCCAAGCTCACGGGCAGTGCCAATCCATCCGGGTCCCTGGCGGACGAACGAGGGCTGGCATGGACGGACTTCGAGGAACAGCAGCGGTCTTGCTCGCGTGCGCGGGCCTGTGGGCTCCGGGCACCATGTGGGCACAGGCACCCGACGAGGACGACTCCGGCGACGTGATGTCGGAGGAGAAGCTGGAGGCCCTGCTCGACACGCCGACGGCGCAGCCCTCCCAGGACGAGGTGACGGCGGAGTCCTTCGGGCCGGAGCGGCTTTCGACCTACTTCGCGGAAGGCCTGCTGGCGAAGGCGAAGGCGGAGTTCGACCGCGGCCGGTACAAGTCCGCGCGGGCGCTGCTCGCGACGGAGTCTCCCCCTTCCCTCCCCGGCCGCTTCCTCCAGGCGCAGAGCGCGTTCCTCGCGCGCGACTTCGCGACCGCCGCCGCGGAGTTCACCGCGCTCGCGGAGGACTACGTCCCGTTGCGCGACCACTGCCTGATGAAGGCCGCGCAGTCGCATGAGCGGCTGCGCAAGCCGCTGCGCGCGGCGGAGCAGTATGGCGCGGTGAGCCCCAGCTCCCCGCTCTATCCGGAGGCCCGCTTCACCATGGCGCGCGTGCTCAAGCGCCAGCTGAAGATCCCCGAGGCGCTGGCGGCGCTCCAGGAGTTCATCGACAACCGGCAGGCCCGCGGACCGGACGCGCTGCGCATGAAGGCGCTGCTCGCGTACTGCGACCTGGCGCGCGCGCAGGGCATGTACAACGCCGAGCACCGCGCGCTGCTGGAGGTCTGGGCCACCGCGCCCCTGTCGCCGGAGGCGGACCGCGCGAAAGCCCTGCTGCGCGATTTGCCCCTGCCCATGAAGTGGCGCGTGCGCCGCGCGGAGGCGCTGGTGGAGCTGCACCAGAACGTCCCGGCCATGAACATGCTGGCCCGCTCGGGGCCCCGCACGGAGCTCCCGGACGAGCTGGCCTGCCGCGCCCAGCTCACCCTGGGCCGCGCGCTGCGCAAGGAGCGTCAGCACCGCCGCGCCATCCAGGTGCTGGAGCCGGTGGCGCGCGAGTGCCAGTCGCCCGAGCAGCGGCCGCAGGCGCTCTACCTGCTCGCCTATTCGCAGTCCGTGGTGCAGCCGGAAGCGGCGGTGGAGACGTACGCCACGCTGGCGCGCGACTACCCGGAGCACGGCTACGCGGACGACGCGCTGTTCTTCGAGGCCTGGACGCAGCAGCGCCTGGGCCGCGCGGACGAAGCGCTGGAGAACTACGAGGCGCTGGCGAAGCGCTACCCCGCCGGCAACTTCGCCGCCGAGGCCCTCTTCCGCGCCTTCTGGCTGCACCAGCGCAAGGGCGAGACGCAGCCGGGCCTGGCGTCGCTGATGTCGGTGGAGCAGCTGCCGGAGTCCGCGCGCACCGACGACGCCCTCTGGCGCGCGCGCTACTGGCAGGCGCGGGTCCAGGAGAACGCCGGCGCGCTGGACGCGGCGCTCGCGCGCTACGAGCTCATCGCCACCGAGCGCCCCACGGCCTGGTACGGGCTGCTGTCCCGCACGCGGCTGGCGCAGCACGCGCCGGAGCGGCTGGCGCGGTTGACGGAGACCGCCGCGCAACCGGCGGTGGCGAAGAGCGTGAACACCGCCGCGCCGGCCAACGACGAGGTCTGGCCCCTGCCCCCGGGCCCGCTCCAGAAGGATGCGCGCTTCGCGGCGGGCGTGGAGCTCTTGCGCCTGGGACAGCCGGGCGTGGTGGAGGAACTGCTCGCGGTGGACACGCGCGGCCTGGCGGAAGCGCCCGCGCGGCTGCTCTACCAGACCATGCGCCGCACCGGCCGGGGCCGGGCCACGAGGCAGGTGGCTCGCGTGACGCTGCGCCAGGAGGCCGCCGGGCCGCTCAGCGCCGCGTCCCGTCCGGTGTGGGAGGCGACGTGGCCGCTCGCGTTCCGGCCCCTCATCCAGAGCTACTCGAAGGCCGCGCGCGTGGACCCCGACCTCCTGCAGGGCCTCATCCGCGAGGAGAGCCGGTTCAACCCGCGCGCACGTTCGTCCACCGGCGCGCTGGGGCTCGCGCAGCTCATGCCCACGACGGCCCAGGCGGTGGCGGACTCGCTCAAGCTGGCGTCGTTCGAGATGTCGTCGCTGCTCCAGCCCGCGCAGAACATCCGGCTGGGGGCGGCGTACCTGGGCTCGCTGCTCAAGCACTTCGACGGCAACCCCGCCTACGCGGTGGCCGCCTACAACGCGGGCCCCGCGGCGGTGGAGCGCTGGCGCAAGGCCCTGCCCCAGGCGGAGCTGGACGAGTGGGTGGAGCACATCGCCTTCGACGAGACCCGCGACTACGTGAAGCGCGTGCTCAGTAGCTACAGCGCCTACAAGCTGCTCTACGCCAACGAAGTCCCCGCCTCCTTCGCGCCGGCCCGCAAGGCGCCGCTGGAGGCCGCGCGCACGCCCACGTTGAGCCCCGCCACGGGAGTGGGTGGCAGCGGCCGGAACGCGGCGACGCCCACGTCCTCCGTCTCCGGGAGACGCTAGCGGCTCACGCCGGACGGGAAGCACATCCCCGCCCGGCGTGGTCGTGACTACTTCACGCCCTTGGGCTGGGTGATGGACTCGGAGCGGATGGTGTACTCACCGGCGATGGCGTTCGTGTCGATGCCCGTGAAGTGACGGTACGGGTACGCGCCATCCGCGACGGTCTCGATGAACTCCACCGAGTCACCGGTGACGGACTTGCCGTTGATGTCCACGGTGAAGGTGTTCTTCTCCGAGTCCAGGCGCCACACGCACGCGCCGACGTTCGTCTCCGCGGAGCCGGTGGACAGCCCGTCGATGTCGTAGTCGTTCAGGAAGTGCTGGTGCATCTCCGCCCAGCGCAGGAAGTCCCGCCAGTTGGTGAAGGTGATCATCAGCCCGGCCGGCTGGGGGCTGGAGCCCTGGAGCACGCCGCCCCGGTAGATGTTCATCTTGTACGCGGAGCCGCCCGGCGAGCCCGTGAACGTGGGCAGGATGTTGACCGTGTTCGCCTCGCGGCCCGGCGTCACCTTCAGCGTGCTGACGACCTGGTCGCCATCACGCGCGGACAGCTGGTAGCCGCCCTGCGCCCCCAGGCTCATCGCCACGCGCTGATCCCACTTCACGGCCTGCGTGAAGCCGCTGGAGACGCCGTCCTTCTGGGTCGTGAGGTTGGACACCGCCAGCCCGTCCGCGGCGGAACCCAGCCTCGCGCGGCCCAGCGCGCAGCTCGTGATGCCGTCGAACTTGTTCACGCACTGGGACGCCGCGGCTTCCTGCGCGCCCAGGGAACCGGAAGCCTGGCCGTCGTCGGCACCGCCCGCGCAACCCGTGATGCTCAGCAGCACGGAAGCCAGCAGGGAACCCGTGATCTTCAAATGCATCCGCTACCTCATGGTGTGGGGTGGACTGCCCGCGGCCCTACTGCACCCCTCGCGCCAAGACCCGGAGTCTGTCTGTTTTCACTCGTGTCATTCATTGATTGAGAAAATGGAGTAGCGCCGGGCGTCACATGAAACATGTGATTTGTAGCAAGCCGGGTCTCACACGGAGCGTCAGGACGTCGCACTCATGGGCCCGGTTTTGAAACGGGGATTCAGGGGATGAACCGGACGCGGGCGGAACTTTGCCGTGACGCACAACTCCTCAGGGGGTTCGGCGGATAATCTGGGGAGCGCGGTTCCTCCCCCCGGACACCCCACCATGGCCTCGAAGATCAACGACAGCTCGCGTCCCCTCACCTCCGTCTCGCGGTTGTCCTCGCAGGACGCCCGGACGACGGAGACGAAGTCCCGGAACCGCCCCCTTGCGTTCAAGGACGGCTTCGAGTCCTCCAGCAGCACGCGTCCCGCGCCCGGCCAGCTGCCGCGGCTGCCCGCGCCCCCTCCCATCCTGGGGCTGCCCGCGCCCACCACCCCGACGCCGGCGCCGACGACACCGGTGCCGCCGGAGGCCCCCACCGAGCCGCCCGTGTCGGCCGACTCGGATCCGATGACGCACCTCGAGTACCTGGCCTCGGACGCGCTGCAGGGACGTGACAGCCCCTCCGCGGGGCTGGACGCCGCTTCCGTCTACGTGCAGGCCCACGCGGAGAAGTACGGGCTGGTGGGGCCCAACATCAACAACCCGGAGAACCCCTTCCAGCAGAAGTTCAACGTCTACTCGTGGCTGGGCGCGGACAAGGCGGGCGAGACGGAGGGCGCGGCCCACGCCGGGCATGCCGAGCACAAGCAGTTCGGCCACACGATGTTCCAGGAGGGCTTCTACCTGGACGAGAAGATGCCCAAGGACACGCTGAAGAAGCTCAACCAGCAGTACGAGCAGACGATGAAGGCGGCGGGCCAGTCGGTGGTGCCGGCGCGCGCGGGCAAGCAGCGCAGCGTGGAGGAGCTCAAGCAGGTGGCCTCCGCCACGGGCCAGGCGGTGAACACCATGGCCATGCTGCCCGGCACCGGCCCGCACAAGGACGAGGTCATCGTGGTGATGGCCCACCTGGACCACGTGGGCGTGGACCGCAAGGGCAACGCGTACAACGGCGCGGACGACAACGCGTCCGGCAGCGCGGTGCTGATGGCGGCGGTGCCGGAGCTGGCGGAGGCCGCGAAGAACGGCAAGCTGGACCGCTCCGTGCTCTTCATCTGGACGGGCGCGGAGGAGAAGGGCCTGGTGGGCTCGCAGTACTTCGTGGACCACCCCATCCCCGGCCTGGAGCTGAAGAACATCGCCGGCGTCATCAACACGGACATGGTGGGCCGCTGGGATGATCAGCGCCTGTCCGTGGTGGACACCAACACCAAGGGCCAGCCCAACTACTTCCGCGACGTGGTGGACCAGGCGAACCAGCAGCTGGCGGATCCGTTCGACCGCATCAACCGCGACATCAACGTCTACCGCGACCGGCAGGACGGCGCGTCCTTCGGACGCAAGGGCGAGGACGTGCTCTTCCTCTTCGAGGGCCTGTCCAACCCCGAGGGCGGCGGCGACCTCATCCCCGAGTACCACCGGCAGGATGACGACATCGACAAGATCATCGAGGACAACGGCGGCAACAAGCCCCGCCGCGTGAAGGACCTGCTCCTCAACGTCATCAACCTGGCGGCGAACCGCACGACGGAGCCGCAGCAGCCGCCGAAGTAACTGTCCGCGGCACCCTCCGCCGGAAGGAGCACTTCCGGCGGGAGCTTCCAGCGGGGACCGCGGGACCGCTAGGCGGCCAGCGTCTCCCTGCTGCCTTCCACGGGCCTGCCGGAGAGCGCGGCGACCTCGTGGTCGCTCAGCACGAGCTTCTCCTCGGAGCCGCGCCAGACGAACGGGATGCCCGGCTGGCGGTACAGGTTCGCGGGGATCTCCTGCGCCAGCTGCGCGTGCAGCTCCGGCAGCTTGGACCAGTGCAGACCGTGCCGCGTGTGATGCGCGGTGTGGTAGCCCAGGTTGCCCGTCATCAGGTTGTAGCCCTTGTGGAGGATGTTGTACGAGGCCTCCGAGTGGTTGGCCGTCTCCAGGCCCACGTGGTGGAAGTACGTGGCCCAGGTCGTCACGTAGAGCGACGCCATCATGGGCAGCAGGAACACGAAGAGCGCGTTGTAGGGGTTCACCCAGAACAGGCCCGCCAGCAGCACCAGCTGGAGCGCGGCCATCCACACGAACACGCGCAGCGCCTTGGGGTGATGCTTCTTGCCCACCTGGAACGCGCGCGAGTACGCGGTCAGCGCCGTGCTCAGCGAGTACTCCACCTCCCCCATCGTCGAGCCGTCATCCCGCTTCCAGCGCGACTCGTCCTGCGTCTGGTCCAGGTAGTTCTTGTGGTGGCCCAGCACGTGGTGGAGGAACCACGCCTGCGACGTCACGCCCGTCTGGAAGCCGAAGACGATCTCCAACAGGCGGTTGGGCAGCGCGTGCTTGAAGAAGGACAGGTGCTGGTGGTGGTGGTTCCACGAGCAGATCCACCCCTTGGGGATGATGCCCAGCCCGAACCACAGCACCGGCACCCACCAACTGCGCGCCGTGAGGAACACCGTCATGTCGAGCGCGAAGACGCCAAGGAACATCAGGACCGGGATGCGATCTTCAGGGTGCCGGAACAGGGTCATGCGCCTTCCGTACAAGGGGGCCAGGGGAAAAATGCCGATTTTCCAACTGTAGGCCGTCAGCCCCTATGCCGAACAGCCCACCCTTGCCTGCCTGCACGTTCCATACTGGCGGTAAACCACGTAGTCACGCTGAACTTGTCTTTCCACATTTCCAAGAATCACAGTCCTGCTTTGTGATAAACGCCCACCCAGCCCTTTTGGACCAACCTGGAGGCGGCAATGCGGAACCAGACCATCGAGGCGGCACTGGCGAAGAATTCCCACCGTGAGCAGCTGATCAAGCACCGGTTCTTCGAGGTGGTGGACGAGAAGGCCTTCAGCCGCGATCAGGCGGAGCTGGTCCTGGGTCAGTGGTGGCACCCCCTGCACTACTTCCCCACCTTCCTGGGCAAGCTCATCGCCGTCTGCCCGCAGATGGAGATGAAGACGGCGGTGACGCACATCCTCAACCAGGAGGTGGGCGAGGGAGACCCGGCGCGCGCGCACGAGCGCTTCTTCATCCAGACGATGACGGACGCGGGCTTCACCAAGGCGGGCGTGTCGGAGGCGGACATGACGCCCGCGACGCGCCGGCTCATCGACGGGTACCAGCGCTCCACGGACAGCCACCTCACGGGCCTGGGCTTTCTCTACGGCACGGAGGTGGCGGACCTCACCATGGTGGCCAAGCTGGGCAAGCTGGTGCGCCGCACCACGGGCCTCAAGGCCCTGCCCTGGGTGGACATCCACGTGAAGCAGGAGCCGGATCACGTGGAGACGGCCGGCCACACCATGGGCCTTGCGTACACGGACGAGGAGCTGGCCACCATCACCCGCGGTGCGGAAGAGATGTGGCAGCTGTGGGTGGGCTTCTTCGAGGAGCTGCGCAACCGCGTCGTCTGAGCGGCTCCTCGCGTCAAGCGCAACCCCCCGGAATCCGTACGTTTTCGTACGGAACACTGGCGAATCTCTCCAGGTAGGGTAGTCACTCCCGCGTCACGGGAGTGTCACCCCCTAGAGGCGCCACCCCCTCCCGCGGCGGATAGCTCCTGTCCCTCCAGGCGCCGAGGGAGATCCCCATGCTCGAAAAGCTGATGCCGAAGTCGGACGAGTTCTTCGACGACTTCGACGCGCAATGCGCCAGAACTGTCGAGGGAGCGAAGCTCCTACACGAACTCCTGAGCGACTTCCGGGACGTGCCCACGCGCGTCCAGGCCCTCAAGGACGTGGAGCACAAGGGCGACGAGGTCACCCACACGGCCTTCAACCGGCTCCACCAGCAGTTCATCACCCCGTTCGACCGGGGGCAGATCCACACGCTCCTGTCGCGCATCGATGACGTGTTGGACCTGACCAACGCGGCGGCGGCGCGGCTGCTCTACTACGAGATCGAATCCACCCGGGCGGACGCCACGGAGCTGGCGCGGCTCTTGGTGCTCTCCACGCAGAAGGTGCAGGAGGTCGTCGCGGCGCTGCGGCTCATCAAGAAGCCGGAGCAGATCCTCGCGGGCTGCAAGGAGATCAAGCACCTGGAGTCCCAGGCGGATGAAGCCCTGCGCGCGGGCATGGGCCGGCTGTTCAAGAGCGGCGTGGATACCCTGACCATCATCAAGTGGAAGGAGATCTACGACCTCATCGAGACGGCCACGGACAAGTGCCAGGGCGTGGCCAACGTCATCGAGGGCGTCGTGCTGGAGCACAGCTGAGATGCTGCTCGCAGCGGTCGTCGCCATTGTCGTCGTCGCGCTCGTCTTCGATTTCATCAACGGATTCCACGACGCGGCGAACTCCATCGCCACCGTGGTGTCCACGCGCGTGCTGTCACCGAACCTGGCTGTCGCCTGGGCCGCGTTCTTCAACTTCATCGCGGCCTTCGCGGGCGGCGTGCACGTGGCCAACACCATGGGCAAGGGCATCATCAACTTCGAGATGCTGCGCGCCGCCGGCCCCACCGCGGTGCTGATGGTCATCTTCTCGTCGCTGATGGGCGCCATCGTCTGGAACCTGCTCACCTGGTGGTGGGGGCTGCCCTCTTCGTCGTCGCACGCGCTGGCGGGCGGGATGATTGGCGCCACGCTGCCCGTGCTGGGCTTCGAGGGCCTGGTGGGCAGCGGCATCGCGCGCATCGCGGCCTTCATCGTGCTGTCGCCGCTCATCGGCATGACGCTGGGCATCGGGATGATGCTGGCCAGCACCTGGGCGGTGCACCGTCAGACGCCGCTGCGCGTGGACACCTGGTTCCGCCGGCTGCAGCTGGTGTCGTCCGCCATCTTCTCCTTCAGCCACGGCACCAACGACGCGCAGAAGGTCATGGGCATCATCGCGGTGGTGCTCTTCGGCACCATCTGGCGCGACCGCCCGTTCCACATCGACTGGTGGATGATCATCTCCTGCCACGCCGCCATCGCGCTGGGCACCTTCTTCGGCGGCTGGCGCATCATCCGCACCATGGGCCACAGCCTCACGAAGCTGGCGCCAATTGGCGGCTTCAGCGCGGAGACGGGCGGCGGCGTCACCATCATCGCGCTGGCGGAGCTGGGCATCCCCGTCTCCACCACGCACACCATCACCGGCGCCATCGTCGGCGTGGGGTCCACGCGCGGCTGGCGGGCCGTGAAGTGGGGCACCGCCGGCCGCATCATCTGGGCGTGGGTGTTCACCATCCCCGCCGCCGCGCTGGTGTCCGTCCTCGTCTACGGACTCACGCTGGCCGTGGTTCGGATGGTGGGCTGAAGAAGGCCCGGGCGCGGGGGAGCAGTCCCCCGCGCCACCTGCCGCGGCCCTACTGCACGACCCGGACGTTGAGGGCCGTCGACGGTCCACCCACGGCCGGCGGCACCCAGGGCACCACCTTCTTGTTCTGCCACTGGACCAGCTTCAGCGACGGGTCCTCCAGCGGCACGTCGAAGGTGTAGGAGATGCGCGTGGGGCCCTCGGCGTCCGCCTCCTCGATGCGCACCTTCATGCCCTTCATGTCGAACTCGTCGCCCTGGTGCACCGGGTGGCGCGCGGCGCGGTGGATGCGCTCCTCCACGGAGTCCAGGAAGTGGCCGCCCTTGGTGAGCGCCAGCTCCACCGAGTTGGGGCCGGTGCGCGTCACCTTCTGCTCGTGGAGCGAATAGGACAGCACCCACCAGGCCTTCGGCAGCGGCTGGCCCGAGGACCACCAGCGCACGGAGCCGTAGATGCCGATGATGCCGTTGGGGGAGTTGAGTACCACCACGCGCTGGTTGGGGAGCTTCTCCTGGTCAAACGCCTCCGTGTAGCGCGCCTGCACGCGCCCCATGAGCGCGTCCGCCTGGGAGTACTGCTCCATGGTCTGCCACCAGATGTAGGGCGAGCCCACGACGTGGATGAGCGCCATCACCGCCGCGCCGGCCAGCACCGCGCCCGCGCGGAACGTCTTCGCCCGCCCCTTCCACGCGTGGCGCAGCACCACGGCCAGGCCCACCGCCATGCCCAGGCTGGGCACGATGAGCGTGCGCGAGCCGGCGAAGGCGGAGTTGGACATCCACGTGGACACGAACGCGCCCGTCAGCATCCAGCCCACCGTGCGCCGCTCCGCGGCCTCCAGCCGGGGCCACACGCCCCACACGAGCAGCGAGAACAGCGTCAGGCCCACCGCGCCCAGCATGGTGAAGAGGGGCACCAGGGACTGGTCGAAGATGAAGTCCGGGGGCGCGTTCAGCGTCAGGCCCGCGATGGCGGCCGGCACGCGCCCGAGCATCGCCTGGAACCACGCCACGGGCGTCCCCAGGGCGTCCAGGTACATGTCCGAGCCGCCCGCGCCGTAGCCCATGGCCCGGTACGCCGCGAAGTAGAGGGCCATCAGCACGCCGAAGGGGATGAGCCCCTTGAGCTTGTCCTTCGCCTGCCCCGGCCCGGAGAAGGCCTCGTAGGCCAGCACGTACGGGCTGAGGATGACCATCGTCTCACCGCACAGGAGCGCGAGCGCGAAGGACACGAGCGCCCCCACCAGCGCGCTCTTGCGCCCCTGCTCCCGCCACTGGACGTGGAAGGCGAGACCGAGGACGCCGAACAGCAGCGACATCACCACGCTGCGGTAGGACAGCCAGCCCAGCACCGCCGCGTGCGAGCCCCAGAGGGCGAAGAGGACCATCGCCACGCCCGCCACCGCCGTGGGCAGCACCCGCCGGAACAGCGCGCCCGCCAGCACCACCAGGCCCACGTACCAGAGCAGCGAGTGGAACTGATAGGCCACGGCGACGCGGTTGTAGAGCACGTGGTCCAGCCCGTAGAGCAGGCTGCCCAGGGGCCGGAAGAACGCGACGCGCACGGTGGGCTCCACCCACCACGGGAAGACGCCCACCTCCGCCAGCCGCAGCGTGTGCTCCGGGATGCCCGTGGCCGTGCGGTACACGTCCAGGTGCGTGTTGCCCAGCGGCGCGGGCGGCGGAATGTTGTCCCAGACGCCCAGCCAGATGAAGTCATCCGGCATGAATCCCGAGCGCAGCGCCAGTGCGCCCAGCGCCACCGCGAACACGATGGAAATCCAGAAGTAACGCTTAAACGGCCAACCCGGGGCGGTTGGCGAAGGAGAAGTATCCATGTTTCAAAGATCTATCAGCACGCCCCCACACGAGATAGGTCCTCCTGGGTCGTCCGCTGCCACCGGAAACACGCGGAGAGTGTGGCGCGTGTGATGGAGATCCTTTGCCAGCGCCCGGACTCCGGGTGATCCTCCGCCGACGAAGGGGGACGCGGTCCGGCAGGTGAAAACACGAACGCGAGCGCCCGTTGCAGCCGCGCCGCCACCGGGCCCGCTCGCATGCGCATCGCCATCATCGCCACGTACACCCATCCGACCCGGCTGCGAATCAAGGAACCCTCCATCATGCAGTCCTCTGTGCCAGAGCTCATCGCGGGCCTGTGCCCGGAGCACGCGGAGGTGGAGATCTTCAACGAGAAGGAGGCGGACCTGCCGTTGGACCGGCACTGGGACCTCGTCTTCTTCTCGTACCTGCACTCGTACTACGAGCACACCAAGGTCCTCTCCACCCTCTTCCGTCAGCGCGGCATGACGACGGTGGCGGGCGGCCGGCACGCGGGCCACTTCCCCGACGACGCGGCGAAGTACTTCGACGCGGTCATCACCGGAGAGCCGGAGTCCAACGTGCCCGCGCTCATCGCGGACTTCGAGAAGGGGGAGCTGAAGCCCCGCTACAGCCTACCGTCGCAGGGCGCCGCCGCCATCCGGCCGTACCGCTACGAGCTCATCGACTTCACGCACAACAAGGTGCGCCTGCCGGGCATCGAGGCGTCGCGCGGCTGCCCCTTCACGTGCAACTTCTGCGTGCTCACCGGCCACGAGCGCTACCGCTTCCGGCCCATCCCGGAGGTCATCGACGAAATCCAGACGCGCATGCGCTGGAACCCGAACTTCCTGGGGCTGATGGGGGACGCGTTCGTCTTCCTGGACAACAACCTGGGCGGCTCGCCCAAGTACCTGCGCGCGCTGTGCGAAGCGCTCATCCCCTTGAAGAAGACGTGGGGCTGCGCGCTCACCTTCAACGTGCTCAAGGACGAGTCCCTGGTGAAGCTGATGGCGAAGGCGGGCTGCCGCTACGTCTACACCGGCCTGGAGTCGCTCAACCCGGACTCGCTCAAGGCGATGAACAAGGGCCAGAACAAGCTGTCGGAGGTGGACGCCGTCATCCGCCGCGTCTTCTCCGCGGGCATCCTCCTGTCCTTCGGGCTCATCGTCGGCTCGGACGGCGACACCAACGAGTACCTGCACCGGCTGCCGGACTACCTGGCGGACCTGAAGTACTTCTCCGTCACGTTCCTGGGCATCGTGTGCCCGTATCCGGAGACGCCCTTCTTCCGCGAGCTGAAGGCCGAGGACCGGCTTCTGCCCGGCACCACCAGCCGGGACTACGACGGCTACACGCTGTGCCACCGGCCCAAGCAGATGCACGCGTCGGAGGTGGTGGAGCACTTCCAGCGGCTGTGCCACACGCTGGGCAGCCTGCCCAACATCGCGCGGCACTACGCGTCCAAGCTGATGATGAGCGACCTGCCCCGCTACAGGCAGACCATCCTCTTCTCCGGGCCCGAAATCGTCAGCATCCGCAACCCGGTGAAGAACCCGGCGCGCCGCTACATCGCGGGGCTGGATGCCATCGAGGCGTGGGACGCGGAGCGGATGCCCGCCCTGGGCCTCACGCCGCAGGTCCTGACCTGAGCCGGGACGGCAGGCGCACGTCCCACGCCAGCCCCAGGGCCTGGAGCGCTCGGATGAAGAGCCAGCCCGGGTCCCACTGCCACCACACCCAGCCGTGCCGCGCGGACGCGGGGAAGGCGTGGTGGTTGTTGTGCCAGCCCTCGCCCAGCGCGAGCACGCTCACCCACCACACGTTGCGGCTGTGGTCGCGCGTGTCGTGGACGCGGTGTCCGAACGCCGCGTGGCACACGGAGTTCACCGCGTAGGTGCTCTGCATCCAGCACACCACGGGCAGGAAGAAGTACGCGGGCACCGTGCGCCAGCCGAACGTCAGCCCCACGAAGAGCACCCCCAGCACCTGCGGCGCGATGCGGTAGCGCAGGAGCCAGTGGTAGTAGCGGTCGTCCGCCATGTCACGGCACCAGGTGCGCCAGCCGTCCTCCTCCGTGGAGGCCTCGTTGAGGATCCAGCCCATGTGCGCGTACCAGAAGCCGCGCAGCGGCGAGTGCACGTCCCCGTCCGCGTCCGCCTTCGCGTGGTGCAGCCGGTGGTTGGCGGCCCACAAGAGCGGACTGCCCTGCGCCGTGAGCATGGCCACGGTCACCAGCGCGTACTCCACCCAGCGGGGGCACACGAAGGCGCGGTGGCAGAGGAGGCGGTGCAGCCCCACCGTCGTGCCCAGGCCAATGGACACGTACACGGCCAGCGCCACCGGCAGCGCGTACGGGGGCCAGGGAAGGAAGAACGCCAACGCGGCCAGCCCGTGGACCACGAGCATGTAGATGACGATGACGGGACTGAGCTGGAAGCGGAGCGGCGCGGTGATCATGAGCCCGGTGCGGTGGTCGAGGAAGAAGCACGCAGTCTAGGGGCCCCGCCTGACGGGACAAGGAATGCGCGTCCGGCGCGTCACATCACGCGCGCGTCACGGAGCCGGGCGGCCTGGGGCGGCACGAGCGCCTCGGCCGGCGGAGCCTGGAGCGTGGCCTGGAAGCGGTCCACGCGGCGCAGCTCCGCGCGGGCCTCCACCTCCGTGAAGATGGCGCGCGCCCGGGCGAGGAAGTCCTCGCGCCGATGCGGCAGGGCCACCGCCGCGTCGAAGTAGGCCACACCCGTCTCCCAGCGGTTGGGACTCTTCTCCAGGACGGCGATGGCCTCCAGGAACACCGGCTCCGCGGCCTTCGGGCCCTTGCGCAGGGCCAGCGAGCGCGCCGTCACACGCAGCGCCGGGCCCTTCAGGTACGGATAGAGCCGAGCGATGACGCGCGCCTTGATGCAGGACAGGCGGACGATCTTCAACAGCTCCTTGCGCGGCACCACCGTGGCGCCCTCCTCCAGCGCGAAGAGGGCCGCCTCCGCCGCGTCCACCAGCCCCACCTGGAGGAAGGGCACCAGCACCTGGTAGCTCCAGATGCTCTTGAAGCAGCGCACCGCGACGAGCGCCGCCTCCTCCACCTGGTGCTCGCGCACCGTGACGTTGGCCAGGTGGTTCAAGCTGGCGCACTGGTTGGCCAGGTCCGCCACCTCCTCGCTGATGCGCAGCCCCTGCTCCAGCTCCGCGCACAGCTCGCCCACGTCACCTTCGCCCATGAGGTAGCGGCACATGGGCCCCCACGAGTGCGCCCAGCCCTGGTGCATCAGCGCGTTGAGCTCCACGCCAATGGTCCCCATCTGCTCATAGAGCGCCACCGCGGTGCGGAAGCGCGAGTGGAGGAACTCGCCCGTGGCCTGCATCATCAACGACGTCTGGCGCTCCCAGCGCTCGCCCACCTGGCGCAGCGTGGAGACGGCCTCCTCCTGGAAGGTGCGCGCGCGCTCCAGTTCGTTGGCGAAGAAGGCCTGGATGCCCAGGCGGCTGAGCGCGAGTCCCTCCGCCACGGGGTCCTTGGAGCGGCGCGCGTACTCCAGCGCCTTCTCGCAGTGGTAGCGCGAGCGCTTGAGCAGCCCCGCGCCGAACAAGAGCGTGCCGTAGTAACCGCGCGCCAGGCTCATGGCGTAGTCGTTGCGCGAGCGCTCCGCCATGTTGGTGGACACCAGCGTCGCCCAGGTGAGCTTGGTGATGTCCGCGAAGTAGTAGATGCGGATGAGCGAGTTGAGCGTGGACAGCTGCTGCAGGTAGTTGCCCAGCCTCGCCGCCGGCAGCGGGCGCAGGATGAAGGGCAGGAGCGACGCGAGCCCTCGAAGCAGCAGGTTCGCCAGCGTGCGCAGGCCCAGCGCGGCCAGGCTCCCCGGGAGGCTGCGGCCCCTCAGCACCAGTGACTTCTCCAGGTGCTGCGTGGCGAGCGCGGACTCGCCCTTCTCCTGGTGCGCGCGGCCCAGGCCCAGGTGCAGCTCCGCCTGGCGCGGGGGCTCCTCCTCGTCCACCAGGCACTGCTCGAACATCAGGATGGCGTTGGCGTAGTGGCCCGCCTGGAGCAGCGTCTCCGCCAGCTCCTGCATCACCCGGCGCGTCTGGAGCAGCGTCACCTCCGGGTCCACCGGGACGACGGTGCCCAACAGCTCCAGGCCGCGGTTGTAGTGGTAGAGCGCGTCGTCGTTCGCGTACTGCGCCCGCGCGCTCCGGGCCGCCATCAGCGTGTACTCCAGGCCCTTGTCCTCCACGTTGCCCGCGAGGAAGTGGAACGCGAGCAGACCCGCGGAGGCCGCGAGGTTGTCGTTGGCGCGGGCCTCCAGGTAGCGCGCGAGCCGGCGGTGCAGGTCCTCACGCGCCGACACCAGCAGCGTGTTGTAGGCCACGTCCCGGATGACGATGTGCTTGAAGAGGCAGGTGTACGGCTCCTCCGTCTCCAGCAGGATGAGGCCCAGGCGCTGGAGCGTGTCCATGGCCTCGCGCAACACGCCGTGGCCCAGGGTGGGCACCAGCGCCGCCACCGCGTCCAGCGTGAAGATGCGCCCGATGACGGACGCCACCTTCACCACCAGCTTCTCCGTCTCGCTGAGCAGGTCGATGCGCGACAGCACCACGTCCTGGATGGAGTCCGGCAGCAGCAGGTCCTGCAGGCCGCGCTTCAGCTCCATCCGCTGCGAGCCGGGCTCCACCGGCCCCAGGTAGCCCTGCTCCGCCAGGCCCTCCACGATGGATTCGATGAAGAACGGGTTGCCCTGCACCTTCGCGAGCAGCCGGTCCTCCAGCGCGACGTCCGGCGGTGACAGGCGCAGGTGCACGCGCAGGAGCGCCCGCGTGTCCTCGTCGTCCAGGCTCGTCAGGTCCAACGGGACGAACTCCGGCAGGTCGCGCAGCCCCCGGAGCTGGTCGCCCGGGCGCATCGTCGCCAGCACCATGATGCGGTGCGAGCCCACGCGCGCCGCCAGGTACTGGAGCAGGTCCAACGAGATGTAGTCCGCCCAGTGCAGGTCCTCGAAGTAGAGCAACAGCGGCTGCGCGCGGCTGAGCATCTCCAGGAGCTGGAAGACGATTTGAAACACCTTCTGCTGCTTGCGCCGCGCGTCGATTCCCGCGGTGGCGGGCGTCTCCTCCAGCGCCATGCCGAGGATGCCCGCGACGACGGGGATCCACTCCGGCCCCACGTCCTCCAGGCCCTCCAGCCCCTGCCGCAGGCGCGTGAGCTGCGCGTCGGTGTCGTCCGAGTCGTGCAGTCCGAACGCCTGGAGCAGCACCTCCTTCCAGGGGAAGAAGGGGGTGAAGGCCTCGTAGGAGTAGCAGACGCCGTACAGCGCCCGGGCGCCGCCCTCCTCCGCGTCCTCCAGCACGCGCGCGCCCAGCCGCGACTTGCCGATGCCCGCCTCGCCGGACACCACGCTCACGCGACCCTGGCCGGCGAAGGCCCCGGTGAGCGCTTCGTGCAGCACGTTGAGCTCACGGCTGCGGCCGATGATGTCGCCCCGGCCCTTGATGAAGAGGCTGCGGCGCGTCTCCCCCAACAGCCGGTACACCGGCACCGAGCGTGAGACGCCCTTCAACTTCGCGTCCTCCACGAACTCGGTGGCGAAGCCGCCCTGCTGCGATCTCGCCTGGGTGTTGGCGCACAGGTGCACGCCGTCCTGGCGTCCGCCGTGCGTCATCAGGCGCGCGGCCATGTTCACGACCTCGCCCAGCGCGGAGTAGCCCTTGCGCGTGGGCGAGCCCATGTCCCCGCAGTAGGCGTGGCCGGTGGCGATGCCGATCTGCAGCTCATCCAGGAAGGGGAACTGCTCCCGGGCCTTGAGCAGCTTGCAGGCCAGCCGGCACGCCAGCACCTCCTTGTTCTGCTGGGCGGTGGGCGCGCCGAACAGGACGTAGAGCACGTTGCCCTTGTCCGTGAAGTCCGTCATCAGCAGCACGCCGCCATGGTGGGCGGACTCGCGCTGGACGTATTCGTAGTAGGCGTTGAGGTCGCGGGTGAACGCGTCCGGATCCGCGTCCGCCCGCGCGTGGGTGAAGCGCACGAAGAAGCAGGTGACGTCGCGGAAGTCGCCCGCGAACTCCTGGTGCGCGGTGGTGATCTTCGTGAAGAGCACCGGGTGCAACAGCAGCGCGCACCGGCCCACCAGCTCCGCTCCGCCCGTGGGCGCGGGCAGCGGGCGCTTCACCGACTCCACCGGCGCGTCGAGCGCCAGCCGGTGGTTGCCGCCCTCGCGCGGCTCGCCCTTGCGCGCGGCTTCCGGCAGCGCCGCCCAGGCGCGCGGGCTCAAGACGACCTCCGACACCGTGGCCTGCTTCTCCGCGCCCACCGCCTGCGCCAGCGGCTCGCCCACGAGCGCCGGGTGCATCCACAGGCCGGTGGTGCCCATCACGATGCGGGTGGCCTCACCAAAGCCGATGCCGATGCGCGACGACACACCGAAGCGCTGGCCCAACAGCTCCAGCCGGGCGAAGCGCGCGAGCCTGCGCTGCACGCCCAGCGCGCACACCGCCGCTCGCTGCACGACGTCGGCGTCCGCCTCCGCGGGCGCGGACTCGAAGCACGCGAGGATGGAGTCGCCGGCGAACTGGTAGATGTCCCCGCCGTGGTCGCGGACCACGTCGATCATCTCCGTGTAGTAGTTCGTCAGCAGGCGCTGGAGCGCGTCGATGCCGCGCGGGCCCGCGCCGCTCAGCCCCACCACGATGGGCGTGAAGCCCGCGATGTCCAGCAGCAGGATGGCGCCCCGCACGCCCTCCGCCCGGGGCAGTGCGTCCGCATCCTGGCTCCCAAGCCGCGCGAGGATGGCCGCCGGCATGTACGGTGCCAGCATCGCGACAGCGGGATCGATGGGCTGCGTGGAGGGCATCCTTAAGGGGCTTTCCGCTCAGGACAGGTTGGCGAAGCGCAGGTACAGGGCGCCCAGGCACATGGCGCCGTAGAGGGGGATTTCCGCCGTCTCCGGCCAGGGCTGCTGCTTGCGCACCGCGCCCCAGACGTGCACCGCCGTCATCAGGCCACCAATGAGGCCGATGAGCTCGAAGATGACCAGGTGGCTCTTGGGGTCCGGGATGAACTGCACCACCGCGATGATGACGGACAGCGCCAGGCCGCCCAGGCAACGCGCGAAGTAGACCGTCAAATCGTTGTTGCCCGTGGGCAGCTCCCACCCGAACCAACGCGCCCAGCGCAGCGGAATGAACAGCAACGGCAGTGCGTAGACGAGCAGGAAGACCGAGGTGGAGACCGCGAGGAACCAGCTGGCCAGCGGATAGTCGGGGTTGATCATGATGGCGGACGTGACGGGTGACGGACGTGCACCCGCGGCGCACACCCTTCCCCACGCCGTCCATCCTAGAATCTTTTGCCACCCCGTGGGGCGGCTTCCCCCCGGCCAAGGCCCTGCTTGAGCCCGCCTGCCGCCTAGCGGGTGGCGGCCAGGAGGAACTCGGCCACCCGCTCCAGGGAGGTGGTGCGCTCGGCCTCCGCCGGGAAGCGCCGGAACACCTCCGGTGGCCCGTGCAGGATGAGCGGCTTGCCATAGCGCAGGGCCAGGACGGCCTCCGCCGCGGTGCCGGCGCCCCCGGGCAGCGCGACCAGCGCATGCGGCGTCAGCACGTTGATGTGGTTGCGGCTCATGGGGTCCGTGCCCTGCTCCCCGCTGAGCGGCAGGTGCGTGTAGATGGGGATTTCGATGTCCGTGTTCGGGTAGCCGGGCCGGGGCTGATAACGGCCGTCCGCGCCCACGGTGCCGGGGATGATGCCGATGGCCGCCCCCCGCCGCCCCTCCACCTGGACGAAGGCGCCCGCCGCCACGCTCATGACGCCGCCGCCCGCGCCGGTGAGCAGGTCGAACCCGGCTTCAGCAATCCACCGCGCCAGGGGGACGACCCACTCCTCGTGGGTATGCGCCCCGGAGCCGAACACTCCGATGATGCGGCGGTGTCTGCGCATGACTGCGTCCTCCCCGAAAAACTGGAACTACGTGAGCCCCTGTTCCATGCGAATCCCCGGCCAACGCCGCAAGGGCTCACGGACCGGCGTGCGTCCTGACTCCCGTCCACCCGTGGAAGGTGCGTGGCGCGAGCGTCGGGCAGCCGTCGCTTCCCTCCTCCCGGAGCGCCAGACGTTCCCGCACGACCCGTGATGTCGGACCCCTCCTCTACCTTCGTTCGCAGGTGAGCAAGGAGGCTGCCCATGTTCGACGCCTGTGGAGGTTGTGAGCGCCGTGGCACCGCCGGAGAGGTGTTCGACTGGTGCGCGCACTGCGAATTGTCCCTGTGCCCCGGCTGCCTCCAGCGCGGCTGCTGCGGCAGCGTGCCCGCGGACTCCGGGCGCGGTGCCCCCAAGGAGCTGCCCGACCCGCCACCTCCCGAGCGCGAGCCCCTTCCGGAGGACTTCGGGGGCCGCTGCTGCACGCACGCCCGCGCGGTGGCGTGCTCCTGCGCCTTCCACTGGGTCTGCACGCGCCACGGCGACCTGCACGTGGGCACGCACGACTGAGGCGCGGGGCGTTTTTCAGCGGACGTGGAGCATCAACGCCCGTGCGGGCGTTGACACACGGGCAGCCGGTCCACGAGGTTTCCGCCTTCTTTCAGGCATTCCCGCCGGACACAGCACGGAGCACGAACACCATGGGTCTCGCCGAACGGTCGGAAATGGCCGCGTTCAAGAAGGACTCCTTCGACTCGAAGGTGGCGGAGCTGAAGGAGGCCGCTGGGGGCGCGGACCTCCAGGTGACGCTGGACGAGGCGAGCTTCACCACCGTGGCAGCCATCCAGATGCTCTCCAACGGCGTCTTCGACCGGCTCATCGACGACATGAAGTCCGTCTGTATCGACGACATCGGAAAGCAGGCCGTCCGGGAAGGCATCCAGACGTTGCACATCGTCCACAGGGACGCGCCCGGCTTCACGCTGGAGCTGACGGGCGGCACGTTCACCGTGCGCGCGAAGGTGGACGGCTCACTCGGCGAGGACCTGCCGGGCTACGGCACGTACAGGGCCTTCCTGCTGAAGAAGCTGTAAGGCCTCACGCGGCTTCACGGACCGGAGGGACGCTTTGTCAGCGACGTCCTCCGGCCCGGGTCATTCCGTCCGGCTCAGGGCACGTCCAGCGCGACGCCCTGCCCCGGGACGGCCATCACCCAGCGGACGAGGTCCGGCTTGCCGCCGCAGGTGACGCGCACCTCGAACTCGCGGCCCGCGGGCATCTGGCTGGACAGGGGCGTCTGACCGTCCAGAACCTGCGAGCCCAGCGCCACGCGGCAGCCCTGGGCACCGGTGACGCTGAGCGTCCCCCGGGCATCCGCCTGGGGCGGGGCGTCCGCGAGCGTGCGCAGGTCGATGTGCTCGGACCTCGGCACCTTACCGAAGCGGTGCAGCTTGCCGTCCACGGCCGTGGAGATGAGCCAGCCGGCGGTGCCCTCGGGCAGGCCCTGGCTCGCCTCCAGCCGGACGCCGGACACGTAGACGCGCTCACCCTCCTGGGCGTTGCGCACCTCCACGCCGCCCTTGGGCAGCAGGAACACCAGCGCGAGCCCCGCGAGCACCAGGGCCACGCCGCCCACGATGAGCCCCTTGCGCTGGCCGGGCGTCAGCCCCTTCCCCGTCGCGCTGGCGGCGGGCGCGGAAGCCGCGGGGGAGACCGCGTGGACGGGGGCCGGCGGCGCGGCCACGGGAGCCGCCGGAGGCCGCGCGGGCGGGGCCACGGGGGCGGACACCGGCGGAGAATGCGGGGCGTGCGGCGGCGGCGCGGCCACGGGCGAGGCGTGGTGTCCCCCATAGGCCGCGTGGGTGCCGGTCGCCGGCGGCGCAGGGTGACCTGGCGGCGGCGGCGGGGCGCTTCCCTGCTGCGCGTGGGCGGCCCCGTATTGCGCGTGGGTCCCCCCACGCGGCGGAGGGGGCGGCACGGCGGACACAGGGGGCGGCTGCTGAGCCGCGGACAAGGGGGCGACGGAGGGCACCGACACCGACGGACGCGCGGGCGCCTGCGGCGGGGGGCCCACGCGCGTGGGCACGTTGGCGGACGCCGCGGGGCGCACCGCGGTGGGCGGCGGCAGCGGTGACGTGGGCGGCGCCACGGCCGGGCGCGACGGACGGGGCGCGGCGGCCACGGGCGGTGCCACCGGAGGCGCGGCGGCTACCGGGGGCCCGTTGACGGAGACGACCTCGGTGCCGCGCTCGGCGGGCTCCGGCGGGGAGGCCACCGGGGGCGGCTCCATCCGGGGCATGCTGCCGGAACCGCCACGCACGGGCGGCCGGGACAGGTCCGACGGGGCCCGCATGTCGCTGCCCGAGCCCGTGCCCACGTTGCGCGAGTGCGAGCCCGTGCCCGGCATCAGCGCCCGGGGGTTGGAGCCCGTCCCCGAGCCGGCGATGGACGACGGCGCGTACTCGGAGAGCCGGTCGCCCAGCGCCTCCTTGAAGAACTGCGCCACCGACGCGGGCGACGAGGACAGCCGGTGGTGCGCGATGACGGCTTCGATCTCCTCGCGCATCGCCGCCGCGGAGGGCGTGCGCCGCGCCGGGTCCTTCACCAGCGCGCGGAGGATCAGGTCCGACACGTCCTGCGGGATGTGGGGCCGCAGCTGAGAGGGCACCGGCGCGGGCTCGCGCACGATGGCCGCGAGCGTGGCCGCGTCATGGTCCCGGCGGAACGGCAGCTGGCCGGTGAGCAGCTCGAAGAGCACCACGCCCAGCGCGAACACGTCGTTGCGCCAGTCCAGCGGGCGGCCGCTGGCGGCCTCCGGGGAGAGGTACGAAATCTTCCCCTTGATGACGCCCGCCTGCGTGTGCTCCTCGCCCTGCACCTTGGCGATGCCGAAGTCCGACAGCTTGATGGCGCCGTCCAGCGACACCAGCACGTTGTGGGGGCTGACGTCGCGGTGCACCACCGGGTGCGCCGTGCCGGATGGATCCACGTAGCTGTGCGCGTAGTGCAGGCCCGCGGCCACCTCCGCCACGATGCGCAGCGCGTGCTCCAGCGGCAGCGCCATGCCCTTGCGGCGCAGCTCCGTGAGCAGGCGCTTCAGGTCCGGACCGCGCACGTACTCCATCAGGATGTACGCCACGCCGTCCGTCACGCCCACGTCGAAAGTCTGCACGACGTTGGGGTGCGTGAGGCGCGCGTTGGCGCGGGCCTCCGCGAAGAGCATGTCGACGAACTCAGGATTCTCAGCGAACTGCGCGAGAATCTTCTTCATCACCACGAACTTCTCGAAGCCCTTCACGCCCTGCTGCTTGGCGAGGAAGACCTCCGCCATGCCGCCCTGCCCCAGCCGGCGGATGATCTGCAACCGCGCGCCGCTGGTGTGCGTGTCCGTGGCTGACGAGCCCCGGGCGCTGGGGTCCTGGTTGGTGGAGCCGAAGAGGTACTGGCTGAGCGCGCGCTGCTCCAGCGCTTCGATGTCTTCCTGCGGCTTGTCGGTGAGCGGCGTGCGCGCGAGCAGCCCCTGGAACTGCGCGAGCGCCGGAGCCCGGGAGCTGCCGCCGCACACGGGGCACACGCGCTCCATGGTGCCCTTGGCGCGCAGCACCTCCAGGTACTCGGAGGTCTGGATGCGCTGGTGGGTGACCTGGCCGCAGTTGCGGCAGTCGCACGGCAGCCACAGCGTGGCCAGCTTCGCGGGCAGCGTCTTGGTGGACTTCGCCAGCACGGCCAACAGCGGCGGCGGCACGCGGCAGAGCACCACCTGGGCGCCCTGCGACGCCACCTCCAGCACCTGTTCGATGCGCGGCAGCGCCTCTGGCTCCACCACGCTCACGTGGCAGCAGTCGAACGCGACGCGCCCCTCCAGGCCGGACGCCAGCCGGCGCACGTTGAGGTCGCCCTTGAGCGTGCTGGCCAGGGTGATGAAGGTGATGTCGTCCTGGACGATCTTCAGGTGCGACGAGAGCTCGGACGGCTCCGACGGGATGCCGGAGCGCAGGTAGCGCAGCACCGCCGGATCCACCGCGGAGAACTGCTGGCGGCGCGCGAAGTCGAAGAACTCCGTGGGCTCGTCCGCGAACTCCAGCGGCTGGGCGCACACCGGACACGGGTGCGGCGGGGCCCCGCCCTGCTCCAGCACCTTCGCCTCCTCCACCAGGCGGACCAGCCGCAGCCGGTCCTCCTTGCAGAAGCGGCACGCGTACGGCGCCAGCAGCGAGAGCACGCGCGCGACACCCGCGAAGCCCTCCACCATGTTGAGCTGATCCACCACCACCGGCGGCGCGTTGACGACGTACAGCCCCGACACGCCCTGCGGCGGGTGGCCGGCGAACTCAATCCACCGGCGCACGCCGAAGGAGCTGATGCGCTCCACCAGGCCCAGGTCCACCACCACCAGTCCCTGGATGCCCTTGGACGCCGGCGAGAGGGGAAAGGTTTCGTCGATCACCCCGGCCACGCGCACGTGGGTCAGACTGCCCACGCGCAGGGAGGTGATGCTGGCATTGGAAGTTTGGCTCTCCACCCGCCTACCCTCGTTCCAGACTGAACAGCAGCGACTTGGGCTGCGCGGCCCGGCGGCGAGCGTCGCCCAGGTCCACCCCGCAGGCGAACTGCGTGCGCTTTCCCGGAGTCACCCGCACCGCCACCACGTCGCTGTGCTCCAGGATGCGCCGCAGACCCAGGCCCGCGCCACCACCGGAAGCATCCACCTGCGCCTTCTCACCCCACGCCTTCACCACCCGCACCAACGGTGACACCGACAGGCGGCCGAAGCGGTCAGTCGCCTCCAGCCACGCCCGGCCGTCCGCCACCGCCCAGGACAGCAGGCAGCGATCATCGTCCGCCACCGACTGCACCTGGCCGCGCCGGTGGGCGTACTTCGGCTCGCCGCTCCCGTCCACTGGCGCGTCGAGCAGGGCATTCACACCAATCTCATGGACGACATCCGCCACCCGGCTGGCCGCGCCCTTGGAGCCGCCGGCCTGGAGGACGGCCTCGGCCGCGCGCTCGCCCACGGCCGTCACCTCCGCCACGCTGCCCAGCCACGCCACGGACGTGGCGGCCTCCTTGGGAATCATGGGCTCGCCGCGCAGGAGCGCGCTCAGCAGCCGCGCCTCCCAGGCGGACGGCTGGCCGCCCTCGCGGGTGGCCAGCAGCAGCGCCGGGGGACGGCGTTCCAGGAGCGCGGCGTGGGCGGGGGTGAACCGCCCGTCGAACAGCACCAGCTGCGGCGCCGCGTCGTCACCGCGCCCCAACAGCAGGCCGTCCCGGGCCAGCACTCCGGAGGCCTTCTCCAGCGCCTCCGGCGTGAGCGTCGTGTCCGGCGTCAACTTCAGGGGAGCATCCTTCACGGCGGCAACGGTATCCAAACAGGGCCCTAATAATGGAGCCGGACTTCGGTGAAGACGCCCAGCGGCGGAGCGGGGAAGCCGTGGGACTCCTCGTACTTCGCGTTGAAGAGGTTGGTCCCCAACAGCGACACCGCCACGCGCTCGTGGACGTTGAAGCCCACACGCGCGGTCGCGGTGATGTAGCTGGGCAGCTTCACGCGGGTGGTGGTGCCGGCGTTTTCATCCACCACGAAGCCCGGATCATACCGGGCGCCCACGAACAGGCCGTAGAACTCCACGAAGGCGAACTTGCCGATGTTGGTGCGGCCGCGCAGGTAGACGCGGTGGGTGGGCGCGTAGTCCAGCGGGTAGCCGGCCCCTCCGCCCACCGGCAGCGCCTGGGCGTCCAGGAACTGGTAGGCCACGTCGAAGGACGAGTTGATGGACGGCACCTGCGCCGCCGCTTCGGCCTCGAAGCCCGCCACGCGCGCGTCACCCAGGTTCTTGAACTGGGACGTGGAGCCGAAGAGGAGCTCCTGATTGATGAAGTTGCGGGCGCGGTTGTAGAAGCCCGTGCCCGTCAGGCGCACCCTGCGGTCCAGCGGCCAGAAGTCCACCGCCGCCTCCACCGTGTCCAGCGTCTCCGCGCGCAGGGACGGGTTGCCCAGCAGCGTCGCGGCGTACATCTGCTGGTTGATGGCCAGCTCCGCCAGCGTGGGCGCGCGGAAGGCGCGGCCGTAGTTGGTGCGCAGCGTGAGCAGCTCCGGGATGGCGTGGAACACGACGCTGGCGCGCGGGGAGATCTGATCCGTCTTCGCCTCCCAGACCTTGGAGGGGATCTGGTAGTTGTCGTAGCGGGCGCCCGCGCCCACCACCAGCCGGTCCGTGATGCGGTACTCCGCGTCCACGAAGCCGCCCAGGATGGTCTGCTGCGTGTCGTCCAGGGTCAGGCCGGGCAGGATGTTCTGGTTGTTCACCTGGTCGGCCTTCACGTCGCCGCCGACGGTGACGGAGAGCTTTTCCAGGGAGAACAGCGCGCGCGCCTCACCGCCGATGCGGCTGCGCTTGCCCAGCGTGTCTTCCAGGGCGCCGGTGATTTCGTTCTCCAGCGTCACGTTGCGGCGCTTGAAGAAGGTGTAGGCCTGGGCGAACACGCGCACGTTGTCCGTCACCTGCTGATCCAGCTGCAGGGCGGCGTTCAGGTTCTGGACGTGCTCGTTGTCCTGCGCGGTGTAGTGGCAGCGGCCGCAGTTGCCCACGGTGGAGATGTTCTGACCGCCGGGCCGGCCGATGTTGCCGTCCGTGAAGTCCGCGTCCAGCGCGAGGGGGCCCACGCGGACCTTGCCGTTCACCTGGTGGACCAGCGAGTCCTCGTTGGTGTCCGTCTGGTTCAGCTGCGGGTTGTTGAAGAGCTGCGGGCCGTCCGAGCCGAAGCCGTAGTAGCCGAGCAGCGCCTCCACCGGGCCGCCGCGGCCGGCGACGTTGGTCTGCAGGCGCCAGGTCTTGTCCTGGCCCGCGAGGATGCGCGCGTCGGCGCCCACGTTCTGGCCCTTGGCGATGAGGTCCGCGGGCTGGCGCTCGATGATGTTGATGACGCCGCTGAAGGCGTTGGAGCCATAGAGCGAGGAGCCCGGGCCGCGGATGACCTCCACCTGCTTCAGGTTGGTGAGCGGCGTCGTCTCATCCGCGTAGAACTGGCCCGTCCAGGGGTCCGTCAGCGGACGGCCGTCCTTGAGGAGCAGGAGGCGGTTGGACAGGTAGTTGGAGCCCAGGCCGCGCGCGCTCACCGCCGCCTTGCGCATGGAGCCCCGGCGGCACTCCATGCCGGGGAAGTACTGGATGGCCTCGCAGAGCGAGAACTGGCCAGTGCCTTCCAGCTCCTCCGCGGGAATCCAGGACACCGTGAGGGGCACGTCGGAGATGCGCTGGCTGCGCTTGGACGCCGTGGTGACGACGGCCTCGCTCAGCGCCATGTTGATGTTCTGCTCCAGGTCGTCGCCACCGCCCAGGTCCGGGCCGTCCAGGCCGGAGAGGCTGGAGGGCGGCGGCAGCGCGCGGTCGGAGGTGGGCTCCGTGAAGGGCGCGCGGTCCGGGACGTTGTCCGCCATGCGCGGCTGCGACGACGGCAGCACGGCTCCGGTCCCCAGCGCCGGAGCGGGCGGCGGGTTGGACGGGATGTCCGACATCAGCGGCCCGTCATACGGCGACGGCGAGGCGGGCGAGGCCACGGGCAGCGGATCCGCCACGGACGGACCGGGGCCGGCCATGGGGGCGGGAGGCGCGGGAGGCGGCTCGGTGGCGAGCGCCGGCGGCTGCGGAGCGGGCTCGTCCCCGGGAATGGGCTCCACGTCCACCGGCGGGGGCGGCGTCTTCGCGCCCCGGCGCGTCTTCGCCGTGCGCGGAGGCTTCGCGCCCGGCGTCGTGGCCTTGGCGCCCGGAGTGGCCGCTTTGGCGCCCGGCGGGGTGGCCGCGCGCTTGCGGGGGGTCTTGGTCCGCGTCTTGGGAGCGGGCTCCTGGGCCTCCTGGGCCTGGGCCGTCTCCACCGTGAAGAGGGACAGCGCGCAGATCACCAGGGTCAGGCACGCGCGCGCGCCCAGCCGACCTGCGAACCCCTTCACCGCGTTGGTGCGCGATCCACCGTACTCAGTCGAGTCCATCGTTCTCAATTCCACGAGGGGAAGCAGGGATGTCCGTGGTGCTTGCGCCAGGAACCAGTGCCGGTGCGACTGGCAATCGTTCTCAGGGACGAGTTTCCACCCCTGAACGGTGGCGTTCCGCTCGACTTCTCAAATTACCGCAATAACTCGCCTTAGGCCAAGTCATGGCTGTCGATACCGGTGAAACACGCGCACGGCGGCGGGAGCGCCGTGCGCGGATCAGCCCACGCCGCAATCAGTCATCCGGCTGTTCGGCGGAGACGGCCAGGTCGTCCGCGAACGGCGGCAGGGCAGGACCCAGCGACTCGGATTGGACGAGCACGGGCGTCTCCACCCGCAGGTCGGGGGCGTCCGCGAGGACGGGCTGGCGGCGCGGGGGGCCCTGGGTGACGAGCTTGCGGAAGTCCTCGAACTCGCGGCCCTGGATGCGGGCGAAGGCGTCGAACGGGGCGACCGCACCCACGGAGGACAAGGACTGGGACAGCGCGTCTCCCCCGCCCTTCAGGTCCACCAGCACGGCGCCCGGCACCCGGCTGCTCTTGAAGAGCACCCGCATGTCCCTGGGCACGTGCGCCACCGGCACGAGCGCGGCCTCCGCGCCCTTGGCCTCCAGCATCTTCACCGCCGACTCCACGTTGGGCACCGGCACCAGCTTGAAGTGCTTCTGGGCATCCAGGTCGCCGCCCAGGACGACGTGGGAGACGAACTTGGGGTCCGCGGAGCCCGCGCCCTTGACCAGCGCCATGCGCTTGCCGGCGAGGTCCTTCACGGTGCCCTTCTGGAGGGAGATGATGGCCCAGCGCTGCTGCGTCTCACCGGCGCGCGGCGCGTACGCCACCGGCTCCGCCTTGGAGCCCAACTGCACCGCGGCCCAGCCGTCCACCACGGCGAAGTCGATCTGCCCCTCCCCCACCGCCTTGGAGAAGTCCTCATAGCGGCCGAAGCTCTTGGCGCCGACGGGGCGGCCCAGGCTGGCCTCCAGCTTCTGGGCGAGCGCCTCCGCGTACTGGAAGCGCTCCTGGCCGTCCGACAGCGTGGTGGCGAGGAACACGCCCAGCGTGGCCTTCTTCGGCGCGGCGGACGCGGGGCTGGCAACGGAAACGGCGAACAGCGCGGCGGCGAGCAGGAGGCTCCCCCGCGCGACAAGGGATGGCGTCTTCACGGCGTCTCCTCCGCGACCCCGGTGGCCGGCGTGACGCCCTGCGCGTCACCCAGTCCATAGAGGCCCTGCAGGCGGTCCTTCCATTCCCGCACCTGGGCGGCGCGGGGGGCCGCGCCGGAGGCCAGGTAGCGGCGCCAGGCGTCCACGGCCTCGGCGGGTTCATGCCGGCGCTCCTGCGCGTCGATGCCCAGGTTGAGCGACGCGACAGGCACGGCGGTCTCCAGGCGCTTCCACGTCGCGAGCGCCGAAGCGCTGTCGCCCTGGCGCCAGTCCACGCACGCCAGGTTGTGCTGCACCAGCGCGTCGTCCGGCGTCGCGGCGAGCGCGGCCTTCAGCGCCTTCTGCGACGCCTTCATGTTGCCGGAGGCGTACGCGAGCGCCGCCTCGCGCCGCAGCAGCGCGCCGGTGAGGTTGCCCATCCACTTCGGCTGCCCGGGCATGGGCTTCTTCTGGGCGGTGGTGAGCAGCTTGCGCGAGGGCGCCACCTTGCCCTGGCGGTAGAGCACCCACGCGTCCGCGAGCGTGCGCGTGTTGGGCCATGCCCATTCCGGCGTGGGCGTGAGGGAGCGCTTGAGGCCCGCGGTGGCCTCCGCGAACTTCCCTTCCTCCGCGCGCGTGAGCGCCCGGGCGAAGGTGGCCAGCTTCACCAGGTCCGCGCGCTTGCCGGTGCCCAGGCGGTCCACCGCGTCCAGGTCCCGGTTCGCCGCGGCCGCGTCGCCCGCCTCCAGCTTCGCCAGGGCCCGGCGCACCAGCACGCGGGGCAGGTTCGCCTCCGCCACCTTCGCGGCCGTCTTGGAGGGCCCCGCGTCCGTCAGCCGCTGCACGGCGGCGTCCACCTGGCCCAGCTCCACCTCCGCGAGCGCGGCGCCCGCGGACGCCTCCGCGCGCTGATCCGGCTCCTGCGTGGCCTCACCGGACTGGGTGAACGCGGCGAGCGCGGCCTGCGCGTCGCCACCGCCCAGCCGGGCGTAGCCCAGGAGCAGGTGCTCGCGCCAGGTCGCGCCGGGCAGCGTCACCGCGCCCTCCAGCACCTTGCGGGCCTCCGCGAACTGGTGGCTGTCCAGCAGCGCCGCGCCCAGCCGGCGGGCCATGGGCACGGAGCGGTCCAGGTCATACGCGCGGCGCAGGTCGCGCACGGCGTCTTCCAGGCGCTGGGTGCCGGCGCGATCTCTCGCGCGGTGGGCCAGGGCCCGGGCCAGCCACTGCTTCGCGCCGGGGTGGCCGGGTTCGACCTGGAGCGCGCTGCCGTAGTCCTCGATGGCCTGGTCCCACTGGCCGGTGGCGAAGTGATCCGCGCCCAGCAGCATGTGGCCCAGCGCCTGACGCGGGGCCATCTCCACCACGCGCCGGTGCACCTCCACCGCGCGCTGGTAGCGGCCGGCGCGGCGGTTGACGGAGCCCAGCGTCGCCCACAGCTCCAGGCTGCCGCCGCCCGACTTCACGGCGGACTCCAGGAACTGGATGGCCTCCTCGTGTCGCGCCTGCGCCTGGAGCGCCTTGCCCACGGCGATCTGCCCGAGGAGCAGGCCCGGCTGCAGCTCCAGCACCTTGCGGAACTCCGCTTCCGCCTGCGCGGGCTGCTTCTGCGCGAGCCGCACGTCACCCAGGAGCAGATGCGCGGCCGGCGTGGAGCCCAGCTTCATCAGGGCAGTGGCCTGGAGGTCCGCGCGCGGCACGTCGCCCGCGGCGAGGTACAGGCGCGCGAGGCGCTCCTTCGGCTCCGCCACCTGCGGGAACTTCGTCACCAGCCGCTCCAGGAGCGCGCGGGACTCCTGCACGTGGCCTTCCATCTCCAGCACGGCCGCGAGGCCGATCTGCGCTGTCGCGGACTCGGCCCTGCCGGCCTGCGCCTTCTCGAACGAGGCGCGCGCGGCACCCGCGTCCCGGCGGAGGAGGTGCGCCTTGCCCAGCAGCTCGTGGATCTGGAAGTCGTTGCCCGCGAGCTTCTCCGGGCGCAGCACCAGGTAGCGCTGCAGCCGCGTCACGGCGCGGTTCCCGTCCTGGGCGTACAGGTAGTAGCTGGCCAGGTAGTAGTGGACGATGAGGTGGTCCGGCTGATCCGCGGCGGCCACCTGCTCCAGCACCGGCACCGCCTCCTGGAAGCGGCGCAGCTTGAAGTACGCGGTGCCCAGCGGGTACGCGAGCGACAAGTCCTGCGGGTTCTGCGCGAACACCGGCGCAAGGCGCGTGGCCGTGCGCTGGAAGTCCTGGAGCGCGTTGGCGGCGCTGCCCAGGCCCGCGGCGGCGAAGACGGACTGCGGCTCCTGCGCGAGCGCCTGTTCGAAGAGCTGGAGCGCCTTCTTGAACTTCTCCTCGGCCTCCTTCTTGTCGCCCTTGGAGGCGGCGGCGTTGGCGGACACGAGGGCCTGCTCGCCCTGCTCCGTCATGCGCTGCGCCTCGGTGGCGGGCGGCGGGCGGAACTGGGCGAGCGCCGTCGGAGGGCCGGCCAGGGTGGCCATCAAGGCGAGCGCGCTGGAGACGCGGCGCGGGGAACGGAGGAATGGGCGCATGCGGTTCGTCACGGCGAGGGGGCGGGGCTGAATTCGGCGACGATGACGGTGATGTCGTCGCGCTGGGGCTGGCCGGCGCTGTACGCGCGCACGTCCGCGAGGAGCGCGTCGCGAAGAGCATCGGCGGGGAGGTGGGCGTGGGCCTGGAGCGCGGCGGCCAGCCGCTGCGTGCCGTAGAGCCGGTTGGCGCCGTCGCGCGCCTCGGTGAGGCCGTCCGTGTACCAGACGATGATGTCGCCGGGGCTCAGCTGCGCCTGGCGCGACGTGAACTGCGACGCCACGTTCGCGCCCAGCAGCGGACCGCGCGCCGGCAGCGACGCGATCTGCCGCGTGTTCCGGTTGTAGATGGCCGCCGCCGGGTGGGCGCCCGCCGCGTAGTCGATGCTGCCGCTGTACACGTCGATGACCGCGAGCGCGCTGGACATCTGGTGCTCGCCGCGTCCCACGTTGGCCAGCGTCACGTTGAGCGCGGTGATCAGCATCTGCGCGTGCACCTGCGACGGCTCGCGCAGCGTCATGGCGGAGGCGAAGCCGCTGGTGGCGCTGGTGGCGACCAGCGACGTGGACAGACCGTGGCCCGTCACGTCTCCGATGCCAATCACCACGCGCCTGTCATCCAGCGCGGCGCGGAACCACCAGTCGCCGCCGCACGCGTCCGCGGGCACCACCAGTCCGGCGAGCCGCAGCGGGCCCACCGTCACGGCCTCGCGGCCCGGCAGGAGCGTCTCCTGCACCGTGCGCGCGAGCGACACCTCGCGCTCCAGCTGCGCCTTGGCGCGCACGTCCTCCAGCAGGACCTTGATGCGCTCCGCCATGTGGTTGAACACCACGCCCAGCGTCGTCACCTCGCGGCCCGCGCCCGGCGCCGTGCCCGCGCGAGCGCCCAGGTCACCGGCGGCCAGCTGCATCACGCGGTGGGTGAGCACGCCCAGCGGCTTGGTGATGCGGCGGCTCTGGAAGGCGGCCAGCACGCCGGCCAATACAACGAAGCCCACGCCCAGCCCCACGATGCGCAGCGTGTTGGCGCGCACCGCGGCGCGGTTGGTCTCCTCCAGCTCGTGCAGCTGCTTCTGAAGGTCCTCCAGCGAGTAGCTGATGACGACCACGCCCTTGCCGGCCTGCGAGCCGTAGTCGAGCGGCTCCTGGAACTCGAAGACGGGCTGGCCCTGGAAGAAGGCGCTGGCCCAGCGGCGCTCCGCGGTGCGGCCTGCGGAGGACTCGCCCAGCTTGGCGGACGGGTCGCTGTCCGCGACGAGCTGCCCGTCCGCGTCGAACATCTGCACGCGCAGGATGTTGCGGTTGTCCGAGATGATGGAGCGCGCCACTTCCGTGAGGAACGCGTAGTTGTTGTCACGCAGGCTGGTGGCGGAGGTGAGCGCCAGCGTGTGGCTCACCGTCTGACCCAGCTCGCGCGCCTGGGACTGGAGCCGCTGCGTGAAGCGGTCCGACGCCGCGGTGAGCTGCGCCTCCGTCGTCTTCGCGGACAGCGCGGCCAGCAGGCCCACAATCACGATGACCAGCGCGCCCGTGGTGAGCAGCAGCAGCTGATCCAACCGCAGCCCGCGAATGGCCGCCACGTTGGGCAGCTCGCCGGCCTCCATGGGCGCGATGACCGTGCTCGTGGGCTCCGCGGCCGGCAGCCCCAGCGCGCCCGTCAGCCGGGTGGCCGTGTTCTCCCCGCGCAGGGCGGTGAGCTCCCGGGAATGGGTACCGGTGTACTCCGGAGGAGGAGGCGGCGTGCCGGGCGCCGCATCGGACGCATCGGGAGATTCGGGCACGGGGTCGAGGCGCGTGTTCGTACGGGACAAAGGCAGACCTGGGGGAGCCCGCGTCGGAAACGCGGTCGGGGCGGCGCGGACTCTATCTCACTTCCTGATTGACGCGAGGAGTCCACCTGTCGGGCTATTCCTCGCGGTCGCCCCCTCTCCCGCTCCCCCAACGGCCGTGCGACCAACCCGGACCGGGAGCGTCCGAACGCGTCCGGGAAGCAGCACGTCACGGGGGCATGGATGAGTTCCGCTCATTGCCGCGACGCGCCACCCGGGGGCTGAAAGGTGCTGGCGAACACCCGTGACATCAGGGTCCTTGAGCCGGGAGGCCGCGTTCGGAGTATAGGGGCGTCCCTTTCTTTCCCTTCGAGGTCCTCCGCCCGTGTCTCGGCCCCGGTTGATCAAAGAGAACTCCGCGCCGCTCTCCCTGCCCCGAGAGCAGCTCATCCGCATCCATGACCTGATGGTGAAGGCGCGCGTCCTGGAGGAGCGCCTGATCCAGATGTACAAGCAGGGCCACGGCTACTTCTGGATCGGCGGTCCCGGTGAGGAGGCGTTCAACGTCCCCCTCGGCCTGCTGATGAAGGTCGGCGAGGGCCCGGCCTACGACTACCTGCACGCGCACTACCGCCAGTCCGCGACGCTGCTCGCCATGGGCGAGGAGCCCATCGGGGCGCTGCGGCAGATGAAGAACACGGCCACGGACCCCTACTCCGGCGGCCGCAACTTCGCGGGCCACTTCAGCCGGCGCTCGAAGAACATCGCGCCGGTCACCTCCCCCATCGAGGTGCAGTACGCCATCGCGCCGGGCACGGCCATGGCCCAGAAGCGCCACGGCGGCGACGGCATCACCATCGTCACCGGCGGCGACGCGGGCACGGCCGAGGGCGATTTCGCCAGCTGCCTCATCTGGAGCAGCCGCCCGGCCAACCCGCTGCCCATCCTGATCATCGTCACCAACAACAAGTGGGGCATCAGCACCACTTCGGACGGCCAGCACGGCGAGACGAACATCAGCGACCGCGCGCGCGCCTTCAACATCCAGGCGAAGACCATCAACGGCAATGATCCGGTGGAGGCCTACCAGGAGCTCCAGGCCGCGATGGAGTACGTGCGCAAGGAGCGCAAGCCCTTCTTCATCGAGGCGCGCGTGTCGCGCCTGTACGGGCACTCGTCCGCGTCCGGCGCGAACTTCGTGAACGAGGAGCAGGACTGCCTGCGCCTGTTCGAGGCGCGGCTGGAGCAGGAAGGCGTCCTCAGCCGCGAGCAGATGGACGAGGCGCGCAACCGGTACTCGGAGGAGCTGGCCGCCGCGGCGCGCACCGTGCGTGACGAGCCGCAGCCCTCTGGCGACTCCATCTGGGAACACATCTACGCGGAGAAGAAATAACCATGGCGAACATGGCACAGGCCATCCGCATGGCCCTGCACTACGCGGAAGAGAACCTGGGCGTCACCGACATCTTCGGCGAGGACGTGGGCGCCCCGCTGGGCGGCGTCTTCACCTGCACCCAGGGCCTGAAGACGGCGTGGAACAGCCCCCTGGACGAGCGCGGCATCATCGGCGCGGCCATGGGCCTGGCGATGGCGGGCCACCGCCCCGTCGCGGAGATCCAGTTCTGCGACTACATCTACAACACCATCGACCTGCTCAAGCTCGTGGGCAACACGCACTGGTCCACGAACGGTGACTGGTCGGTGCCCATGGTGGTGCGCACGCCCGTGGGCAGCGGCATCCGCGGGTCGCTGTACCACTCGCATTCCTTCGACGCGACGATGACGCACATCCCCGGCTGGAAGGTCGTCATGCCCTCCACGCCGCTGGACGCGTACGGCCTGCTCATCTCCGCGTGCCAGGACCCCAACCCCGTCATGTTCCTGGAGCCCAAGGCGCTGCTGCGCGTGAAGGGCGACGAGCGCATCCCCGGAGAGCCCGAGGACGACCGCGCGCTGTCGAAGATGATCGACGCGCCCCTGGGTGACCGCTCGCAGTGGAAGCCCCAGTGGCCCCTGGTGGAGGCGTTCGCCATCCCCATTGGCAAGGGCAAGCTCGTGCGCGAGGGCACCCAGGCCACGGTCATCAGCTACGGCCGCACCATGCCCCTGTGCATCAAGGCCGCCGCCCAGCTGGCGGAGGAAGGCCTGAGCGTGGAGGTCATCGACCTGCGCTCGCTCTGGCCGTACGACTGGGAGATGATCAAGGCCTCCGTCCAGAAGACGGGCCGCGTGCTCTTCGTCAACGAGGACACGGAGGTCACCAACTTCGGCGAGCACCTGGTCCGGCGCACCGTGGAGGAGCTGTTCTACTCGCTGCTCGCGCCGCCCCGGCTGGTCGCCGGCAAGTTCGTCCCGGGCATCGGCCTGGCGGACGCGCTGGAGATGGCGTCCGTGCCGCAGCAGAACGACGTCACCACCGCCCTGCGCAACCTCTGCCGCGAGCAGCCATAAGCCGGCCGGGTTCCACCGACACCGCAGAAAGACATCTGGGCCGCCGTTCCTCTTTGGAGGCCGGCGGCCCAGTCGTTAGAATCCCAACTTCCGTGTCCCACCCCATCGTGCGCACCATGACCCCCGCCCCAGACGCCAACGCCTTCCGGATCCGCCGCGCGCGTCGCGGTGACGCCGAGGTCATGGCCCAGCTGCTGCGCGAGCTGGGCTACCCCCAGGGCACCGATCAGCAGACGGTGCACTGGGTCATCAGCCATCCGGAGATTGAAATCTTCGTCGCGGGAGACCCCCAGGACCGCGCGGTGGGCATGGTGTCCTTCTCCCACCGGCCGCAGCTGCGGCTGCGCGGGCGCGTGGCCACCGTGGACGAGCTGGTGGTGTCCGAGGGCTGGCGCCGCCGGGGCGTGGGCCGCGCGCTGCTCGCGCAGGTGGCGCAGCGGGGCAAGGTGCTGAGCGTGAAGCAGTTGCAGCTCATCGCCCCCATCAACGTCACCGACGAGACGCGCGCCTTCTACCGGGCGTGCGGCTACGTGGAAGCGGACTCCGGGGTGTTCCGCCACGCGGAGTACGAGCCCCAGCGGTAGCGGGAAGTGCCGCGAGAGCCCGGCATCACGGCCGGGCCCGCTCGCGGAGTGAAGCGTTTCAGCGCTTGAAGCTCGCGATGACGCGGCGCAGGCGCTCGTGGTCCTCTTCGCTCACGTCGATGAAGCGCACGCCGATGGCCTCCGCCTCGTCGCGCACCCAGGCGACGACGCCGGTGAGGTGGAACTCCTCCCCGTCGATGACCATGGCCAGCCGCACCTGCGCGCCCACGTCGTAGGACTTGCGCGTGCGCAGGCACAGACCGCCGGCGGACACATTCAGGGAGTAGGCCCGCAGCGCACGCGCCGCGTCCTCCATCTGCTCGAAGCGCACTTCGAACCGCGCCGCCACGCGCTCCTCGGCGCGGCGGTTCATGTACGGGTCTGGCTCCACCGGCCCATCCAACTTCGTGTTCATGCGCACCCTGACCCCCTCGGTTCTCGGACCGGAAGTGTCGGCTGGTTTCCAGGCCCGGTTCAAGGGCCCCCGGACAACGGAATCGCTCGTGTAAGTCCCAGGCTACTTCGACGCCAGGAGTTTCCGGATGAGTGCACGTCTCGTGTTGTTGGGTGGAGCCCTGATGTTGGGGCTGTGGGTGGCGGGTTGCGATGACGGAGAGACTGTCCGCCCGCCAACGGATGGCGGGACGACCCTGGATTCCGGGACCGATGCCGGAGATTCCGGGACTGTCGATGCTGGTGATGGCGGCGGCGGAGGCTCCGACTTCGCGTGCAACGTGGCGAAGCAGGAGGGCTGCGCCGCGGGCCAGAGCTGTCTGTACACGGACCTTCCGGATGGCGGCACGGGCAGCCAGTGCTTCGCGGCCGCGTGCGACGTGGTCCGCCAGGACTGTCCGTCCGGACAGCGGTGCACCTACGTGGGAGCTGACGGCGGCACCACCGCGCGCCAGTGCGTCGCGGCGGGCACCGCCACGGAGGGCGCGCCGTGCACGCTGGCCGAGTCGCCTCCGGGCCAGACGTATGACACGTGCGCGGCGGGCCTGTACTGCAAGGACGAGTCGCAGGACGACGGCAGCACGGGCTTCTTCTGCCGCAAGCTGTGCCACGCGCCGTCCGACTGCGGCACGGGCGAGTGCAACACCGTGCTGCGGCTGTCCGGCACGCGCGAGCTGCCGCTGGTGTGCGGCCCCGCGTCCGCGCGGTGCGACCCGTTCGCGCAGGACTGCGAGAGCCCGCTGGCCTGCTACCCGGCCGCCAACGGCGCGGTGTGCGCGGGCCAGGGTTCGCTGACGGAAGGCGCCGCGTGCGAGTTCAGCAACCAGTGTTCACGGGGCAGCACCTGCGTGACGACCGGCGGCAGCGGCACGTGCCGGACGCTGTGCCGCATGCCCGCGGGCTCACCGGGGTGTGCGAACGGCGCGACCTGCCGGGCCATCAACAACAACAACGGCGACGTGGGGGCCTGCGTCCCGTAGGCAACGGATTGCCCACGGGAGGAAGCGTCCCTGCTCGGGGTGGCGAGCGCGCGGGTCCTCCAGGGGCCCGGCCCGCCACCTCGTGGGGGAAGTCCTGCGCCGTCCGAGCCCGGACTGGGGGTGTTCCTGGCCTGCCGCGATTGGCGCGCGCCATGAATCCCCGGGTCGCCACGCGGGCACATCGTGCACATTGTCTTGCGCCGGGAGGTCGTGGGCATGGGTCTGAGGAAGGCGCTGCGCTGGGGGTGTTTCGGAGCCCTGTGCGTGCTGGTGGGGTGTGGAGGCATGGATGACGGCCGCTCGCCGGAGGAGACCTCCGGGCCGGGCCGCACGGACGCGGAGGTGACCGCGCCCGCCGCCACGGAGTCCGTGGAGGCCGCCCCCACGCTGACGCTTCATGACGGGCACCAGGTGCAGGCCACCCCTCCCGTGGCGCCCCTGCCCGCGAGTTTCCAGCCCGCCTTCCATCAGTCGCTGCGCGAATCCGTCTCCGTGGGGAGCTTCACCACGTACCGGATCAAGGTGCCCATGGGGCGCGCGGGCAGCCGCGTCCGCGTCACCTTCCGCTCCGGTGACGGCAGCCTGACGCTGCAGCGGGCCACGGTGGCGAAGGCCGGCGCCAACGGCGCGCTGGCCTCCGCGCCGGTGGCCCTCACCTTCGGCGGCAACGCGGGCTTCACCACGGGCACGCGCACGCTGGTGACGTCGGATCCGGTCGCGTTCCCGGTGGGCTTCCGCGACGAGGTGGCCATCTCCTTCGAGGTGAAGGGCGCGCTGGGCAAGAGCCGCATCCAAGCGTTCCCGGACAGCTGGATGAAGACCGGCGCCTTCGCGACGACGCAGGGCGCGCTCGGCGGCCAGGCCTGGGAGTACGCCACGGGCGTGGCGACGGTGGACGTGGAAGGCGCACCGGGCCGGGCCTTCGTCGCCATTGGAGACAGCATCACCGAGGGCTACACGGGCTCCTGGAACGACACACGCAACGCGTGGCCGTCCCGGGTGGAGAAGCAGCTCGGGGTGCCGGTGGTGAACTCGGGCGCGTCCGGGCAGGGCTTCTGGGACGCGAACCTCCAGCTGCCGCAGGAGGTGCTCTCCCTGCAGGGCGTCACCGACTGCATCGTCCTCCTGGGCATCAATGACATGGCCGCGGAGGGCATGACGATGCCGAAGCTGCAGCAGCGCATGACGCAGCTGCTGGATCAGCTCCAGCCCATGTGCAAGCTGTGGGTGAGCACGCTGCTTCCCAAGGAGAAGATGGGCGCGGACGGCGGGGACTTCGAGCTGATGAAGGCCCAGCGCCACGAGTTCAACGCGTGGCTGCGCTCCCTCACGCGCGCGCAGATCATCGACCTGGAGGCCGTGACGCGGCAGCCGGGCAACGTGGACCTCTTCATCGACGGGCTGGAGGTGGACGGCATCCACCCGTCCGTGGAAGGCCACCGGGTGATGGCGGACGAGGTGGCGCGGGCCCTCAAGGCGAAGGGCGGCCTGTAGCGCCTGCCCGGCTGGAAAGCGCACGGGGGGGCTGAATAGTTTCGGGGACACCGCGTCCAGGCCGTGTTCCCTGACTTTTCCTACTCCTTGGAGCGTCCCCCATGCGCACCCTCCCCGCCGCCCTCGTCGTCGCCTGCCTCGCCCTGCCCTCGCTTGCCCATGCGGCATCGCTGCGGTGTGGCAACAAGCTCGTGTCGGAAGGGGCCTCGCAGGCGGACGCGGTGGCGAAGTGCGGCCAGCCCGTGTCGACCGAGACCAAGCGCGAGCGCGTGACCACCAAGTCCCGGGATGGCAGGCGGGACGGGTCGCGCCGCGGGGATTCCTCCACGGAGGTCTCGTCCTCGAGCAGCGTGGAGGAGTGGACCTACAACTTCGGGCCCAACCGGCTCATGCAGATCGCCATCTTCCGCGACGGCCTGCTGGTGGACGTGCGCAGCGGCGGCTACGGCTACTGAGTCCAGAGCCGCGCGACCTGGTATTCGAAGTTGAATAGCTTCGGGGCCGCCGCGTCCAGGCCGTGTTCCCTGCCTTTCCTACTCCTCGGAGCGTCCCCATGCGCACCCTTTCCGCCGCGCTCGTCGTCGCCTGCCTCGCCCTGCCCTCCCTCGTCCACGCGTCCGCGCTGCGCTGTGACAACAAGATCGTGTCGGAGGGAGCTTCGCAGACGGACGCGCTGGCCAAGTGTGGCCAGCCCGTGACGAAGCAGAGCAAGACGGAGTACGTGACCCGCAAGGTCAAGGAAGGGGCGCGGGGAGAGACGCGCTACGGGGAGGCCTCCACGGAGGTCACGACCTCCACGACCGTGGACGAGTGGACCTACAACTTCGGGCCCCACCGGTTCATGCAGGTCGCCATCTTCCGTGACGGCCGGCTGGTGGACGTGCGCAGCGGTTCCTACGGCTACTGAGGCCCCAGGTGCTGCTCCAGCAGTTGGCGCATGAACGCCGGCCGCTGACGCAGCGTCTCCCGGAAGGACTCGAGGTTCGCGCGCCAGGCCTCCACGGAGGCCGGCTGACTCCAGCGCGCCACCTGGTCGGGCATCTCCAGCGCGAGCGCCTCCGCCGCCGCGTCCAGGGCCGCCGTCACCCGCTCCTCGGCGAAGGTGTGCTCGGTGTGCCAGAGGAAGCGCTCGACGAAGCGGGCCTTGAACTCCGGCGACTGGAGCAGCCCCCTCAAGAGCAGCGTGGACCAGGCCCCTACCCCTGATTGGGCGTCCAGCACGCGCCCCAGGCTGTCCTGATCCGGACCGGCGGCCAGGGCGAAGTCCAGGTCGTACACGAGCCAGCGCCAACGGCCGTCGTGTCCCAGGGGCGCGTCCGGCTCGAGCTTCTTCGTGCGCAGCCGCCAGTACTTCACGTTGTTCTCCGGCCAGTCCGTGTTGCCCAGGTAGAGCTGCGCGACCTGGTATTCGATGAAGTCCTCCACGTCCATCCGCGCGCGCACCCACGCGGAGTGCTCCGGCACCGCCAGGTCGTGCGTCGCCACGTAGTCGATGAGCTCCTGATAGGGCTGCTCGTCCCCCTCCTCTCCCACGTCCAGGGTCCCGGAGCCCTCCAGGATGACGGCCTTCTTGCGGTCCACGCCGTAGTGCGACGCCAGGTAGTACTCGTCCAGGCGCTCGCGCAGCTCGTGCAGGCCCCAGTACTCGCCATTGAGGAACACGAGCGTGGGACGGCAGGCCTGGAGCGCGAGCCGCGTCTCGGCCAGCAGTCCCTGCAGCACGCAGTCGCGCAGCTTGGTGACGCCCTGGTCCTGTCCGGACGTGCGCACGATCATTCGTGTGAACTCCGTCACCGGGGAGCCGGGGAACACCGGCCCCACGAACGTCTTCGGGCCGTAGTCCTCCTTCGCGTACAGCCGCAGGCTCTTCTGCGGCATCACCGCGCTGCCCGTACCGTGGATGCGCACGCCCGCGTCCTGGGCGAACACGCGCTGGCCAGCGGTTTCGAACCACTCCACGTGGACGGGGCGCTCCCACTCCTTGCCGTTCTGCAGGTAGTTGGCCGCGAACGGATCCTCGGGCCGGGCCTCGGCGAGGAGGCCGGGGACGTAGATGCCCGTCGCCGGATCAAAGAAGTTCGCCGCGTCGGTGACGAGCGACAGCACCGGCAGCGTGTACGGCGCCCGGCCAATGACGAACGTGCGCGTGCGGACCGGGCCCACCGGCTCCGCGCCCGCGTACTGCCGGTAGCGCACCACCGCGACCTGGGGCGGCGCCTCCAGCGGCGCGACCCACCGCAAGACCTCCTCGGCATCGGGCTTCGTCGTGGGAATGAAGGACCACCGCACCGGAGGCGTGGAGCGCGCCAGCAGCGCGATGGGAGCGGTGTAGCGCGATGACGCGGGCGTGGGCGTGGAGCCGTCCCGCGTGAAGTACGTCCGCACCCCCGGGGCCGTGGGCAACGCCAGCAGCGTCTCCGGCTGATAGAGCCCGGGCCGCGCGTCGAAGGTCAGGTGCTGGAAGTCGACGCGGGCCCTCGCCTCCGAGCCCTGCCTGTCGCGCGCCACCACCTCCAACCCCAACGCGCGCCGGCCCGGCCACCAGGGCAGGCTCCAGCGGCCACTGTCGATGTCGGCATGGCCCAGGAAGCGCCCGTCCTCGAACACCTGTACCCGTGACGGGCCGGCGTCGCTCGCCACCGTGCCGAACAGCCGGTTCGTGTCCGGTTCGTGCCCGTCGATGGTGACGCGAGGCCCGGAAGGGGGTGGAAGCTCGGCCTCAGTCAGCCGCCGCTCGGGGGCGGGCTCACAGCCGGACCCGGCGAGGACGAGGAGACCCAGGAAGAAGGACGCAAGGAGACGGAGACGCATGAAGGTCTCCGTCCTGTACCAGACAATGCTTTGACCTCACACCGGCCTGTGACACAGCGCGGCGGGAGGCCCCTTCCCTCAGGCGGGGGGCGCGGTGGCTTCGAGCAGGCCGTGCTTCTGGAGGAGCGCGGCCAGCGCGGGTGGCGCGAGCATCCAGTCCTCGCGCGTGGGCACCCAGCGCACGGGGGCTCCGGCTGCGGCGAGCCGCGCGTTCACCTCCGCGATCATCGGGGCGAAGGTGGGCTGGGGCACGTCCCAGCTGCCCACTCCCGCCTGGACCTCCACGGCCCCGGGCTCCACGCGCACCGCGGGCTGGCCCTGCACCGGCTGGATGGCGAACCCCGGCAGGTACGGCTGCATGGCGGCGGACAGGCGCTCCAGCAGCGTCGGGTCCTCGAAGGGGTGGGCGCCCTCCAGGTCGAAGAAGGTGGGCAGCTGCGCCTGGAGCTCGTCGCGCAGCGGGTTGTCCTTGCTGTCGCGCCAGGCGTGCTCGGCCAGGACGCGGGCCTCGTGGGGGATGCGGATCTCCCAGCGCTCCAGCAGCGCGAGCAGCTCCGCCACGCGCTCCACCTCCTCCCAGGGCGGCTCCACGCGCGTGAGCCAGGCCACCTCCGACACCGTCTGTCCCCGGCGAAGGCCCGTCACGCGGTCCCCCTCGCGCAGCTGGAAGGGCGGTGCCTGGGTGAACTCCGGATCCGGATAGAGGGCGGTGTGCAGCAACCCCGTGCCCTGCTCCGGGCGCACGCGCGCGAAGCCGTGCTTGGGGTTGATCTCCTCCACGACGAACGTCTCCTGGGCCATGGTCTCTTCTCTAACCGGTGTTCCGCATGCCCGCAGCGATGCCGTTCAGCGCCAGGAGGAGCGGCCGGTCGCACTCCGCGTCCCCGTCCCGCTTGCGCTTGAGCAGCTCCACCTGGAGGAAGGACATGGGGTCCACGTAGGGGTTGCGCAGCGCGATGCCCCGCTGCAGCTGCGGGTTGTTGTCGAGCAGCTTCGCCTCTCCCGTGAGCGACTTCACCGCGCGGCGCGTGCGCGAGTGCTCCTGCTGGATGCGCAGCCACAGGGGCCGCGTGGACGCGGGGGCCAGCTTCGCGTACCGCGCCGCGATGGCCATGTCCGTCTTGGCCAGCACCATGGTCACGTTGTCGATGACCGCGCGGAAGAAGGGCCATTCCTTGTACATGCGCTGCAGGAGCGCCGCGCCCTCCGGCGTGGCCGCCAACTCCTCCAGCGCGCTGCCCACGCCGTACCAGGCCGGGAGGATGGCGCGCGTCTGCGTCCACGCGAAGCTCCAGGGGATGGCGCGCAGCGTGTCCAGCCCGCCCGCCTTGCGCTTGCTGGGGCGCGAGCCGATGGGCAGCGCGGAGATCTCCTCCACCGGCGTGCCCTTCATGAAGAACTCCAAGAAGCCCGGGTCCTCCCAGACGAGCGCGCGGTACGCCTTGCGGCCGGACTCCGCCAGCGCGTCGAAGGCGGCGCGGAAGGCGGACTCGTCCTCCGGGGACGGGCGCGGCTGCGCGTCCAGCGTGTGCAGGAGCACGCCGCCCACCACCAGCTCCAGCGTGCGCTGGGTGAGCTCCGGGCGCGCGTACTTGTGGTCCATCGCCTCGCCCTGTTCGGTGGCCTTGTAGGCGCCGGCCACCGTGCCCGGCGGCAGCGCGAGGATGGCCGTCTGGGCGGGACCGCCGCCGCGCGCCACCGTCTCCCCGCGGCCGTGGAACAGGCGCAGGGGCACGTCGTTCTCGTCCGCCACCTGCGTGAGCGCCACCTGGGCGCGGTACAGCGCGGCGCTCGCGGCGAGCAGGCCCACCTCCTTGCCGGAGTCGCTGTAGCCCACCATCACCTCCTGCACCCCACGGCCCTTCAGGTGCTGGCGGTACTCCGGATGCGCGAAGAGCTGGCGCAGCACGTCCGGCCCGCCGTCCAGCGCGCCCAGCTGCTCGAAGAGGGGCGCCACGTCCACGGTGGCGCACTGCCGCTCCTTGTCCCAGAGCCCCGCGTGCTTCAGGCACTGGAAGGCCGCCAGCACGTCGTCCGCGGTGGAGGCCATGGAGAGGATGAGCGTGCGGCACACGGACTCGCCGCCCTCGTCCTGGCCCTCGCGCAGCTTCGCCAGCACCTCCATCAGCCGCTTGCCGCCCTCGGTGGGGGCCGGTCCGCCGTTGAAGGACGCCGCCGCGCTCACCGCGTCCTCCGCGGGGGCCCGCACCTCCAGCTCGCCCAGGCCCAGGCCCAGCGCGCGGACGCGCTCGGACATGCGGCGCACCTCGCGCAGGCCCGCGTGCTCCGCGCGCGCCGCGAAGAGCGACCGCTCCAGCACCGCCAGGTCATCCCCCAGCGCCTCCGGCGAACGGTAGGCCCCGGCCGGCAACGTGGACTCCCGCCCCTGCCGCCGCGCCAGCACGTGCTCCAGCGCCAGCGACAGCCGCTCCTCCATGAAGCGCAGCTTGCGGCGCCACGGCTCGCCCAGCGTGCGCGGCCCCTGCTGCTTCGCCACGTCCGGCAGCGCCTTCGCGTCCTCCTCCAGCGACCGCTCCAGTTCCTGCGTGGGGCGCGCGTGCCGCTCCGACTGGGACAGCATCCCGCCCAGCCGCTCCACGTCGCGCAGGAGCAGCCGCAGGCCCCGGGCGCGGTGCGCGCGCAGCGTGTCCGCGAACACCTCCGGCGTCACCAGCGGGTTGCCGTCCATGTCGCCGCCCACCCACGAGTGCACACGCACGGGCGTGTCCAGCGCGCCCAGGGGCTCGCCGTAGGCGCGCTCGAAGGCCCAGTCCAGCGCCTCCGGCAGCCGGGCCACCGGCTCCGACAGCATCTCCTCCACGTACCAGTGGACGTTCTTCACCTCGTCGCCCACGGTGGGGCGCTCGCGGCGCAGCTCGTCCGTCTGCCACAGCGCCGTAATCTCCTCGCGCATGGCGGTGAGGTTCGCGGCGGACTCGCGCGGGGTGAGCGCGCACCGGTCGCGCTCCTCCAACAGCTGCGACAGCCGGTAGAGCTTCTCCAGCAGCGTGCGGCGCACCGCCTGGGTCGGGTGCGCGGTGAAGGTCAGCGTCACCTTCAGCGTCCCCAGCGTCTCACGCACCTTGTCGGCGCTGACGCCCGCGGCCTTCAGCGCCAGCAGCGTGGACTCCAGCGACCCCTTCTGGGGCCGGGTGGCGGTGGGGCTCGCGTGGGCCCGCGCGCGGCGGATGCGGTGGTGCTGCTCCGCCAGATTCACCAGCTGGAAGTAGACGGAGAAGGCGCGCAGCACCGGCTCCACCTGCTCCGACGGCAGCCGCCGCAACACCGCCGCCAGCTCCGCCGCCGCGGCGCGTCGTCCGGCCACCGGGCCCCGCCGGCGCTGGATGGCCAGGTGGCGGACCTCCTCCTCCTTGTCGAACAGGGCCTGCCCCTCCTGTTCCACCAACACCTCACCCAACAGCCGGCCCAAGAGCCGGACATCCCGCCGCAGCGGGGGATCCACGGGACGTGTACGCGCCATAACGGACCGGAACCGTAGTCCTTTGGCCCCCCACCGCCCCTACCCATTCTCGAATTTTCGACCACCAGCCGACGGATGACCCAGTCCGTCCTTGCAGGAAAAATTCAACCTCCCGGTCTTCCCAAAAGGTCAGGCCTTCCACTAGAAAGTGGGCACTCCCGGACCCCGCCGGGATGTCTGACCTGACCCTAAGGAGTGGCAATGCGGAAAAACCCGTCTTGGCTGGCCGTGGGCCTGCTCGCACTCGCGGCGCCGTCCGCGTACGCGGAGCGTGCGTGGTACGAGAAGCCGCAACCGGACATCGCCGCGCCGTCGGCATCGCTGCGCAAGTCAGTGGTTCAGGACATCACGGACGACCTGCCCCACCGTCTGGGTGAGCAGCAGAAGGAGCTGAAGGCACAGGCGCTGCAGATGCGACTGGAGGGTCGTGGTCAGCCGGGCCGGGTGCAGAAGCTGGCCAACGGCAAGTTCGTGGAGCTGGAGTTGCAGCGCACGGACCGCATCTTCGTCATCCTGGTGGAGTACGGGACGCAGATCCACCCGGTGTTCGGCAACCCCGCCACCAACCCGGGCGGCAACATCCCCGGCCCGCTGCACAACGAAATTCCGGCCCCTGACCGCTCGGTGGACAACACCACCATCTGGCAGCCGGACTACGACCGGGCGCACTTCGAGAAGCTCTACTTCGACACCACTCCGGGCGTAGACTCGGTGGCGAACTTCTACAAGGCCGCGTCCTCCGGCCGCTACACCGTGTCCGGCACGGTGTCCGAGTGGGTGAAGGTGCCGTACAACGCGGCCCGCTACGGCAACAACCTGTGCGGCAGCTCCAGCTGCTCCAACTCCGTGTGGCCGCTCATCAGCGACGCCATCAAGGCGTGGACCAACGCCCAGGTGGCCGCCGGCAAGACGCCCGCGGAGATCAAGGCGTACCTGGACACGTTCGACACGTGGGACCGGTACGACTACGACGGCGACGGCAACTTCGACGAGCCGGACGGCTACATCGACCACTTCCAGATCGTCCACGCCGGCATGGGTGAGGAAGTCGGCGGCGGCGCGCAGGGCCCCAACGCCGTGTGGAGCCACCGCTGGTTCGCGTACAGCAACGGCACGAGCCCGGATGGCATCGGCCCCGCGTACAACCAGAACGGCGGCACGCGCTTCGCGACGGGCATCGACAAGTGGGTGGGCGACTACACCATCCAGCCGGAGAACGGCGGACTGGGTGTGTTCGCGCACGAGTACGGCCACGACCTGGGCCTGCCGGACCACTACGACACGACGAACGCGGCGGACAACGGGACGGGCTTCTGGACCATCATGTCGTCCGGCTCGTACCTGAACGACGGCACCAAGGACATTGGCAGCCGTCCGGGTGACTTCTTCGCCTGGGACAAGCTGCAGCTGGGCTGGCTGGACTACGCCACCACGGACGCGGGCCTGTACTCGTACCACAACCTGGGCCCCTCGGAGTTCACGTCCGCGAACGCGAAGCAGGCGCTCGTGGTGAAGCTGCCCGGCAAGCCCGTGCTGCAGCCCACCACCGCCCCCTACGAGGGCCAGGGCATGTGGCAGGGCGGCCAGGGCAACAACCTGGACCGCGTGCTCGAGAAGACGGTGAAGCTGCCGAACAAGAAGCCCATCACCTTCTCCTTCCAGACCTGGTTCGACATCGAGGAGGACTGGGACTACGCCTACGTCGCCCTCTCCGTGGACGGTGGCCCGTTCACCAACCTGGCCAGCCCCGTGAGCCGCACCTCGAACCCCTGGGGCAACAACCTGGGCAACGGCATCACCGGCACGTCCGGCGGTTGGATTCCCCTGGAGTTCGACCTGTCCGCCCACGCGGGCAAGACGGTCACGCTGAAGATCCGCTACAAGACGGACGCGGCGGAGTTCAACAAGGGCTTCCTGGTGGACTTCGTGCAGCTGTGGGCGAAGAACACCTACGTCTTTGGTGACGACGGCGAGTGGGGCCACAAGTGGTGGGACAAGTCGACGTTCTTCGTGACGGACGGCACCAACACCCTCTACGACAACTACTACCTGGCCGAGTGGCGCCAGTTCCGCGGCTACGACGAGGGTCTGGCCACGGGTCCCTACAACTACGGCTTCAGCGCGGACGGGCTGTTTGACTGGGCGGAGCGCTACTCCTACAACCCCGGCCTGCTCGTCACCTACTGGGACACGTCGCAGTCGAACAACAACGTGTCGCAGCACCCGGGTTCGGGCCGCATCCTGCCCGTGGACTCGCGCCCGCAGCCCCTGCAGCGCAGCGACGGCCGCTACTGGTCCGGCCGCGTGCAGACGCACGACGCGACGTTCGGTCTGGAGCCCAGCTTCCCGCTGTCGCTCAAGCCCAACGGCTTCCCGCGCAACGAGTACCCCTCGCAGCCCGCGGTGCCGGTGTTCAACGACACGAACGAGTTCTGGTCCGCCACGCAGCCGTACGCCGGCGTGAAGGTCCCGAAGACGGGCACCATCATCGAGGTGCTGTCGACGAACGCGGACCAGACCGTGATGGAAGTCCAGGTGCGTCCGGTCGACTGAGTGTCTGACCGTCGTCACCGCTGAGCCGTGAAGGAAGGCCGGTCCCGCTCTGATGCGGGGCCGGCCTTTCGCTTTTCGGGTTGAAGGAATCCGGACACCCGGAGCGCGGCCGGGGATGACGGATGCGCGCAGGGCGCTACGGTGCCCGCCATGGCCGAGTGCCCCGTGGGCGGTCCCTCCTCCCCTTCCCCTCCTCCCGAGCCGCCCTCCGAGGTCGCGCGAACCGTGGCGCTGGAGCCCGCGGATCCGCTCAGCGTGCTCAACCAGGCATTCCGCGACGCGTACGCCGCGCGCCGTGAGGCCGTGCTGTCCCGCATGGGGCCCGTCATCGCGCAGATCGACGACGTGCTCATCCTGCGCAAGGGCGGCCAGCGCTTCGAAGCGCCCGCGCGCACGCGCCACTACCACGAGTACAAGGCCGTCACCCACGTGCCGCTCGCGCTCCACGTCCTGCTCGCCAGCAAGGACGCGCTCGATGACGAGACGCGCACGCGGCTCACCACGATGCGCGGCCTCATCACCGCTTCGCACGCGAGCCTGGAGGGCCGGGGCCTTCCGGCCGACGCCCTGGCGCGGCAGCACCGCCTGCTTGACGCGTCGCTCGCGCTCGTGGACGGCGTGCTGGCGGCGAACCGGGTGACGCAGGCGGAGCTCTCCGCGTTCATCCACGCCCGGGTGCCAGACCTCTTGAAGAACGCCGAGGACGCGGCGAGGGATCAAATCGACACCATGCACGCCTCGGTCGAGGCGTGGAAACGCCAGATGACCGAGGAGGAGCGCGGCCAGCTGCGCGCCGTGGTGGCCGCGTCGCACATGTCGCGGCCCGGCAACGTGGCCGCGCAGTACTTCTCCATCACCCTGGGCGACACGTGGGAGGGGCGCTTCCACGAGGAGGATCAACAGCCCGGCAAGCGCGTGCTCTCCTCGGAGGCGACGTTCGACGAGCCCTCGGCGTTCGCGCTGCTGGCCACGCACGTGCTGGACGCGAACACGTCACGCGGCATCTTCGGCGAGGAGACGCGCATGGCCAGGGATCTGCTCGCGGACGCGGCCGAGCGCATCCTCGCGGGCATGTTCCAGACGTCGCCCCAGCCGCCCGGCACGAGCGCGCCTTAAGCCACTCAGGGGCGCGTGAGCGGCAGCTCCACCATGAACGTCGCGCCCTCGCCCAGACGGCTGTCCAGGGACACGCGCCCGCCCTCGGCCTCCACGATGGTGCGGGTGAGGTAGAGCCCCAGGCCCAGGCCGCCATAGTGGCGCTCGGACACCGCGCGGCCGTAGCGCTCGAAGAGGCGGGGCCGCTGCTCCGGCGAGATGCCAATGCCCCCGTCGTGCACGGTGAGCCGCGCCACGGGCCCGTCCGCCACGAGCCGCACGGACACCGGCGTCCCGGGGCCGTACTTGAGGGCGTTGTCCAGCAGGTGATCCAACACCTGCGCCAGCCGCGTCCGGTCGAAGCAGCCGCGCACCGACTCCGGGGCCTCCACCTGGAACTCGCAGTGCTCCAGGGCGAACCTCGGCGCGAAGCCAGCGGCCACCTCGCGCACCACCTCCGCGACGTCCACCTCCTCGCGCTGCAGGCGGAAGGTGCCGGCGCTGATGCGCGACACGTCCAACAGGTCGTTCATCAGATCCGTGAGCCGGCGGACCTGGCGGTGCCCCGTCTCCACGTGGGCCTCGATGATCGGGGCGAGCGGCGAGTCCGGATGCGACTTCACCGCGCGCGAGAGCGCCTGGAGCTTCAGGCTCAGCGGCGTCAGCGGTGTCTTCAGCTCGTGGCTCGCGACGGAGAGGAACTCGTCGCGCAGGCGGATGGCCTCGCGCGCGCCCTGGAGCAGCCGCGCGTTGTCCACCGCGAGCCCGGCCACGTTCGCCAGCTCCTGGGCGAAGCGCAGGTCCTCGTCGCCATACCGGCGGCTGGAGGTGGTGACCAGGAAGGTCAGCGCGCCCAGGATGTGGCCCCGGGCCATGAGCGGCACGGTGAGCAGCGAACGGATGCCCACCCGCCGCATCGTCTCCAGGTGCTCCGCGTCCTGCGCCACGGACTGCATCACCGCGTCCGTGACCTCCGGCACCAGGGTGGACCGGCCGGTCGCCAGCGCCACCGCGGGAGGATAGACGGGCCGCTCCTGGGGCATCGGCGTCAGCCGCTGCACGGTGGCCGCGAGCGGCGCCTGGGAGGGATCCGCCGCCACCACCTGGACGCGCTCGAAGTGGCCGTCCGCAAGCAGCACGTCCACGATGCACCAGTCCGCGAGCGCCGACACCGACAGGTTCGCCAGCGACGCCAGCGTGGCGGAGGCCTCCAGCGACGACGCGAACAGCTCGCTGGCCCGTGCCAGGAACGCGGCGCGCTCCTCGCCCAGGGCCTGCGCCTGGATGTCGATGCAGGTGCCCACCCACTCGCGCACGGAGCCGTCCGGCCCCAGCACGGGCATGCCTCGCGCGAGCATCCACACGTACGAGCCATCCACGCGGCGCAGCCGGTAGCGCGTGGCGAAGAGCTGCGTCCCCGCCTTGGCCCGCTGCCACGCCGCCAGGGCCCCGGCCCGGTCATCCGGGTGCAGGGCGAGGAGCCACCCCTGGTTGCGCAACTGCTCCGCCGTCTGGCCGGTGAAGGCCGTCCACGACGGAGAGATGGGCGTCAGCGCGTCCCTGGCGGGCTCCGTCGACCAGGTGACCTGCGCCGCGGTCTCCAGCAGCCGGCGGAGCCGCTCGGTCTCCTGGCGCAGTTGGGCCACCTCCTCACGCAGGGCGGCCTCGGAACTGACGGGAGGCGTGGGGAGGCGGCTCGGGTCCAGGAGCGGGGACGTCATCGTGGTGCCTCAGTACACGTTGTATTTGGCCCGAAGCGCTTCGTGCTCCTGCGCGTTGCGCGACGGGTGCAGGACCTTCTGCGCGTCATGCAGGTAGTACCAGTAGTCGCTCTTCACCGGCCGCAGCGCGGCGAGTAGCGAGTCCACCGTGGGCGCGCCAATGGGGCCCGGCGGCAGGCCCGCGCGGGTGCGCGAGTTCCACGGATCCGAGTTGTCCCGCAGCCGCTTGAGGAACGCCTTGCGGTCGTTCCACTCCGCCAGCTCGTAGCGGCTGGTGGCGTCCACGCCCAGCGGGAAGCCCTTGTCCACGCGCTTCCAGAGGATGCCCGCGACGAGCGCGCGCTGGGAGGGCACCGGCTCCTCGCGCTCCAGCATGGAGGCCATCACGACGATGTCGTGCAGCGACCGGCCGCTCTTGGCGATCTCGTCCTTGTGCTCGTCGTAGAAGCGCGCGCGGAAGGTGTCGATCTGCCGCTGGATGAACGCCTCCACCTTGAAGTTGTCCGCGATGATCCCGTACGTCTCCGGGTACAGGTAGCCCTCCAGGCTGCGCACAGGCAGCGGGAACGGCGCGGCGAAGCTGCTCGTGCGGCTGGCCGCGGCGATGTACTCGCCCGGTTTGATCAGCCCCTGGGCGGCGAGCACCTGGTCGGTGTCGCGCAGGCGCCAGCCTTCGATCATCGCGAAGGGCACGTCCTCCGGCAGCGGCTGGCCTTCCAGGGCGGTGGCCAGCTCCGCCACGGAGGCGGTGGGGCTGAGCATGAAGCGGCCCGCCTTCACGTTGAGGCTGCCCCGGCGCCACAGGTGGAAGCGCCACACGTTGGGGTCGTCCAGGAAGCCCTGGGACTGGAGCTGCTGGCCCAGCGAGCGCGCGGACGCGCCCTTCTTCACCACGAACTCCTTGGGAGCGGGATCCGCCGCCGTGTGCGGCGCGGTGGTGGCGTTCTGGAAGTGCATGAACACGCCGCCTGCACCCGCGACCGCCAGGACGATGAGCACGAGGAGCGCGACGAGGATCTTCTTCATGGGGCGCCAACCTATCAAAGGCCCTGACGCTTCCAACGAGAACCACCGTGCGCCCGGCCGGGCAGGCGGACGCAAGCGCCCCCTTCTCAACACCCGGCGATGGAGGCGCCCCTCCCCCCGCGCCTCGTCTAGGGGCTGTCCCTGATTAGCGCAGCCAAAGAAGCATGGAGGCGACATGCAGGACGGCGAGGTAGCTGCTCGCCGTCTTGTCGTAACGGGTGGCGGCGGCGCGAAAACGCTTCAAGTCGTGGAAGA
>NZ_RAVX01000028.1:0-90865 GCF_003611605.1 Corallococcus sp. AB011P
CGGAAGTTAAGCCCTCCAGAGCCGATGGTACTCCGCGGGAAACCGCGTGGGAGAGTAGGTCGCTGCCGGATTCTTTTTGAAAGCCCCTGACGCCGAAAGGCGCCAGGGGCTTTGTCTTTGCGGGCTTGTGGCGCTGGTTTCGGGCGCACGTCTCCTCGTGGATTGATCCGACGGGATGCGAACGTACAGCCGCCTGGCTTTGAGGCTGGCCTGACCCTGGCTGCTTTTGCTTGAGTGGCGCTCCTTCCCCCTCTCTGGACAGGAGCCTCTCGCATGCATCTGCTTCGAATCTACGCCGCTGGTCTGTTCGCGCTGGGGCTTCTGCTGGCGCCCGCGGAATCCAAGGCGCAGCAGTCCGGCGTCCGCCTGGGCGTGGGCGCGGACTACTGGGTCGACACCAGCGCCGCGTTCAACTTCACGCTGGGCGTTGAAGGGCATGTCGCGGGTCCACTCTTCGTGGGTGCCCGGTTCGGCGCGGTGCTCGTCACGGACGGCAACATCATTGGCGTTCCGTTGGACATCTCGCTTCGCGCGACGGTGGGCCGGAACGTCTACATCGAGGGACTCGCGGGGCCGTGGATCTTCTTCAAGGGGGACACCTTCAAGGCCCATGCGGCGTTTGGCTTTGGTCTCCAGGGCAAGGCCGCGAGCATCGGCATCGAGGTGGGCTACCTCGATCCGAATCCCATCATCGGCCTGCGGCTGGGCTACAAGTTCTGAGGCCTTGCCTCAGTAGTGCGGTGGCCGCTCCTGCTGGCGGGCGTCCACTAGGCCCGGCTCCGCGTCCAGCTTGCGCTTGAGCTGGTCCAGCTCCGCCCGGAGCGCGTCGACGACGCGCCCCTGCTGGTAGAGCACGTCACTGAGCTCCTGCAGCAGCTCCTGCTGCTGCGTGTAGCGGATTTCCAGCTCGACCAGGCGCTTGTCTTCCATTGCCGTCTTCTCCGCTCGGGGACCGTGCCCCATGAATACCCTTGAACACCTGCGGCGCGCCCGCGAGCTGCTTGGACGCGGACAGCCCGAGTTGGCGGAGTCCGCGCTGAGTGACGCCATCGATGCGGCCGTGGCGGCGGAGGACCTGGTCCTCCTCACCCAGGCCCGGTTCGCGCTGGGGGAGTTGCTCTTCCAGCAGGGCCGCGATGAAGAGGCAATCCCCTTCCTTCAGGCGGTGGTGCGCACCGAACGGGCTGACGGGTCCGTGGACGCGCCGGTCGTCGCCTCCGCGCGGATGCTGCGCCAGATTCGGGGACAGGAGCCGCGCTGAGCGTCTCCTGCGCTTCAGGGCAGCCGGCACTGCTCCCGGATGGCGTCCATCCGCTGCGGGAAGCGCCGCTCCAGGTCCGTCCTTGTCTGGCGTGCTCCCTCGAGCTTCCCTGCCTTCACCTGGAGGGTGCAGAGGGTGGCCAGCGCCCGCGTGTCGGACACGTCCAGACGGTCCGCCTGACGCAGGGCTGCCTCGGCGGCGGTCTGATTCCCCAACTGGAACCAGACGATGCCCAACTGGAAGTGGCCTTCCGCGAGCTTCGGGTCCTGCTGCACCGCCTGCTGCAGTAACTCCACGGCTTCGCGGCTCCGGCCTTCCTTGGTGAGCACCAGTCCCTGTTCCACCAGGAGCCGGGCCGCGGGGACCTTGCCCTCCAGGGAGGTGAACACCTTCAGGGCGTCCTCGGGCCTTCCGACCCGGCTGAGCAGCCGGCCGTAGCGCACGCCGATGAGGGGATCGCCTGGTGCGCGGTTGTAGGCCCGGGACAGAGCCTCCGTGGCGCCCTCGACGTTGCCCTTCTCCTCGCTCAGGTCCGCCCGGAGCAGGTCCGCCCGTGGGTCCGCCGGCGCGAGCTTCCTCGCCTTTTCGAGCGACTGGTCCACGCAGCGGGACATCCGCTCCCGGTCGCAGATGCGCGCGAGCAGGAGCTGGGTCTCCAGGGCGTTCGGGTCCCTCCGTTCGGCTTCCAGGGCCAGGTCGTGCGCTTCCGCGGGGGCCTCGCGCAGGAGCTCTGCTGCTTCGCGCAGGTCCGCCGCTGTCGCCTTGTCGTTGTGCTTCAGGGGCACCAGGAAGCGCAGACGGCCTTCCACGTTCTCCGTGGCCCTCGCGATGGCCAGCTCCTGCTCGGGCATGTCGCGGGGCAGGAACAGGGGGATGACGTGGATGGCGAGCGCCGCTCCGCAGACCCAGATGACGCCCCGGAGACCCTGGTTCCGGCGCCGGCCGCTCCGCTCCCCCGGTTCGTTCGATGGGTCGCTCATGGGGGCGTTTCTAGACGGCTCGGAGGTGCGGGCGCAGCCCCGACGGCAGTTCCAGCTCGCAGCTCCAGCAGAGCTCGAAGTTGGCGGGGTTCTCCTCGCCACAGCGTGGACAGGTCACCGAACGGTTGGCGGCTTCCTGGTTGGCCTGGAGCTCCGCGAGGACCTGGCGCCCGGCTTCCAGCTCCTGCGGCCACAGCCACAGCTCCACCCAGGCCTCGGTGCTGGGAATCTCACCGCTCAGCGGGACCAGGGACTCGCCGCGGATGTCGACCGAGAGCCCGGCCGATTCCAGGGCCCCTGCCAGCATCCGTGCCTCTCCGACCGTGCGGTGCACGGAGAACTGCACGCGCTTCATGCTTCTTGTCTGTCAGAAGCGGGCCTCCAGGGCAACCGGCCCCGGCTGCTCCCCTGCTGTGCCCTGACCGATGCGGCCCTCACGGACCGTGCGGCCTCCGTCATTCATCGTGACGGAGCTGGTGTGGCAGGACGGCGTGGGCGTGGCGGGGGGCTCGCGCGTGGAGCTCCGCGGACAGCAGCGCGTCCAGCTCCTCGAGCAGGCGATCATACCCGCCCCCCTTCGCGGGCAGTCGCTCGGTGGCGAGTCTCAAGCGGGGCGTCTCCTCGTCCTCGAAGGCCAAGGTCACCGCCAGGATGTCCGGGCCTCCTGCCTGGGGCGCGAGGGTGGCGGGTTCGGGCTCCCGCTGCAGGGGTTCCAGCAAGGGGGCCAGCCGGTGGATCTCCTCCGGCGTCAGGTCCCGCTCCACCACCGGTTCGCCCTGTTCCAGGACGCGCAGGTGCTTGAGGCCTTCCACTCGCAGCGCCTGCGCTCCGGTGTTCGTCTGGCCACTGCGCTCGTAGGTCACGGTCTTCACGCGCCGCACCTCCCCGGGGTCAAGGAGTAGGCATTCGCATCCTCCCCGGCATCCGCGGGAGACCGCCGCGGGCGCTCCCGGGCCGGGGAGGACAGCCCGAACGACCGGTGCCGGACACCAGGCAGCGCCCGCTGGGCCCCTGCGCTTCCCGGGGGCGTCTCCCTACCGTGCCTTCCGTCCGGGCGCCCATGTCCGGACACACGGAGGACGCCGAACGATGAGCAAGCACAAGACCCCGAGCCCGAATGATCAGCGCTCCAACACGAAGAACCCCGAGCGCCCGGAGCACAAGTCCGCCCAGGACAACCGCTCCAACCAGATGAACCCGAACCGTCCTCCGAACCCGCCGTCCCACATGCCTTCGCACGGCGGTGGCACGACGGGCGGGGACGATTCCTCGAAGCGCTGAGTGAAACGGGAGAGGCCGGCCGCGCGTTCGGGCCGGCCCCTCCGGGGGCGTGTCCTAGCGGACGCGCGGCGAGCACTCGCCTTCGCCGCGGTAGTGGCCCACGGTGCGCACGAGCGCCGTCACGAAGTCGCGCAGCGTCCGCACGCTGCCCGCGCCTCCCGTGCCGTACTGGCCCGAGGGCAGCGACGTCAGGTTCACCAGGCCCAGCTCATCCAGGGTGATTTCGCCGTCTGGACCGACGATGCCCGTGCTGTCCGCCGCGGCGATGGCGTCGAAGCGCATCTTCGCGTCCGGCGACTGGAGGTCGTCGAAGAACAAGTGGTCGCCGTGGATGGTGAGCTGCACCGTCTCCGTGCTGCCCTTGGGCACCGTCACGCCGTTGCCGATGTCCTCGCTCTCGCAGTGCTCGTAGAGGGTGTTGGTGGCGAAGCCCCAGTGGAAGCTCTTGGTGGCCGCGCCCTTGGTGGCCGTGCCCTCGACGTAGACGGACCAGCCTTCGGTGTTCATCCGCGTCACGTCTTCCGCGTCCGCGTTGCCCGCGGTGGCGTTCGTGGCGGGGGCGATGGCGTAGCTCACCTCGTCCCAGTCCTCGGCGGCCAGGTCGCTGAACTTCGCGACGTCCACGGGGCCCGGACGGTGCACGTCGTACACCTTCGCGGCCGTCTGCTCGGCGGCGGTCACTCCCTCGCCGTTGGCGACCTTCACCTCGCTCAGCTTCACGAGGAATTTGGTGTACTTCACCGTCCAGCCGTCCTCGAAGGCGCTGACGGGGATCTCCTTTTCGATGAAGTCCTCTCCGTACGTGGTGAACGTCACGTTGCCCTGACCCGACGAGCAGGCGACCAGGCCCAGACACGACACACCCATCAGCCAATTCTTCATCACTGCGCTGCTCCTTCCACCCACGTCACGACGTAGGCGCTGGTGTCTTCCACGCCGCGCACCAGCCCGTTCTGGGCCTGGCTGCCGGCGGGGAAGGTGGAAACGCCAGTCGCGTCCGGAAGCGACGCGGTGGCGAAGTCGATGCGGTCCATCCATTTCCCCAGGTCCACCGAGATGCGCACGAAGCCGGCCTCCTGCTGGAGATCGCGCTCGAAGCGCACGCCTTCGATGGCCTTGGGTAGATCCACCGTCGCGTCGAAGCGCACCGTGGCTCCGGACGTGTGGGTCGCGGTGCCTCGCACGTGGGCCTGGTGGCCTTCGAGCACGTTCTGCGCGTCCGTGGCCGCCGTGGGCGCCACGAGCGTCAGCTCCAGCGAGCCGTACGAGCCGGTGACGGCGTTGGCGCTGCCCAGGCTTCCGCCCGCGAGCAGATCCACGGTCTGGGCGTTGAGCACCTCTCCCAGGGCATCCCCCGGGACGTAGTGGCCGGGGTGCGCGTTCGCGGTGCCTCCGATGAGCGAGTACCAGTCGAATCGGGGGAGGCGCCGCGATAGCAGCACGCGGCCCTCGAAAAAGCGCACCGATCCCACGGAGAGCTGCGCGGCTTCGGGCGTCACCGTCCAGCCGTACTCGTTGGGGGCCGTGGGCGCCGTCGCCGTCATCGCCACGGCGAAGGTGCGGCGCTCCGCTTCCGTCTTGCCGCCGCAGCCCAGGCTCATCAGGGCCGCGGTCAGCGCCAGCGCTCGGAGCGGGGTGGGAATCGGGTTCATCACAGGTGGACCTCCAGGGTGAGCGAGGCCACGCGTGGCGCCCCCGCGGTGAAATGTCTGGCTGGAACGAGGCTCGGCTGGGCGGTGGGGTCGAAGCGCGAGCTGTAGACGAACTCGCCGTCGCGCCAGCGCGTGTTGAGCAGGTTCTTCACGTCGAGCCGCAGCGCGAGCGCTCCCCGCCGCAGCGCGGCCTGCACGTCCACGAGGAACACGGTGTGGCTGTACTCGTCATAGGGCAGGGGCCTGGGTCCGATGAGCGTGAGGCCCGTGCCCAGGGACAGCACGGCGTCGATGCCGGGCAGCGGCTTCTCCCAACCGATGTCCGCTCGGGCGACCAGCGGTGCGAAGTAGGGGAGCTTCGCGTCCGTCTTCGTCACCGTCGCGTTCGCCACCGTGGCGCTCAGCGCGGCCGTGACGCCTTCGAGCGGACGCGCTTGCAGGGACGCGGAGACGCCCGTGCGCAGTGTCTCTCCCGTGAAGACGGTGGTGCCCACCGTGTGGTCGAAGAAGAAGTCGTCCGCTACCTGTGAGCCGAAGACGCTCGCCTGGAGGGACAGACGTTCTCCGTCCATCCGGGTGCCCAGCTCCGCGCCGTGCACGTTCACGAACGGGGCCTGTTCTCCTTCCGCGAGGCTTCGCGCCTGTGGGGAACGGAAGCCGTCTCCGTAGCTGGCGAAGAGGGCCCAGGTGTCCGTGAGCGCGTATTCGACGCCGGCCTTCGCGCCCCAGTGCACCCCGAAGGCGCTGCGCGAGTAGCCCTGCCCGTCGTAGTAGCGCGGGTCCCGGAAGGCGAGCGCGTCGAAGACCTCCACGCCCAGCGCGTCCGCGCGGCCTCCCAGCCGGAAGGCCCAGCGGCCCAGTGGGAGCCTGGCTTCGGCGTAACCCCAGACGTCCGTCTGGGTGAGGTTCGCGTCCACCTCGTCCGCGAAGAAGGTGCCGTCCGTCTCGCGGTAACGGCGTTGCGTCTGGTGGATGCCGTCGCGCCTTCCTCCCAGGCCGAGCTCCAGCGCGACGGGGCGGTCGAAGAGCGTGACCTGGCGGCGGTGCTCGGCGCGCAGGCCCAGCGTGGAGCCGTCGTGGGTCTGCTCCAGGCCGTCGCCCCGGTCGTCCACCCGGTAGCCCGTGAAGTTGTTGCGCAGGCGCAGGTCCGAGAGGATTCCGAAGGCCTCCAGGCGCGTGCGCGCGGTGCCCTCGCGCGGGAGGTCCACTCCGATGAGGAGCTGATGCCTGGAGACCGTGCCTCCCTGACGGTCGAAGGAGCCGGAGTAGAAGGTGCGGCGCCCGGCTTCGAGGTCGTCCTCTCGCACCACTCCGGGGGAGTCGAAGCGCGTGGCGTAGCTGCCTCCCAGGACTCGCGCGCTCAGGCCGTGGCCCAGGTCCAGGTTCCCCTGGGCGAGCAGCGCGGCCCGGCCGTAGCCTCGCTGGGGCCCGAAGCCGTCGCTCTCACTGAGCTCCGCCGCCGCGAAGGTGCCGGGGTCCTCTCCCGGGCGGACCGTCACGACGAGCCGGCGCGTGTTGAACTGGCCCAGCGTGCCGGCGAACTCCACGCCCTTTTCACGCGCGCCCAGGTCCATGCGCACCGTTCCCGCGACCGCGAAGTCCCCCTGGAACGCGCGGTAGGAGCCCTCCGTCACCTCCAGCGATTGGACGAGCTCCGGGATGATGAAGTTGGTGTCCGCGTAGCCCAGCGCGTGGATGTGGCTCACCTCGTTCACCGGCAGGCCTCCGACGTTCAGCTCCACGTCCTGGCCGTGGAGCGCGTCGAAGCCTCGGAGGAAGAGCTGCTGCGCCTTGCCCTCGCCGCTGTGCTGCGAGGCCACCAGGCCCGGGACCACGCGGAGCACGTCCGTCGCGTTCATGCGTGGTGCCGTGTCGAGGATGTCCCGGCCGATGGTGACCTCGGCGGCGCTCTGGGCCGGACGCGTGCCTCGCACCACCGTGGAACGCTGCTTCCCGGTGGCCTCTGGCGGCGGCGTCGCTTCCAAGGGCTGCTGCTCAGCTGGAGATGCGACCGCGTCGCTGGAGGGCGTTTGCTGCTCGGGTGGCGTCGCGTCTGTCTCACCCGGGGCCTCCGTCGGCTGTTGGAGTTCGGGTTGCTGCTGTTGCTGCGTGGCTTCTGTCACCGCGTGGTTGGTGACTTCCTGGCGCGGTCCTTCCTGTGCGGTGGGAATGGCCGAGGGAAGACACGTCGAGAGCGTGGCGAACGCGATGAGCAACATGGTCACGGTGGGGAACGCACGACGACACGTCCCCGACGCGCGTCGGGACGCGCTCCGGGGCGTGCGGGTTGAAAGACAGACGGCTTCAGGACACACGCTCACGCAGGCCCGTGCCTGGCGTGGGCCAGACGGTCCTCGTGCTCGCAAGTCATCCTTACGGAGGTCCGAAGGGGCCTAGGGGCCTTGCGGCATCGCCGCGGACCGCAACCGCTGGCCCGGCGACCACTCCGGGCTTCGCTCCGGCTCCACCCGCCAGGACACCCAGCGCAACTTCGGCGGCACGAACACGGTCCAGCTCGCCGCCACCGCCAGCAGGTGCTCCACCGAGCCCGTCAGGTGCTGGTGGCCATGGCCCCGCTTCGCTCCGTCCGGTGTGCCCTGTTCGGACTCCGTCGGACACGCGGCCTTCGTCGCGTCACACGTACCCGTGGTGCGGTGGACGTGGGTGCTGGCGCCGTGCTCATGGCCGTGGCGTCCCAGGCCTCCACCGTGTCCCACCACCGCGTGCAGCACCGGCGCGACCGCGAGCCCGTACACCAGGACCCACAGTCCCAGGAACGCCAGGTCTCGTCGGTCTCGGGAATCCCACACGGCGGTTCGGGGGCGGCGGAGCGTCCAGGACGGGGGAGGTGAGGCGGCTGCCTGCCTATCCGTCCTCCCCCCGACACGCAAGGCGGCCTCCGCCGCTCGCTGCGCGACAGTTCCCTGTCGCCCAGCCCCATGACCCCGTGGACCTCTTGACGCATCGCATCGGAATCCGCTGCGGCCACAGACTTCCCGTCATAGACTCGTCACGTGCGTTCCGAATCCGCCGCGCTTCGTTCCCTGCCTGCCTCCACGGAGGTTCCTGCCCCGCCCTCGCGCGCCGACCGTCTGCGTGCGCTGGGGAGTGAGTCGTTCGACCTGCTCGTCATTGGCGGCGGGGTGACGGGGGCGGGGGCTGCCCGGGACGCGGCGCTGCGGGGCCTGAAGGTGGCCCTGGTGGAGCGCGAGGACTTCGCCAGCGGGACGTCCAGCCGCTCGTCGCGCCTCATCCACGGCGGCCTGCGCTACCTGGAGCATGGCCACCTGGGGCTCGTCTTCGAGTCGAGCATCGAGCGGCGCCGCCTGCTCCACCTGGCGCCCCACCTGGTGCGCCCGCTGGCCTTCATCTGGCCCGTCTACGAAGGGGCTCGCGTGCCGCGCTGGAAGCTCAACGCGGGCCTGATGCTGTACGACGCCCTGTCCCTGTTCCGGAACGTGAAGGCGTATCAGCGCCTGTCGCTCAAGCAGTTGGTGGAGGCCGAACCCGGCATCCGTTCCGAAGGCCTCAAGGGCGGCGCCCGCTACTACGACGCGGCCACCGACGATGCTCGCCTCACGCTGGCCAACGCGCTGGGCGCGAGCGAGGCCGGCGCGGTGGTGCTCAACCACGCCTCCGTGAAGCGGCTGGTGCTGGAGGACGGCAAGGTGAAGGGCGCGGTGGTGGTGGATCACCTCACCGGCCTGGAGCACACCGTGCGCGCGCGCGCCGTCGTCAACGCGACCGGGCCCTGGAGCGATGAGATCCGCCGGCTGGATTCGCAGCAGGAGCGCACGGGGCCCGCGGTGCGCGGCAGCAAGGGCGTGCACATCGCCGTGCCCCGCTCGCGGCTGAACATCGGGGACGCGCTCACGCTCCTGTCGCCCGTGGATGGCCGCGTGATGTTCATCCTCCCCGCGGATGCGTTCACCCTCATCGGCACGACGGAGACCGCCACCCGCGCCCATCCGGCCGAGGTGCGCGCGAGCGAGGCGGACGTGGCCTACCTGCTCTCTTCCGCCAACGCCTTCTTCCCCGCCGCGAACCTCACCCGCGAGGACATGGTCAGCGCCTGGGCCGGCATCCGCCCGCTGGCGGCGAGCGGCTACCACGGCAACAGCGACGCGGGCAGCGCGAGCCGCGAGCACTCCATCGACGTGAGCCCGTCCGGCGTGCTGGCCATCAGCGGCGGCAAGCTCACCACCTTCCGGGTCATGGCTCGCGACGTGGTCAACGCCGTGGAGCGCCATCTTTCCCTCCCGCACAAGAAGCCCGTCACCCACGAGCAGCCCCTGCCGGGCGGCGACCTCCTCAAGCTGGACGCGGAGCTCGCGGCGGCGAAGCAGGAGGTGGGGGACGCGGCCACGGGCGAACACCTGGTGCGCGCGTACGGCAGCCGCTGGCACGCGGTGTGGGCGCTCACTCGCGAGTCTCCCGAGCTGGCCGAGCCGCTCGTCGAGGGCCTGCCGTACCGCCGCGCCGAGGCCGTCTGGGGCGTGTCCCACGAGATGGTCCAGACGCTCGCGGACCTGCTCATCCGCCGCCTCAAGGTCGCGTTCGAGACGCGCGACCAGGGCCGCGCCGCCGCCGTCCGCGCCGCGGAGGTGATGGCGCCGCGCCTGGGTTGGGACGCGGCGGAGACCGAGCGTCAGCTGGCGGCCTACGCCGTGGATGCCCAGCGCGTCTTCGGCGTGGATCCTTCCGACGCCTGACGCCCTGCTGGGTCACCGGGCCCGGTGCGTCATGCCGGGCCGGAGGTCCTGCCTCGAAGGAAGCGCTCCCCATCAGCGTTGAGCGCCTCACGTTGGACCGGTACCGGATGGCCGTCGGGCGCACGACAGCCGCCCGAGCAGTCGTGCTGCGTCCATGCTTAAATCGTCTTGGGAACGGGAAGCAGGGCCGGCCCGTTCCTTCCGGCCCCCTTTCGGGGCGGCGGGTCACGGCGCGGTAATCCACGTTGGCCGGGCGAAGGAGATACACCCCATGAAGCGTTGGCTTTGGCTTGGGCTTGGGTTGTCCGGACTGGTGGCGAGCGGCTGTGGCAGCGACCCCGACCCCATCGACGTCCTGCCCCAGGCGTGTCCTGGCACCGCGGAGATGTCGCTGCCGAAGCCAGGGGTCTCCCCGCTGAGCACGGACACGGCGCCGGACGGCGTCATCATCACCTACAAGCCGAAGGTGACCGCGAGCGCGCTGGCCGCGTCGGCGGACATCGCGGCGGCCGTGGAGCGCGAGGGCGGCACGGTGAAGCGCCGCATCCCGAACATGAACATGGTGTCCGCACGGCTGTCGCCGGAGGCCATCTCCGCGCTGAAGCTCCGCTCGGACGTGCTCTCCGTGACGCCCAACCGCCGTGTGCGCGCGCTGGGCCTGCCCACGCCCCCTCCGCTGGCGTCGTGGCAGGGCGTGTACAACACGCAGGGGTCGGTGGGCGAGTACACGGAAGGGCTCAAGATGATCCAGGTCCCGCAGGTGTGGGACGCGAACAACGACGGCGTCATCGACCCCGGCGCGCCCACGGGCGAGGGCGTGAAGGTGTGCGTCATCGACAGCGGCTGGGACAGCAAGCACCCGGAGCTGAAGGCGGCGTTCCTCATGGGCAAGGACTTCGTCGACGACGACGATGACCCGTCCGACCAGAGCGAGTCCCAGGGCGTGGTGACGGTGGGCGGCGGCCACGGCACGCACGTGTCCGCCACCATCCTGGCGCAGTTCGGCGCGGGCTCCGGCGCGCGCGTGGCGCCCGGGGAGGAGCCGAACGGCGTGGTGGGCGTGGCGCCGGGCGCGTCGCTGCTCGTGGCGCGCGTGCTGGACACGGACGGCGGCGGCCGCACGGACGACGTCATCTCGGCGGTGGACTGGTGCCATTCGCAAGGGGCGAAGGTCGCCTCGCTGTCGCTGGGCGCGCCGGAGCCGTCCGAGACCGAGCGGCTGATGTTCGAGAAGGTCTGGGAGAACGGCAACGGCATGCTGTCCGTCGCGGCCAGCGGCAACGACGGCACCAAGGGCAAGCCCGGCATCGCGTATCCGGCCGCGTACCTGCCGTCGGTGATGGCGGTGGGCGCGGTGGACCTGCAGGGCGAGTACGCGCCCTTCTCGCAGTTCGGCCAGGAGCTGTCCGTGGTGGGGCCGGGCGTGAACGTGCTGAGCGCCACGGTGCTGGGGGCGGCGTCGCTGTCCTCGGTGACCGCGGCGTCGTCGCCCATCACCTCGTCGCCGCTCACGTACACCGCGCAGGGCACGTACACGGGCCGGCTGGTCAACTGCGGCCTGGGCGTGGACCGCGCGGCGTGCGGTGAGTCCGCCACCTGCGAAGGCTTCGTCGCCTATGTGGACCGCGGCGACCTGTTCTTCGAGGAGAAGGCGCGCAATGTCATCCAGGCCGGCGCCCGCGCGGTCATCATCGGCAACAACGTGGCGGAGGACGGGGACGGCACCTTCACGCTGGGCTCCGCGAACTCGCACTGGGTGCCCACGGTATCGGTGTCCATGGCGGCCGGCACGTCCCTCAAGAAGATGATGGGCCAGGAGGTCACGGTGTCCATCACCGGCCTGGACTACCAGCGCGAGTCAGGCACCTCCATGGCCACCCCGCACGTGTCGGGCGTCGCCGCGCTGGTGTTCAGCGCCCGGCCGGACCTGAGCGCCGCGCACGTGCGCGCGGTGCTGGAGAAGACGGCGAAGGACGACAAGACGACGCCGGGCAAGGACGAGAAGTACGGCTACGGCCTGGTGCAGGCGGCCGAGGCCGTGGAGCTGGCGCGCACGCTGCCCCAGGGCGGCGGTCCGCTCCCGCTGCCGTAGCGGCGCGCCTGCGCGCCCGTGGGCCAACGCCCCCGTGTCCCTTCGTGGGACCGGGGGCGTTTCCTTTTCTTCCGAGCAGGCGCCGGGTCGTGGGTTGGCAGTCCGGACGGACAGGCGACCGCCAGGCCTCCGGGCCGGTGGTTCGTGCCGCGTGCGCATGCACCTTCCCAAGAAGGGAGGCACGCGACGCATGAGGCGAGACACCTGGCTGGGATTGGGAATCGCGGGTCTGGCCTTCCTGCTGATGTGCGCCGGGACTCAATCCGGCGGCATGAGGGATGACGCGGCGTCCGAGGAGAGCACCGCTCCCGCGAGCTCGCGGCCAGCCACGCAGCAGGCTCCCGCGGCGACGCAGCAGGCTCCCGCGGCGACGCCGCCGGCTCCGGTGACGACGCCCCAGCAGCAGCCAGGGACGGGAGGCTCCGGGACGAACACGCAGGCCCCCGCTGGGACGGCTCCTGGCACCGCGCCCGCGCAGGGCACCGCGGGGGACAGCTCGGCGTCGGATCCGAACAGCCCCAGCGCGGAGCCGAACCCGGAGGGACAGACGACTCCGCCCAACCCGGGCCCGGAGACGAACTCGGGCACGGGGGGCACGGGCAACACGGGAACTAAAGCTCCCTCCACGGCGAAGCCCTCCGCCCCAGGCGCTCCGCAGGGCGTCGCGGTGGTGGACGCCATCTACCGGGGAAAGGTGCGCTCGGTGTCCGACAAGGAGGTCGTCATCGACAACGAGGGCACGCGCCTGCCGCTGGAGATCAGCACCCAGACGCGCATCGTCCGTGACGGCGAGGACATCCGCGTGACGGAGCTCAAGGAGGGCGAGCGCGTGCGCGCCACCGTGAACCTGGTGGGCCGGAGCCACACGCGGGAGATCGCCGTGCTGACCGGCGCCGAGGCCCGGCGCGACGCCGAGACTCAACGCCGCCGGTAGCCAGGGGGCCCCTCCGTCAGCCGCATGGCCCCGTCCGCGTCTCCCGGACGGAGGTTTCCACCATGACGGTCTACAACCGATACCGAACCCTGTTGCACAAGTTGGCCCTCGTCCGCGCCCGCGCGCCCGGCGGAGATTCACCCGAAGCGGACGCGCTGCTCGACACGATGGACGAGGTCTGGGACGCCCTGTCCGACGGCGAGCGCGCCGCCATGGAGCGCGAGCGCGACCGGTTGGCCGTCTCCGTGGCCACGCGCGCCGTGCCCGCGTGAGGCGTTCGTGTCACTCCCGCACGGACCCCATGGGTGCACCCGTGGGCCCATGGGGAATGCGCGAGGACGGCCGGGACGGCGGCCGTTCCCGGTGCTGACGCTGGCGCCACACCGCCCGCGAGTAGTCCACCACCGACGCCAGCGACAGCATCGCGACGAGCGCGACGAGCGGCCGCACCAGCGGCGGGTAGAGCAGGACGCACAGCAACACCGCGAGCTGCAACGTCGTGACGACCTTGCCCAGCATCCGCGCCTTGAGCTCGATGGTCCGCATGTCCGGCCGCACCCTGGCGACGATGAAGCCGATGGCCGTGCCGATGTCCCGCAGGAGCAGCAGCGTCAGCTCCACCGGGTCGATGAGCCCATCCAGCAGACACACGATGAAGGCCGTCACCATGAAGGCGCGGTCCGCCACCGGGTCGATGAGCGCTCCCACGCGCGTGGCCAGTCCCCGGTGCCGGGCAATCCAGCCGTCCAGGAAGTCCGTCGCCGCGGCCAGCACCACCAGGAAGGCCCTCATGCGCAGGTCCGACACCGCGATGAACACCGCGGCGAGCGGCAGTCGCGACAGGGACAGCGTATTGAGCAGCACGAGGCTTGCCCGACGGTGCATGGCTTTCAAAAGGTAGTGCTCGCCCCCCGGGGCGCACCTGCCCGTCGTGGCGAGCGTCCGGCGAAGAACTCCTCCGGTGCCCTCGTGGATCCACGCCCAACGAAGGGACCCCGCGGCCCGCGTGCGGTGTCCCAGGGCATGGTCCGGGATTTTCCCCGGCCTCTGTCTTCCTGGAGCCCGCCTCTTGACCGCGATGGGACCCTTCCGCCCCCTGCTGGCACTGGCCACCCTGCTCACCGCCGCGCTGTCCCTGGTGAGCTGTGAAGCGGCCGGGCGGGCGAAGGTCTCGACTCGGGCCCCCACGGCGGAGGAGCGGACGCGCTACCCGTGGCTGCCGGCCTCCGCCCAGGTGCGCTCGTTGGAGGAGACCTTCGCGCCACCGGAGGGCTACACGCGCGTGCCCCTGGAGGTGGGCTCCTTTGGCGCCTGGCTGCGCGGCCTGCCCCTGCGCCCGGAAGGCTCTCCCGTGCGCGACTTCCAGGGCAATACCGTGCTGGCGGCCTCCGACTCCCGGCTCGCGGCGGTGGGGGAGCTGGACGTGGGCACCGCGAACCTCCAGCAGTGCGCGGACTCCATCCTGCGCCTTCACGCGGAGTGGCGCTGGGCGTCTGGTCAGTCGGAGCGCATCGCCTACCGCTTCACCAGCGGCCACCTGGCGTCCTGGCCCCGGTACGCAGCTGGAGAGCGGGCGCGCGTCGCCGGCTCGAAGGTGACGTGGGTGCCGGGGAGCGCGGCGGCGGACAGCTCGCGGGTGGCTTTCCGCAACTACCTGAACCTGCTCTTCACCTACGCAGGCACCCTGTCGCTCCAGGCGGAGGGCGCCCGTCCCACGCGGGAGCAGCTGCGCTCAGGGGACTTCTTCGTCCTGGGGGGCAGCCCCGGCCACACGGTGCTCGTGCTGGACGTGGCCACCAACGCGAAGGGTGAACGGGTGGCGCTGGTGGGCCAGGGCTTCACTCCCGCGCAGGACTTCCACGTCCTGGCGGGAAGGGACGGGCCCTGGTTCCCGCTGGAAGGGGAGAGCCTGGCGACGCCCTTCTGGGCGCCCTTTCCCATGACGTCCCTGCGCCGGCTGCCCTCGCCCTGATCGCCCGGGAAACCTGGAACGCCAGCGAGGTGCGGCCTGGGGGACGGGCGCCCTCCTGGTGTGTCCCCCGGCGGACGAGGGGGCGGTAAACGGAGGACGCCCAAGGGTTCTGCTGGAATCGACGGGAGGGAGGAGGCAGGTTTGCGGCGTGGAGTGTTGTCCTGCCGTCAACGGGGACACACCGAAGCCGGGCCCGTCCCCCACCGCGTGCCTGCCAGCCTAAAGGGAAGAGGAGCCCGTCCCCCGAGCCTCCACCATGTCCTCCGCCGCCGCGTCCGCGCCCGCGTCTTCCCCCAGGGCCAGCATCCTCCTCGTCGACGACACGCCCGGGCACCTCCTGGCGCTGGAGGGCATCCTCACGCCCCTGGGGCAGCGGCTGGTGCGCGCCACCTCCGGACGCGAGGCCCTGCGGCGGGTGCTGGACGAGGACTTCGCCGCCGTCCTGATGGACATGAACCTGGGCGACATGACGGGCGTGGAGGTGCTGGGCCTCTTGCGTGAGCGCGATCGCAGCCGGCGCACGCCCGTGCTGCTGATGACCGCGGGCGACGGCGAAGAGAAGGAGTGGCTGGCGGCCTACGCGCACGGCGCGGTGGACTACCTGCGCAAGCCGCTGCGGCCTGAAATCCTCCTGGCGAAGGTGTCCATGTTCGTGGAGCTGCACCTGGCGCGCGAAGCCGTGCAGCGGCACGAGGAGTCGCTGCGCGAGCGCGAGCGCCACGCCCTGGAGGCCGTCCACCGCGAGCGGCTGCATGCGTTCTTCATGCAGGCCCCGGTGGGCATCTCCATCACGCGCGGGCCGGACTTCGTCTTCGAGCTGGCGAACCCCTACTACGAGCTGCTGGTGGGCCGGCGGGTGACGCCGGGCCAGACGATGTTGGACGCGTTCCCGGAGATGGCCTCGCAGCCGGAGGTGATGGAGGTGCTTCGCGGCGTGGTGCGCACGAAGCAGCCCTTCGTGCGGCCGGAATTCGAGGTGAAGCTGGTGCGCGACGGCCAGCCGGACTCCGTCTTCTTCAACGTCATCTACCACCCGATGGTGGAGGTGGACGGCACCGCGTCCGGCATCATCACCCTGGCCACCGACGTGACGGAGTTCGTGCGCGCGCGCCGGCACACGGAGGCGCTCACGCTGGACCTGCGAAAGCAGCAGGCCGCGCTGGTGGACAGCGAGCAGCGCCTGCGCCTGGCGCTGACGGCCACCCAGCTGGGCACCTTCGACATGGACGTGGTCACGGGCGAGCTCAAGTGGGACGCGCGCTGCAAGGCGCTCTTCGGCCTGCCGCCCGACTCGGAGTCGTCCTACGACAAGTTCCTCGCGGGCCTGCACCCGGAGGACCGGGACGCCGTGCAGCGCGCGATCGCGCTCAGCTGGGACCCCAGCGGCAAGGGCGACTACGACGTGGCCTACCGCACCGTGGGCTTGAAGGACGGCGTGGAGCGCTGGGTGCGCGCCACGGGCCGCACGCACTTCCAGGACGACAAGCCGGTGCGCTTCGTGGGCACCGTGCAGGACATCACCGCGCGCAAGCGCGCTGACGCGGAGCGGGCCCGGCTGATGGCGGGCGAGCTGCGCCGCACCGAGCAGCTTCGTGGCCTGTCGCGCGCGAGCCTGGCGCTCAACGCGGCGGGCAGCGTGCCGGCCATCCTGGAGCTCGTGACGCTCAAGGCGCGCAAGCTGATTGGCGCGAACCAGTCCTTCGTGCAGGTGGCGGACGGCCGGGATGCACCGCCGCTCGCCTCGCTGTCCGCGGTGGATCATGATCCGCTGGCGCCCGGCGCCGCCCAGGTGTCCGTGGACGAGCGCGGCCTCTTCGCCCGGGTGTGCCAGGAGAACCGGCCGCTGCGTCTGACGCGCGAGGAGCTGCGCCAGCACGCGGACTACACCCAGGCGCCGCCCGCGCCGCCGCCCGCGCTGCCCCTGAAGGGCTTCCTCGCGGTGCCGCTGGTGGGGCACGACGGCCGCAACCTGGGCCTGATGCAGGTGTCCGACAAGCTGGAGGGCGACTTCGACGCGGAGGACGAGACCATCGCCGTGCAGCTGGCGCAGATGGCCAGCGTGGCGCTGGAGAACGCCCGCCTGTACGAGACGGCGCAGGCGGAGCGGCGCAACCTGTTCGCGGTGCTCAAGCAGCTGCCCGCCGCCATCACCGTGCTGCGCGGGCCGGAGCTCGTCTTCGAGATGGCCAACGACCTGCGCCTGAAGCTCACCGGGTCCCGGCCGCTCCTGGGCCTGACCGTGCGCCAGGCGCTGCCGGAGCTCAAGGACCAGGGGCAGGTGGCCCAGCTGGAGGAGGTCTACCGCACCGGAGAGACCTACCGCGGCCACGAGGTGCCCATGCGCCTGGGGCGCGACGTGGGGCAGGAGGCGCCCGAGGGCTACTTCAACCTCACCTTCCAGCCGCTGCGCAACGCCGAGGGCAAGGTGGACGGCATCGTGTCCGTGTCCTGGGAGGTGACGGAGCAGGTGCTGGCGCGCCGGCGCATCGAGGCGCTGGCCGCGGAGCTCAAGGAGCGCGAGCAGCAGTTCCGCACGCTGGCGGACTCCATCCCGCAGCTGTCGTGGATGGCGGAGCCGGACGGGCGCATGTTCTGGTTCAACCAGCGCTGGTACGACTACACCGGGACGACGCCCTCGCAGGTGGGGGAGAAGGACTGGAACGAGCTGCTGGACCCGGAGGACGCCGGGCGCGTGCTGGAGCACTTCAGCGCGGCCCTGCGCGAGGGGACGCTGTGGGAGGACCAGTTCCGCCTGCGCCGCGCGGACGGCAGCTATCGCTGGTTCCTGTCGCGCGCCATGCCCGTGCGGGACGGCGAAGGGCGCATCGTCCGCTGGTTCGGCACCAACACGGACATCGACGACGAGCGCCGCATGATGGAGAGCCTGAAGCGGGCGGAGGAGGAGATCCGCCACCTCAACACGGGCCTGGAGAAGCGCGTGCGGGAGCGCACCGCCCAGCTGCAGGAGGCGAACAAGGAGCTGGAGTCCTTCAGCTACTCCGTGTCGCACGACCTGCGCGCGCCGCTGCGCCACATCACCGGCTTCGCGCAGTTGCTGGATCGGCGGGCGGGCGCGAAGCTGGACGACGTGTCGCGCGGCTACCTCACCACCATCGCGGGCGCGGCGAAGCAGGGCGGCACGCTGGTGGATGACCTGCTCGCGTTCAGCCGCATGGGCCGGGCGGAGCTGCGCCAGTCGCGGGTGGACCTGGGCCAGTTGGTGGAGGAGGCCCGGCGCGACCTGATGCCGGAGGCCACCGGGCGGCAGGTGGAGTGGCGGGTGGGAAGCCTGCCCACGGTGGAAGGCGACCCGGCGCTCCTGCGGCAGGTCATCCACAACCTGTTGGCGAACGCGCTGAAGTATACCCGTCCCAAGCCGGAGGCCCTCATCGAGGTGGGGGCTCGGGAGACGGAGACCGAGGTCGCGGTGTGGGTGCGCGACAACGGCGTGGGCTTCGAGATGCAGTACGTGGACAAGCTGTTCGGCGTCTTCCAGCGCCTGCACACGGCCGAGGAGTTCGAGGGCACCGGTATCGGGCTCGCGAACGTGCGGCGCATCGTGTCGCGCCATGGAGGACGGACCTGGGCGGAGGGCGCCGTGGGGCAGGGCGCGTCCTTCACCTTCACCCTGCCCCGCGCTTCTCCAGTGGAGAAGAAAGTCGAGACGCACGCGTGATTGACCTCAAGCGGATCCTCCTGGTGGAAGACAGCGCCAACGACGTGGCGCTCACCCTGGCGGCGCTGGAAGAGGTGCACCTGGCCAACGAGGTGGTGGTGGTGCGCGACGGACAGCAGGCGCTGGACTACCTCTTCCGCAAGGGCGAGTACGCGAACCGGCAGGACGGCCACCCGGCGGTGGTGCTGTTGGATTTGAAGCTGCCGAAGGTGGACGGGCTGGAGGTGCTGGAGAAGGTGAAGGGCGCTCCGGAGCTGAAGGCGGTGCCGGTGGTGATGCTCACCTCGTCGCGCGAGGAGCGTGACCTGGCGCGCAGCTACGGCCTGGGCGTGAATGCCTACGTGGTGAAGCCGGTGGCCTTCCCGGACTTCGTGTCCGCGCTGCGCGAGCTGGGGTTGTTCTGGGCGGTGGTGAACCAGCCGCCGCCGGGCTCCCCTGGCGCGTCCGGAGCCTCGAAGTGAGCGCACGCGGCGGCGCCGCGCTGGACCTGACGACTCTGCCATCGGCGGAGCGGCCCCTGTCCATCCTCTTGCTGGAGGACAGCCCGCTGGACGCGCAGTTGGTGGCCGCGCAGCTGGAGGAGGGCGGGCTGCCTTCGAAGCTGGAGTGCGTGCAGGGGCGGGCGGCCTTCGTCGCGGCGCTGGAGAAGGGGAAGTTCGACCTCATCCTGTCGGACTACAACGTGCCGGGCTTCGACGGGATGAGCGCGCTGGAGGCGGCGAAGGCCGTGTGTCCGGACATGCCGTTCCTCTTCGTGTCCGGTGCGCTGGGCGAGGACCGCGCCATCGAGCTGCTCAAGCGCGGCGCCACGGACTACGTGCTGAAGGACCGGCTGGAGCGGCTGGGCCCCAGCGTGCGGCGGGCGCTGCGCGAGGCGGAAGGGGTGCGGCTGCGCAAGCGCACGGAGGAGGCGCTGCGCCGCTCCGAGGAGCGCTACCAGCTGGTGGCGCACGCGAGCTTCGACGCCATCTGGGACCTGGATCTCCAGACGGACGCGATGCACTGGATTGGCGACGCGACGGAGGAGGTCTTCGGCTTCCCGGTGGAAGAGGTGGGCGCGGACGCGGCGTGGTGGCGCAGGCACATCCACGGCGAGGACCGCGAGCGGGTGCTGGCGGGGCTGCAGCGGGCGTTCGATTCGGACGAAGACCGGTGGCAGGACGAGTACCGCGTGCTGCGCAAGGACGGGGAGTACGCGTACGTGGCGGCGCAGGGCTCCATCCTGCGCGGCGAGAGCGGGAAGGCGCGGCGCATCGTGGGCGCCATGCGCGACATCACGGAGCGGCGGCGGGCGGAGGAGGAGCGGCAGAAGCTGGTGCACGAGGCACAGGCTCGGGTGGAGTTCGAGCAGCAGCTCATTGGCATCGTCAGCCACGACCTGCGCAACCCGCTGGGCGCCATCCTCACTGGCGCGTCGCTGATGCTCCGGCGCGACGACATCCAGCCGTGGCACGCGAAGGCGGCGGCGCGCGTCCTGTCCGCGGCGGAGCGGGCCACTCGGATGATCCGCGACCTGCTGGACTTCACGCAGGCGCGCATGGGCGGCGGCATCCCGGTGCACGCGGCGCCGTGTGACTTCCACGCGCTCACGCTGCAGGTGGTGGAGGAGGCGCGCACGGCGCACCCGGAGCGCACCCTCCAGATGGAGCAGGTGGGGGATGGGCAGGGGTCGTGGGATTCCGACCGGATGGCGCAGGTGCTGTCCAACATCCTGGGCAACGCGTTGAAGTACAGCCCGGAGGACACGCCGGTGCGCGTGGAGAGCCGGGGCGAGCAGGACGCCGTCGTGGTGCACGTGCGCAACGGGGGCGACCCCATTCCCCCGGAGATGCTCCCGCGCATCTTCGAGCCGCTCCAGCGCGGCACGACGGCGGGGCGCTCCGAGCGCAGCATCGGGCTGGGGCTCTACATCGTGCGGCAGCTGGTGCTGGCGCACGGCGGGACGGTGGACGCGCGGTCGTCCGCGGCGGAAGGCACGGTGTTCACCGTGCGCCTGCCGCGGGTTCCTCCGAGGGAGATGACCGCTCCGGTGCCGGAGTAGGGCGCCTCATGGCAGGTCGGTTCCCCCGAGGAACAGCACGTCGTTGCAGCGCCGGATGCGCGCCCAGGTGCGGAGGACTCCGCGCCAGAGGCCGTACTTCTTCAGGGACTGGAGCCCGTACAGCGAGCACGTGGGCGTGTAGATGCACTGCCGCTTCCAGCGGTGGGGCACCCCGTGGCGGTACAGCAGGACGAGCCCCACCGCGACGAGGCACAGCGGGTTGAGCCACCAGGGCAGGCGCGTGGGCTGGGGCGCGGGCGCGGCCTGGAGCTCGCGGGCCTCCTCGGGGAAGAGGGCGAGGGCGGAGTAGGGGTTGCCCTCCCAGGGCGGCGGTTCGGCCCGCGCGGGCGGGTGGCCCGGGCTCATTCCTGCTTCGTCCGCTCGAAGACGCACACCAGCCAGGAGCCCGTCGCGGTGCCACAGCCCTTGGTCGCGGTGACGGCGCGGTATTCGCTGGAGTGCAGCTTCCAGCCCTGCGCGGCGTAGTTGTTGAGGAACTTCGCGAAGTCGCCGCAGCGCTTGGGGTTCCAGCCCGGGTCCGTGGAGTTGCAGCCGGGGGCGGGCGGGACAAAGGCATCCACGTGATACTCGTACATCCAGGGCTCCTTCGGGGTGTCTGGGATTGGCGGCGGATGCTGTCTCAGGCCGGCCGCGTGGCAAGAATTCATGCTTCACTCCAGTGCGTGGGTTTGGCCATACCCCGTGCGTGGGATGGCTCGGACCTCGACGGGCCGGCAGGCTCGCGTGGGACGCCGCGTATGGGGTTCGCGTGCCTGCCTGGAGGACGGACTGGGGGGCCGGTGGCGGAGCCGCCTGGCTCCAGCAGGGGACCTCCGCCGGGTAGGATGCGGGGCTGGCCTCATCGTGGAGGATGGACGCATGTCGAAGCCGCTGAAAGTCGTGAACGCAGTGCTGGACGCGGGCTTCGAGGGCCTGGGGCCGCTGTGCAGCGCGACGGGGCTGGCGGACGAGTATCTGCGCGACACGCGCTACGCGGACCACGAAGCGCGCATCGATTCGCTCATCCACTGGGAGACGGGGAAGCTGTTCACCACGGGCTTCCTGTCCGGGCTGGGCGGTCTGCTCACCCTGCCGGTGTCCCTGCCCGCGGGCCTGGGCGTGTCGTGGATGGTGCAGGCGCGGCTGGTGGGCGCCATCGCTCGCATCCACGGGCACGACGTGGAGGAGGACCGCGTGCGGACCCTCACGCTGCTGGCCATCGTGGGGGACATTGGCAAGGAAGTGGTGAAGCAGGCCGGTATCGAGATCAGCCAACAGTTGGGCATGCGCGCGCTGGAGGCTGTGCCAATGCATGCGCTGAGCAGCATCAACCGCGCGGTGGGCTTCCGGTTGGTGAGCAAGGCGTCGCAGAAGGGCGTCGTGAACCTGTCCAAGGTGGTGCCGCTGGCCGGTGGGCTGGTGGGCGGCGCGGTGGATGCGCTCGCGTGCCGCGCGGTGGGGGCCACGGCCCGGCGGTTGTTCGCGCCAGGACCGGGGGCCTTGGTGCCCGTGTCGCCTGGATGACCGGGCGCGGGGCTTGTCGTTGACGGTGGGCCTTCGCGCTGGAGTCATCCGGGCGCATGGGCCGACTCCTTGTCCTCCTCGTCGCGCTGGGCCTCGTTGGTGGAGGCTGCCGGCGCTCGTCCGAGGAGGCGGGCACCGCGGGCCGCACTCGCATCGTCTTCAAGTTCCAGCCGCTGTGGGGTGACCCGAAGCCGTTCCGTGAGCTGCTGGCGCAGTATGAGCGCGCCAATCCGGGCGTGGAGCTGGTGACGGAGGCGCTGCCGAATTCGTCGGACCTGGCGCACCAGTTCTTCCTCACGTCGTTGCAGGGCGGGGCCACGGACTTCGACGTGCTGGTGGCGGACGTCGTCTGGGTGCCGGAGTTCGCTCGCGCGGGCTGGGTGGCGGACCTGTCCGAGGACTTTCCTCCCGAGCGCCTGCGCCAGGAGTTCCTGCCCGGACCGGTGGACGCCGTCGTGATGAACGGGCGCACGTACGCGGTGCCCTGGTACGTGGACGTGGGCGTCCTCTACTACCGCAAGGACCTGGTGCCTCGCGCGCCGCGCACCTACGAGGAGCTGCGGCGCTTCACCCGCGACGCGATGGCGAAGACGCCCGGCATCCAGGGTTATGTGTGGCAGGGCCGGCAATATGAAGGCCTGACCTGCAACGTGTACGAGGCCATCTGGGGCCACGGTGGGCAGTCGTTGGGCAAGGACGGGCGCGTGCTCCTGGAGACGGAGCCCGCTCGCGAGGCGCTGACGTACCTGCATGGGCTCATCGCGGACGGGCTGTCGCCGCAGACGGTCACGGGCTTTGGCGAGGAGGAGTCGCGGCGCGTGTTCCAGGAGGGCCGCGCGGTGTTCATGCGCAACTGGCCCTATGCATGGAGCGAGGCGCAGGCGGAGGGTTCTCCCATCCGGGGCAAGGTGGGCATCGCGCCGCTGCCGACGAAGGATGGACAGCCGGGGTGGGGGACGCTGGGCGGGTGGCAGCTCGCGGTGAACGCGCATGTGTCGCCCGCGCGCAGGAAGGCGGCGGCCCGGCTCATCGCGCACCTGACGTCCCCGGAGGCGAACCGCGTGCTGGCGCTGCACTACGCGCGCAACCCGCCACGGATGGCGCTGTATGACGACTCGGAGCTGCGCGCGGAGGAGCCGTTCATCGCGAGCCTGAAGGAGGCGCTGGTGCGGGCTCGCCCCCGGCCGGTGACGCCGTACTACCTGCTCATCGCGGATGTGTTGCAGAGCGAGTTCTCCGCAGCCGTGGCGGGCCTGCGGACTCCAGAGGTAGCGCTCACGCGCGCGCAAAAGCAGGTGGATCACCTGACCGGTGAGCAGCCTCCGGAGGAGGAATGAGGGGCGTGGGTTCGCAGGCGCGGGAGCGGCGGCAGGCGTACCTGCTGGTGGCGCCGGCCGTGTTGGTGCTGGCCGTGGTGGCGCTGTACCCGGTGCTGGCGGCGATATGGCTGAGCCTGCACCGCTTCATCCTGGTGTTCGGCGAGCGGCGCTTCACGGGGCTGGAGAACTACGTCTACCTGCTGGGGGACGCGCGCTTCTGGTCCGCGCTGGGGAACACGGCGTACTTCACGGCGGTGGCGGTGACGGTGGAGCTGCTGCTCGCGGTGCCGCTGGCGCTGCTGCTCAACCGCGCGTTCCCGGGGCGGGGCTTGTTGCGCGCGTCGGTGCTGGTGCCGTGGGCGATTCCCACGGTGGTGAGCGCTCGGCTGTGGGCGTGGATGTTCAACCCGGACTACGGGCTCATCAATCGGCTTTTGGGTGGGGCGGAGATCAACTGGCTGGGAGCGCCGGGGTATGCGTTGCACGCGGCCATCCTGGTGGACGTGTGGAAGACGACGCCCTTCGTGGCGCTGCTGGTGCTGGCGGGGCTGCAGGGCATTCCGGAGGACCTCTACAAGGCGGCGCGTGTGGACGGGGCGTCGGGGTGGCGGCAGTTCCGGTCCATCACGATTCCCTTGCTGAAGCCCGCGCTGCTGCTGGCGGTGCTGTTCCGGTCGCTGGACGCGTTCCGCGTGTTCGACGCCATCTACGTGCTGACGGAGGGCGGGCCCGCGAACACGACGGAGACGTTGAGCATCTACGCGTACAAGACGCTGATGCGTTCTGGAGACTTCGGGTACGGCAGCACGCTGTCGGTGGCGACGTTCCTGGGCGTGGTGCTGCTGGCGGTGGTGTGGCTGCGCTGGCTGGGGCGCGAGGAGGGGCGGCGATGAAGCGGCCGGGGCTGGGCACGGCGCTGGCCGTGGTGGCGTTCCTCACGTTCTTCCTGGGGCCGTTCCTGTGGCAGGTGCTCACGAGCCTGTGGCCGGACGGGGAGCTGACCCGGCCGTGGCCTTCGCACCTGACGGGGGCGAACTACGAGAGCGTGTTGTTCGGGCGGCCGTTCCTGTGGGCGGTGTTGAACTCGCTGGTGGTGGCGACGCTGACGACGGTGTTCTGCCTCACGGTGGGCGCGTCCGCGGCGTTCGCGCTGGCGAAGCTGGAGTTCCGGGGGAGGGGACTGCTGCTGTCCGCGGCGCTGGGCGTGTCGATGTTCCCGCCCATCGCGACGGTGAGCCCGCTGTACCTCATCCTCAACGCCGTGGGGCTGCGGGACAGCCTGGTGGGGTTGGCGCTGCCGTACACGACGTTCGCGCTGCCGTTGACGCTGTGGGTGCTGACGTCGTTCTTCCGCCAGCTGCCGGACGAGCTGTACCGGGCAGCGCGAGTGGATGGGTGCACGCCGGTGGGGGCGTTCCGAAGGGTGCTGTTGCCCCTGGCGGCGCCAGGGTTGGCGACGACGGCCATCCTGGTCTTCATCTTCGCGTGGAACGAGTTCCTCTACGCGCTGACGTTCCTGTCCACGCCGGAGAAGCGCACGGTGCCGGTGGCCATCAGCCTCTTCGCCAGTGAGTACAAGGAACCGTGGGGAGAGATCGCCGCCGCGTCGGTGGTGGCGACGTTGCCGCTGGTGGTGCTCACGGTGCTGTTCCAGCGGCGCATCGTGTCCGGGCTCACGGCTGGCGCGGTGAAGGAGTAGGCCTAGGGGCGGCTTCGCGCTCGGGGCAGCCAGTAGTCCGGCCGGCGGCGCAAGTGCGCGACGGCGAGCACCACTACGTCCTCGTCGCGGACGAGGTAGGGCAGGGCGAAGGGATATTCCGGAAGCAGGAAGCGACGGATGGGCGGCGTGTGACGGAGGTCCGGCCAGTAGGGCCAGCGGTCTGGATGCTCGTTAATGGAGGTCATTGCTTGATGCATGACTCCAACAAAGTGGCTACCGAGTCCTGTGCGTTGGTTCTCGTACCACTTGGCGACCTTGAGCATCTCCGGCTTGGCGGCGTGATGCAGTCGGGTGCGCATGGGAGCACCTATCGCCGCATTCGCTCCAACTCCTCATTCACTTGTTTTCGTACGTCGTCCCAATCGAGGAGCTCCGCTGTGCCGTCCAGGACCTCTTGGGCGCGGCGGCTGATTTCCTCGCCCCAGGCCGCCTCGGCATCCGAGGCTTCCACGCCTTCATCCAGGCTGTCGAGCAGGTCATGAGCGAGCCGTCTGCGGTCCTCCGGTGAGAGTCGCAGGGCCTGGGCAAGCAACTGGTCTCGGGTCGCCATCTTCCTCATTCTAGCTCCTCCATGCGTCACGCGCTCGTTCGGCGGAGGAACCTTCCTACCTGGAGGGTCTGACAGCTACCGGCCTACCGCTTCGACCTCCGCCCAGAGGCGCTTGCCTTCGAGCGCAGTGTCGAGCGGCGCCCGTCGCTCCGAGATGCGCAGGAGCACGGCGGCCAGTTGGTCCAGGTGCATGGGCTTCAGGTGGTGCAGCAGCGGCAGCTTGCCCAGCGTGTGCAGGATGCCGGGCGGCGCGTGGTATTCGCCCTCCAGCGCGGGCGGGCGCACCATGGTGTAGGGGATGCCGCTCTCGCGGACGATGCGCTCCGCTTCCGCCTTGGCCTTGAGGTACGCGCCCACCGGGCTTCCCGCTCCCACCGACGTGAGCAATACGAAGTGGTCCACCCCCGCCGCCTTCGCCGCGTCCACCAGCTGCCGCGTGGTGCCGATGTCGCTCGACTCGTAGGTGTCCCCCGCCGCGAAGCGCTTGCGCATCGTGCCGATGAGCTGGAGCACCGTGGTGCTGCCCTTCATCGCCTCCACCAGCGCGGGCCCGTCCGCCAGCTCCAGCACCGCCTTCTTCGGCCAGTGTTTCGCGGGCTCCGTGTTCGCGCTCTTGGGCCGGACGTGCGGCGTCACGGATACGCCCTGGGCCAGGGCCTGCCGCATCAGCGTGCGGCCCGTCGCGCCCGTGGCGCCCGCGACGAAGAGATGACGAGGCGCTGCGCTGCTCATGGTGATGCCTCCCGGCCGCGAACCTCGCGGCCCCTGGGAGCGCTTCTTGAGCACACGGCCCGCTCCTTGCCCACTGTTTCCAGGGGCCACGCGTGAAAGCGGACAGCCGGCCTTCAGCGGTTCGCCTGCTCGGCCTGGACCTCGCGCGCCTTCGTGAGGTCGTCCAGGAAGATGGCCTCCAGCTGGCGTGCCGCCTCCACGTCCTCCAGGACCAGCGAACCTTCTTCCAGCAGGTTGAACGACAGCGCGTCGTAGTTGATGGACCCCACCAGCACGAGCCGGTCATCCACCAGCATCGTCTTCGCGTGCATCATCGACGGCTGGTACTCCCAGAGGCGCACGCCCGCCGCCCGCAGCGTGTCGTAGCTCTGGCGCTGGAGCACCGTGATGGCCCGCTGATCATTCTTGTCCCCCGGCGCCAGCACCCGCACGTCCACGCCCGCGCGTGCCTTCTCCACCAGCAGCGCCGTCAGTGCGTCGTTGGGCGTGAAGTACGCCTGCGAAATCCACAGCCGCTTCTTCGCCGCCTTCACCATCAGCTGCGTCAGCCGCTCCGCGCGCGTCACCTCCGGGTTCGCCGTGCTGCTGACGAAGGCCGCCCAGCCTTCTCCTGCCGCATCCAGGCCCGGCTGCTCCACCGACAACGTGGGGAAGTCCGTCTGGGGCAGGAGCTCGCCCGTCGACTCCTGCCAGTTCTCCGCGAACGCCTGCTGGAGCTGCGCCACCACCGGGCCCTGGACCCGCACGTTGGTGTCGCGCCATTCCTTTTCATTGCGCGCGTCGCCCAGCCACTCGTCCTGGATGGCGAGCCCGCCGGTGATGGCCACCTTGCCGTCCACCACGAGAATCTTGCGGTGGTTGCGCGCCAGGTTCTCGTCCGCCGGCAGCGGGCGGAACAGGTGGGCTTCGCAGCCGGCTGCTTCCAGCCGGGGCTTCACCTCCGTCTCGAAGGGGCCGCTGCCCAGCGGATCCACCAGCACGCGGCATTGCACGCCCTTCCGGGCACGCGCGGCCAACGCTTCAATCATCCGGTCGGACGCACGGCCCGGCCGCCAGATGAACATCACGATGTGGATGGAGGCGCGGGCCCGGCCGATTTCTTCCACCATCACGTCGAATACGGCGCCGTTGTTCGCCCACCGGATGCGGTTGCGCGGTTCCATCCGCACGCCCGTCGTCTGGTACAGCGCCGATGCGAAGCCCGCCCCACGCGAACCCACCTGCCCCGTGAGCTGGAATGGACGTGACGACTCCTTCGTGTTGCACGCGGACGGACATCCCGCGAGCAGCAACGCCCCCATCATTCCCCCCAACCATCGTCCGCCCTTGCTCACGCCCGTTGCCCGCGCCTCCTGACCTTCAGGGGTAGGCACCCCCGGGTGACGTGTCACCCGTGAGCGCGAGACGAGTGTTCTCTGTCCACGGAGTGAGTGTGCGCACAGGGCGGTGAGGTAGGTATGTCGATCCTCCGCGACGTGGGCCGTCTTTTTCGACGAAACCCCCGCTGTCCCCCGAAAGGTCTCCGTCCCATGGCCCGCTACCTGATGCTGCTGCACGAGAACCCCGCCCACTTCGCCGCCATGTCCCCCGCCGAGCTACAGGCCATCGTGGAGGAGTACGCCCGGTGGAGTGACGGGCTGCTCCAGGAGGGCCGCCTGCTCCAGGGCGAGAAGCTGCGCGACGAGGGCGGCCGGCGCCTGAAAGAGCAGGGCGGACAGGTGCTCGTGTCGGACGGGCCGTACGCGGAGGTGAAGGACGTGGTGGGCGGCCTCTTCATCCTGTCCGCGGATTCGTATGACGCCGCCGTGGCACTGGCCCGGACGTGTCCACACCTGCGCTACGGCGGTGAGGTCGAGCTTCGCGCCATCGAAGAGGTCTGACGGCGTGTCCTCCGCGACGCAGGTGCTGGAGCTGGCCTTCCGCCAATGGTCCGCGGGGCTCGTCGCGGCCGTGGCCCGGCGCGTGGGGCTGGGGCGGTTGGACCTGGCGGAGGACTCGGTGCAGTTCGCCATGCTCCAGGCGGCTCGGACGTGGGGCTTCCACGGCATTCCCGAGCAGCCGCGCGCGTGGCTGCTGCGCGTGGCGCTGAACCGGCTGACGGACCTCTTGCGGCAGCGCGCGCCGGAGGTGCCGGAGGAATCGGAATCCGAGGAGGAGGCCGGGCCTCCGGAGGAACCCACGCGCTTCGCGGCGGAGCTTCCGGATGATGCGCTGCGGTTGCTCTTCGCGTGCTGTCATCCGGCGCTCTCCCGCGAGATGCAGGTGACGCTCACGTTGAAGGTGGCGTGTGGCTTCTCCGTACGCGAGGTCGCCGCCGCGCTGCTCGCGGACGAGCCCACCGTGGCGCAGCGGTTGGTGCGCGCGAAGCGGACGCTGCGCTCCTGCCGCGCCACGCTGGAGGTGCCTTCTCCGGAGGTGCTGCCGGAGCGGCTGGGCGCGGTGCACGCCGCGCTCTACCTGCTCTTCAACGAAGGCTACGAAGCCTCCGAGGGCCATGACCTGTCCCGCGCGGAGCTGTGCTCAGAGGCACTGCGTCTGGCGGAGGTGTTGCTGTCGCACGCGGGGACCACGACGCCGGAGGGCCATGCGTTGGCGGCGCTGTTCTGCTTCCGCACCGCGGGGCTTCCGGGGCGCGTGGATGCGCGGGGCGCGTTCGTGCCGCAGGAGGCGCGAACCGGGACGGAGCCGTCGCCCCTCTTGATGGCGCGAGGGCTCTGGCACCTGCGTGCTTCCATGGGGACGGTGCTGACGCCGCTGCACCCGGAAGCGGAGATTGCCCTCATGCATGCGAAGACGTCCACGCCGGGGCCGGAGGACAGCGCCCGGTTGCTGCGGCTCTACGATGCGCTGCTTGCACTCAAGCCGTCGCCCATCGTCGCGCTGGGGCGGGTGGTGGCGCTGTCACGCGTGCGCGGGCCGGCCGAGGCGCTGGCGGCGTTGGGGCTCTTGCGCTCGGAGGCCGTGCTGCGGCGCTATCCGTATCGCTTCGCCGTGGAGGGCATGCTGCTGGAACAGGTAGGGGCGCGGGCCAGGGCGGCGGATTGCTTCCGTCAGGCCGCGGCGCTGGCGCGGACGCCTCCGCAACGCGAGTACCTGCTCTCCCGGGCCCGAGCCTGCGAGTAGGAGGCTGCGTGCTACCGTCCCGCTCCGTCGAGACACCGGGAGCGGACATGGCGTTGAGCACGTCGGATGACTTCAAGTCGGACCTGGGCATGGAGCCCCGCCACCTGCTGCCCATCGTGTCGCGATTGAATGACTTCATCCGGCCGTTCTGCGCCGCGCTCGATGCGTTCCATGCGGACTGGAGCGGTTGGGGCAAGGCCTCGTACTTCTTCACGGGCAAGCAGGCGTGGGTGGACGCGAAGCTGAAGGCGCTCGATACGGCGGAGCACCTGCTGTACCGGCTCTGCGACCTGGAGCAGGAGCGGCTCGCGCATTCCAGGGCGTCGCGGCTGCTGTTGATGCGGCTCCTCGTGGAGATCCAGGAGACGCACATCGAGATGGTGGACTACGTCCACGTGAACAGCCTGAAGCTCTTCACGCCGGACCGCGGGACGCTGGGGACCGCCGTGTTGAATCAGCTGGACGCGGACTGGGATGCGCTGCGCAACGGCACGGGCGCGGTGAAGCTGCCCACGGGGGCGCAATACGCGCGCGGCAACCGCGAGGTGCGCGCCATCCACGCGCGGCTGCTGTCCCGCCCGCATGGCCGGGAGTTGATGCGGTGGATCCTCGAGGACACGGAGGCGGATCCGGAGTGGCCGGTGACGCTGGTGTTGACCCAGGCGTTCACGCCCTCCGCCAACTTCCGGCAGAAGGTGGTGGTCAACAAGCAGCGGCTGCAGGCGACCTCCGATGAGCTCAATCGCCTGAAGGCCGAATACGAAGGGATGACCCAGGAGCTGTCCCGCATCGAGGAGTCCTCGCGGCGAGGCAGTGAGCCGTGGGGCGAGCTGCGCAGCCGCCTGGCGTCGACGTCCAAGCCCTACGCCGAGCTGACCGAGGCGCGTGAAGCGCTGAGCAAGCCCATGTTCGCGATGGAGGAGGAGCTCGGCTGGTACGACGAGGACGGCCACGGTGAGGACTACCTGTTGAGCGAACCTGCGCCGGGGCTCGCGGGCAAGCGCCCCACCGGGGGACGCGGCTCACAGCTCAGCCTGCGCTCCGGGCTGCGCGACAGCACGCAGCGCAACTACTCCCGCGACCAGCACCCCATCCCCGCGCCGGCGTTCATCGTGTACGGGCACGAGCTCATCCACATCCTGCAGAACCGCTACCCCACGCGGATGGTGTTGCAGCCCCTGAATTACACGACCGGGCACACGAAGCACGGCTACAGCAACACCACGGAGCACGAGACCATCCGAGCGCTGCGAAAGCTCCGCACGGACGCGCACCTGCCCTTCTACGAGAACCAGCTCCGCGACGAGCACCAGCTCACGAAGCGCAAGCACCACACGGGCACATCGGCTTTCGAGTTGGGCGAGACGGACTGAAGGGGCTGCCATGGCCTCCAGTTACCGGGAGCAGTGGATGGTGCGAAGTGGGACGGTCTTGCTGTTGCTGGCAGTGGTGCTGCTGGCCGCGGGATGTGCTTCCGCGCCGCATCCGCGGAGCTTGAGATACGCGCCGGGTGGAACGTCCGTCTTCTCCGGGCAGGAGCAAGGGTCGCCGCGCCGCCAGGGCACGCGTGACAGCGATGCATTGACGCGCGATGCAGTCCTCGCGGGCATTGCCGACGTGAAGGGCTCGCTCGGCGGCGTTGAAGCCGCGCTATCCAAGCTGGCGGACCGTCCACCACCTCTCTTGGGGTGGAGCCTCAAAGGCGTCTTCACCCGCTACCTCGACCATGGCTCCAGTCAGGTGAAGTGGATGAAGGGTGCGCTCGGGAGCGCCACCGCGCTGACACGCGCGGCCACGGAGGTGGGGGACTCGAACATGGAGCAGGGCCTCCTGCGCATGACGGGGCCGAAGCTCCAGTCGGCCCTGTTCGGGACGCTTCTGTTGGCCACCTGGGTGGACTTCCTCCACCTCGCGGACGCCGTGCTCCGGAACTGTCCGACGTGCAGCGTCGAGAAGCTCTTCGTCGACCTGCATCGTGTGCAGGAGTTGATGGAGCCTGTGCTGGCGGACCTCGCCTCCCAGGATCCGGAGCGGGTGGAGGCGGCGGCGGTTGCGATGCCCGAGTTGATGGGGAAGCTGACCCGTGAATTCGACGCGATTCATCGCGAGGCTCGCGCGAGCATGAAGCTCGGTGGGCAGGTTCTCGCGGCGGTGCGGGCGGTGGAGATGGTCGCCATGATCTCCACGCTGAAGGTGTCGCTGCCGCGGCTGCCTCCCTCGGCACCTGCGACGCTGGGCGTGGGCTTCGTGATGAGCTCGGGTGGAGTCATGACGGGCTCGCGGCTGGTGGTCTCCGCCGAGTGGGTGGAGATGATGCGGCGGCTCGTGCGGGCGGGCGTCATCTCCGTCCCCGCCGTCAGCTCCGCCGTCCTCATCCACGGCGGACAGGTGCTGATGGCGCAAGCGCCTCACGACCTGCCCAAGGGCGTGCGTGAAGCACTGGGTGACAGCCCCGAAGTTCGTGCGATGCACGAAACCGGCAGAGCGGGGGCGGGCATGTCCGATGCCCCGAAGCATCATGTGCTGCCTCAAGAGCACCGTGAGTGGTTCGAGCGGCGCGGATTCAAGGGCGACATGGACATCAACCAGTTCTGTGTCCGGATGGAGCGGGCGCACCACGAAGCGATTCACGGTGGGGGGAACTGGAAGCAGGGACGCAAGTGGCCCGGCGAGTGGAATCGGATGATCATGGAAGCATTGAGTGAAGCTGAAGTGGAAGTTGGCCGCATGCTGACGCGAAATGAGGTCCTGAACATTGTCGCGTCTCGGATGCAGCGCTACGACATCCCAATGAAGTTCATTCAATGGGGACCGCGATGACCGACGGCCGTTCTTGGCAAGGCAACTGGAAGGCCCGCCTTTATGAGCGTGTGCGCGAACGCGGCTTCAGCTCGCTGACAGCCTTCGCCGAGGCGCGGCCTGCCGTTTCGCTGAATCAGCTTGCCGAGGAACTTGGCAAGGATGACATCGCTGGGGTGCAGGTGTTGGGTGGGTTGCATGCCGAGGCGGAGCAGCGCAAACAGGTCACACGTTTTGTGCGTGACGTGCTCGTGCGAGAACTCTCCGAGAGCCTCCCCCAGGGCTGGCCGGCTGTGATGGATGACGAAGCTCGTTTCCAGGTCGCGAAGGTGCTCGGCTGCTGGTCCGCTGATACTCCTGATACGCACAAAGAGCGGGTCAAACAGGCCCGAGCAGCCCTTCGCGTGAGTCCTCCGCCTCCCGGCTGGCGCCCACTGGGCCCTGACGACGAGCTGCTCCGCACGCTCCTCCCCGACGAAGAGGCGTGACTACTTGCGCGTATCCCCCGGAGGCGTGGCCACCACCTCGCGCCCCAGCTCCAGCATCGTGGCGCTCTCTGACGGATCCGGGCGCTTGTCCCGCAGCGTGACGAACTCCTCCGCCGCCGTGGGGTGAATCCCCACGGTGGCGTCGAGCTGCTTCTTCGTCACGCCGCACTTCAGCGCCACCGCGAGCCCCTGGATGATCTCCGGCGCGTCCGCTCCCACCATGTGGAAGCCCAGCACGCGCTCCGTGCCTCGCTCCACCACCACCTTCATCATCGACCGCTCATCCCGGCCCGTCAGCGTGTGCTGCATGGGCCGGAAGCTGGAGACATAGACGTCCACCTTGCCGTATCGCTCCATCGCCTCGCGCTCCGTGAGCCCCACCGTGCCCACGGGCGGCTGGCTGAACACGGCGGAAGGGACGTTCTCGTGGTCCATCGTCACCGGGTTGTTCCGGTACAGCGTCTCCACCATCGCGCGGCCTTCCGCGATGGCCACCGGCGTGAGGTTGAGCCGGTCCGTCACGTCCCCCACCGCGTAGATGCTCTCCACCGACGAGCGTGATTGCGCGTCCACCACCACCGCGCCGCGTTCGTTCAGCTTCACGCCCGCCTCCTCCAGGCCCAGGCCCTGCGTGTTGGGCACGCGGCCGGTGGAGTACAGCACCGCGTCCACCTCCAGCGTGTCCCCCATGCGCGTCAGCAGGCTGAGCGTGCCGTCCTCGCGCTTCTCGATGTCCTGGACGAACGTCTCCGGGCGGATGTCCACGCCCTTCTTGCGCATCTCCTGCGTCAGCGCCGCGCGGATGTCGTTGTCGAAGCCTCGCAGCACCGTGTCGCCGCGAATCAACATCGTCACCTTCGCGCCCAGCGCCGCGAAGATGCCCGCGAACTCCACGCCGATGTAGCCGCCTCCCACCACCGCCACCCGGCGCGGCAGCGTGGGCAACTCCAGCGCCTGCTCCGACGTGAGCGCGTGCTCGATGCCCGTTACCTCCGGCAGGTAGGGCCGCCCACCCGTGGCCACCAGGATGCGCTCCGCCGTGTAGCGCTTGCCCGCGACCTCCACCGTGTGCGCGTCCACCACCCGGCCCCGGCCCTCCACCAGCGTCACGCCCGCGTCGCGCAACAGCCGCCCGTAGATGCCCGTCAGCCGGTCCAGCTCCTTCGCCTTCACCGCCTGGAGCTTCTTCCAGTCCAGCGCGGGGCCGTTCACCGTCCAGCCGTAGCCGGCCGCGTCCTCCATGTCGTAGCGGTAGTGCGCCGCGTACACGAGCAGCTTCTTGGGCACGCACCCGCGCAGCACGCACGTGCCACCCACGCGCCCCTCCTCGCAGATGGCCACCTTCGCTCCGGAGGCCCCCGCTCGCCGGCTGGCCGCCACGCCGCCCGACCCCGCGCCCAATGTGAACAAGTCGAAGTCGTAGCCAGCCATCCGGTGTCCTCACTGCGTCAAAAGTGATGTTCCAGCGCTCCAGAGGGAAGGAACCCTGCCGGGCCCCGCCCGCCGGGTTGCTCCCCAGGGTCCGAAGCGCCTCCTGCTTCGGCTGCCCCTGACGCATTCAATCCCCCTCCCGCACGAGAAGGGGGGATATCCTTACCCGCGCGTAAGGGCGGCTCCCCCTCATGTCTCACCCCCCCTCCTGTCAGAACTCCCCCCGGGCGGATGCCCCGGATGCCGACACGTCTCCGGGCATGGATCCAGAAGTGGTGGGGCGCCGGTACCGCATCCTCGACCTGCTGGGGCGCGGCGGCGCGGGCACCGTGTGGCGCGCGCAGGACGGGCTGTCCGGGCCGGTGGCCCTCAAGCGGCTGCACAAGACGGTGGCGGACCTGGCTCGGCGGCCCGGCCGGGGCACCCCTTCCGCCTTCGCCACGCAGGGCATGGCGCTGTCCCTGGCCCATGAGTTCCAGACGCTGGTGTCGCTGCGCCACCCGCACGTCATCCGCGTGCTGGACTACGGCTTCGACGCCGAGGGCCGCCCCTACCTGGCCATGGACCTGCTGGAGGACGCGCGCACGCTGGTGGAGGCCGGCACGGACGCGCCCCTGGCGACGCAGGTGGGGCTGCTCATCCAGACGCTCCAGGCGCTCGCGTACCTGCACCGGCGCGGCATCATCCACCGCGACCTGAAGCCCGGGAACGTGCTCGTGGTGCGCGGCCAGGTGAAGGTGCTGGACTTCGGTCTGGCCGTGGGCCGCGACCAGCAGGGCCGCCGCGCGCAGCCCGCGGGCACTCCCGGCTACCTGGCCCCGGAGCTCTTCGAGGACCAGCCTCCGTCCGAGCTGACGGACCTGTTCGGCTTCGGCGCCATGGCGTGCCAGATGTTCTTCGGCCGGCTGCCCCACGCGGGCCAGGTGTTCGCGACGCCGGGCTTCTCGCCCGCGCTCAAGGCCCTGCTGGAGCAGCTGGTGGCGCCGGAGGCCCACCGCCGGCCGCGCGACGCGGAGGCCGTCATCACCGCGCTGAGCGACGCCGTGGGCCAGCCCCGGCCCGCCGAGTCCGCCGCCACGCGCGAGAGCTTCCTCCAGTCCGCGCGCTTCGTGGGCCGCGTGGCGGAGCGCGAGCATCTGACGGACGTGCTCGACGCGGCGCTCGCGGGCCAGGGCAGCGCGTGGCTCATTGGCGGCGAGAGCGGCGTGGGCAAGTCGCGCCTGCTGGAGGAGGTGCGCTCGCTGGCGCTGGTGCGCGGCGCGATGGTGCTGCGCGGCCAGGCGGTGGACACCGGCGGCGTGCCCTACCAGGAGTGGCGCGCGGTGCTGCGCTGGCTGCCCATGCTCACGGAGCTCTCCGACCGCGAGGCGCGAGTGCTCCGGCCGCTGGTACCGGACCTGGAGGCGCTGCTGGGCCGCGAGGTGCCCGCCGCTCCGGAGCTGGACGCGGACATGGCGCAGCTGCGCCTGCACCAGACGGTGGAGGACCTCTTCGCCCGCCTGTCGCAGCCCACCGTGGTCATCCTGGAGGACCTGCATCAGGCGCACGCCGAATCGCTCCAGCTCCTCGCGCAGCTCGCGGCGAGGGCGCCGGGGCTGCCGCTGCTGTTGCTCGTGAGCTTCCGCGACGACGAGTCCCCGCAGCTGCCGGAGCACCTGCCCGGCACCCGCGTGCTGCGGCTGCAACGGCTGAACGCGGAGGAGATCGCCCAGCTGGGTGAGTCCATGCTGGGCGCCGTCGGCCGCCGGCCCGACGTGGTGGAGCTGCTGCGCCGCGAGTCGGAGGGCAACCCGTTCCTGCTGGTGGAGGTGGTGCGCGCGCTGGCGGAGGACGCGGGCGGCCTGGACCGGCTGGGCGCCGTCGCGCTGCCCCAGCGCGTGTGGGCGGGCGGCATGCGCGCGCTGGTGCAGCGCCGGCTGGAGAAGGTGCCGCGGGACGCGCGGGAACTCTTGGGCGTGGCGGCGCTGCTGGGCCGGGAGCTGGACCTGGCGGTGCTGGAGCGGGCCGCGCCCGGCGTGGACGTGGAGGCGTGGCTCACCGACTGCGCGGCGGCGGCGGTGCTGGACGTGGCCGACGGCCGCTGGCGCTTCGCGCACGACAAGCTGCGCGAACGGTTGCTGGAGGACCTGTCCCCGGCGCTCCGGCCCGTGCTCCACCGGCGCGCGGCCCAGGCGCTGGAGGCGGCCCACCCCACGGGCCACGCCGCCGCGCTGTCGTACCACTGGGGACAGGCCGGGGACGTGGCTCGCGAAGCGCACCACGCGCGGCTCGCGGGCGAGGAGGCGCTGGCGGTGGGCGCGTGCCGGGAAGCGCTGCCATTGCTCTCGCGGGCGCTGGCGGTCGCGCCCCAGGCCACGCCGCTGGAGCGGGGCCGCGTGGAGGCGCTGCTGGCGGAGGCGCGCTTCCAGCTGGGAGACCTGGAGGCCTTCCGCGCGCACGCGGAGTCGGCGCTCGCGCACTTCGGCTGGCGCGTGCCCTCGTCTCGTGCGGCGTGGGTGCTGGGCACGCTGACGCAGGCGCTGGCGCGGCTGGCGCAGAGCGCACGGCCGGATGCGTACGTGGATGATTCCCGGCGGCGCCGGGAGACGCGGCGGGTGGCGGGCCGGCTGCTGATGCGGCTCACCGACGCGTTCATCTACGCGCAGGAGGCGCTGCCGGTGCTCTGGAGCGGTCTGCGCATGCTCAACCTGTGCGAGCCCGCGGGGCCCACGCCGGAGTTGGCGCGCGGCTACACGGTGATGGCGGTGGTGGCGGGCACGGTGCCGGTGCACCGCGTGGCGGACGCGTGGGTGAAGCGGGCGCAGGAGGTGGCTGAGAGCGTGGGCCGCCCGGCGGACCTGGCCTACGTGCTCAACCGCAACGCGGTGTGCGCGGTGTACCAGGCGCGCTGGCAGGACGTGGAGACGTGGCTTTCGCGAGCGACCGCCATCGTGGACTCGGTGGGGGACCTGCGGCTGGCGGAGGAGTGCCGCGCGCTGCTCACCGTGTCCGCCATGTACCGGGGCCAGTTCGCGCGGGGCCTGCCGCTGATGGACTGGCTGGAGGCGTCCGCGGTGCGCCGGGGCTCGGCGCAGACGCGGCACTGGGCCCAGCATTATCGCGCGCACATGCTGGTGCGGCTGGGTGAACACGCTCGGGCGCGCGTGGCGCTGGAGCCGGCGCTCGCGTGGACGGAGGCGCATGGCGGCGCCACCGACCGCATCATCGTGGACGGCACGCTGGCGCTCTTGTGTCTGCGCGAGGGCGACGCGGCGGGGGCTCGCGCGGCGGCGGAGAAGGCGCTGGTGCGGCTGTCCGCGGGCAAGCCGGTGGCGCACTTCGTCTACTTCGGCGCGACGGCGGTGGCGGAGGTGCTGCTCACGCTGTGGGCGCGCGAGACGCCCGGGCCTGGATTGCAGGCGCTCACGCACAGCGCTCGGGCCGCGCTCCAGGCGGTGGAGGGCTTCGCGCGGGTGTTCCCCTTCGGCGAGCCCGCCGCGTGGCTGTGGCGTGGCTGCGAGGCGTGGCTCGCGGGCAAGCACCGCAAGGCCTTCCGCGCGTGGAAGCGCTGCATCGCGGAGTCGGACGCGCGGGGCATGCCCTACGAGGCGGCGCGCGCGCGGTTGGAGTGGGCGCGGCGCCTGCCCGCGGACGACGCGGAGCGCGCGGAGTTGCTGCTTCGGGCGGCGGAGGACTTCACCCGGCTGGGGGCGCGCGATGACCTGGCGCGGACCCTGGCCGAACAGGGGACGGCAGGGTGACGAAACGATGATGTGGCTGCAAGACGTGGCGTTGCTGGCATGCCCGGATTGCCGGGGCCAGTTGGTGTGGCACGGGCAGAGCGAGGACGACCGGCTGGACGAGGGACGTCTGCGCTGCGGCGGCTGCGGCGAGACGTGGGAGGCGGAGGACGGCCTGGCCCGGCTGTACCGCGAGGACCGCGTGCAGGGGACGGACCGCCTGATGCGCCACATCTACGACGGGCTGCCCGCGCTGCACGACCCGCTGACCGCGGTGCTGACGCCGCTGTTCCAGTCCGTCTCCGAGTCACGGATGCGCGACGGGTACATGCGCAGGTTGGAGCTGGGCGCGCTGAAGCCGCGCGAAGACGGACAGCCCGTGCGCGTGCTGGAGGTGGGCGTGGGCGCGGGCGCGAACCTGCCGCGCATCCGGGGCGCGCTGCCGCCGGGCCTGCCCGTGGAGGTGTGGGGCCTGGACCTGAGCACCGGCATGCTGGCGCAGTGCGAGAGGCGGCTGCGCAATGGCCGGGGCGTGAAGGACACGCGGCTGCTGGTGGCGGACGCGCACGCGCTCCCGTTCAAGGACGGCCTGTTCGACCGCGTCTTCCACGTCGGAGGGATTGGCGGCTACCGCCAGCCCGCTGTGGCGCTGCGGGAGATGGCGCGCGTGGCGCGGCCCGGCACGCCGCTGGTGGTGGTGGACGAGCAGCTGGACGCGGCCTTCCGCCCGTCGCTGTTCCAGCGCGCCGCCTTCCGCGCCCTCACGTTCTACACGCGCGACGCGAAGAGCCCTCGCGACCTGCTGCCTCGCAACGCCGAAGACGTCATCGAGGAACAGGTGTCACCGTTCTACTATTGCCTCACGTTCCGCGTTCCGGCCGTCACGGGTTGAGCACCAGGTCCAGCAGCTTCAGCGTCATGCCGCCCGTGAAGTCGATGGTGGCGCCGTTGAACCACGCGGCGTCGTCACCCACGAGCACGGTGACGAAGCGGGCCACCTCTTCCAATGTCCCCATGCGCCCCGCGGGGTTCATGGCCGCGTGGCGCGCTTCCAGTCGGGCCAGCGCTTCCGGCGAGTAGACGTGGCGCAGCGCGGGCGTCATCACCGTGCCGAACTTGAGCAGGTTGACGCGGTGGCCCTTCGGGCCCAGCTCCATGGCCAGGTGGCGCACGTACATCTCCAGCGAGGCCTTGGCGGCGCTGATGAGGCCGGTGTTGCCCAGGTGCGTCTCATCCAGCGGGTTCTGCAGGCCCAGCAGGCGCGCGTCCGGGGCCAGCAGGTCGCGTTGCACCAGGGCCTGCGTCCAGTACACGAACGAGTGCGCCATGCAGTCGAACGTGCGCTGGATGCGGCGCGGGTGCAGCCGGTCCGGGCCCTCGGAGAGGAAGTGGCCCACGGACGCTCCGGCGATGGCGTGCACGAACAGCTTCACGCTGCGGGGGCCCGCGCGCTGGAGCAGCTCGTCCGCGCCGGCCTCGGCGGCTTCGGGCGTGGAGGCATCCGCCTGCCGCAGGTGCACGTCCCGGCCCGCGTCGCGCACGCGGGTCTCCAGCTCCCGCGCGGTGTCCGGGTAGCGGCCCCGGTGCACGCCGAAGACGTTCAGCCCCGGCTTGCGCGCGACGGCCTCCGCGATGGCCGCGCCCGAGCCGGAAGATGCACCCAGGATGAGCGCCCACGCCGGGGGAGCACCCTCCGATGCGGCTGGAGGAAATCCGCAGGGGACAGGGGGCTCGTGCATGGTGCTCCCATCATAGGAGGCCACGCGGGGTGGGGCTCGGGAGACGGCAGGGGGCCTCGACGGAAAGGGGAACGGAGTGGAAAGATCCACCCATGCCCTCAGTGAAGCTCCTCTTCGCGTGCCGGGTCGTGCCCGTCCTCGCACTTCTCGCGGCCTGTGCCCATGGCTCCTCGGACGAAACGAAGTCGGAGGCCGAGCAGGAGCTCACCACGCTGTACCAGCGCACCTGCGGTGGGAGGCTGGCGCAGGCGTGCTTCGAACAGGCCGAGCGCCTCCGCGTGGGCGACGGCGTCCCGAAGGACGTGGCGCGCGCGGCGACGCTCTACGAGCTGGGCTGCAACGGCGACGACCTGCGCGCGTGCGTGGCGCTGGGGGTGTTGAAGGAAGAGGGGCGGGGCGTCGCGAAGGACGAGGCCGAGGCGGCGCGGCTGTACTCGCGGGGCTGTGAGCGGGACCTGCCGGAGGGCTGCGGCCACCTGGCGCTGCTGTACGGCGAGGGCCGGGGCGTGGCGAAGGACCTGGCGCAGGCGGTGCGCCTCTACGAGCGCGGCTGCGCGGGGGATGACCGGCTGGCGTGCAACAACCTGGGCGTGCTGACGCTGATGGGCGGCTTCGGCGTCGAGCAGGACGTGGCGGCGGGCATGGGGATGCTGGTGCAGGCGTGCAACCGGAGCCTCGGGGTCGCCTGCCTCACGGTGGCGCGCGAGTTCGACCAGGGCACGCGCACGCGCAAGGACGCGCGCCTTGCGTCCAGCTACTTCCGCACGGCTTGCGGCCTGGGGGAGAAGGACGCGTGCGCCTTCGCGAACACGGCGGAGAAGCCGGAGCCCACGCCCACGGCCACGCTGGAGGAGGGCGCGAAGCTGGAGGAGATCCGCGCCATGTGCGAGACGGGCTCGGGCGTGGGCCTGGGCATGGCGTGCTACGTGATGGGCACCGCGTACGAGAAGGGCGGCGCGGGCGTGGCGGTGAACCCCGGCCGCGCGACGATGTTCTACCAGCGCGCGTGCGACCACGAGGTGCCGGAGGCCTGCGGCGACGTGCGGCGCATGCTGGGGCTCGCGGCGGACGGCACGAAGGCGGAGGCGCCGAAGCAGTCCGTGTTGCAGTCGCTCCAACTGGACCCGGCGAAGACCGCGCCGCGGAAGCCGAAGGGGTCCGTGCTGCAATCGCTCCAACTGGACGCGGGGAAGGTCACCTCGAGCGCGAAGCCCGCGCCACGCGCGTCCATCGACCGCTGGAAGGACGAGTGCCGGGACGGAAAGGGCGAGGGCGATGCATGCGCCCGGCTGGGAGAGGCGCTGCTGGAAGGGAGCGCGGGGCTCCCGGTGGATGTGACGAAGGCGATGCAGCTGCTGGAGGACGCCTGCATGAAACGCACGCCCTCCGCCTGCGTGCGGCTCTGGCGCGTGCTGTCCTTCGGGGATGAAAACCTGAAGATCAAACCGGCTCCGCTCGTGGGCCTCGTCTTCCTGGAGACGGGGTGTGAGGCGCGCAACGGCGGCCCGGCGTGTGAGGCGCTGGGCATGGCCCTGATCAACACCTCCCGTCGATACGCGAATCCGGGGAAGGGCATGCAGGCCCTGCGCGACGGGTGCTTCACCCATGAGGACAGCAGGAGCTGCGCCGTGCTCATCCACCTGACGCGACAGCTCGCGGACTCCGGGCAGGAGGGGCTGAACGCGGAGGCGCGGCGCAGCCTCCCGCTCGTCCTAGCCCAGGGATGCAAGTCGCACATGCGGCTTGCCTGCAAGGAATCGGGCCAGCCGTTGCCTAAGGACAACCTGGGGGTGCGCAACCTGCGGGCGGACTGCGACGCGGGCGACCCGGATGCCTGCGCGGACCTGGCTCATGAATACCGGCAGGCCAACCGCGTCGACCGCGACCTCGAAGAGGAGCTCCGGGTGGCGGAGAAGGGGTGCTCGGGTGGCAGCGCCCGCGCCTGTGGCCACCTGGCGATGCGCTACAGCGAGACGGTCACGGGAGGAATGCCGCGCGACCTGGACAACGCCTTCGCACGCGCGGAGCAGGCCTGCGCCATGAAGTCCTGGGGCGCGTGCGACCAGCTCGCGCGGCTCCTGAAGGAGCACCGGCACCTGGGAGCGGACGCGCCGCAGGTCCAGGAGGCCCAGGCGCTTGACTGCCTCTACCGGCCCGTGGCCTGGCGCCCGAAGGAATGCGCGAAGTAGGCCCTTCATCGCGTCATCCGCGCCGGAGCTGAAACGCCGCGGCCACGGGCTTCGTGGAGTTGCGCCGTCCGCTGGTGGAAAGCCCGCTGCACGAAGGGATGGATGGGTTGTTCCCGGGTCCGTCCGCGTTTACCGATGAAGGACGCATCCCCAGCGCCGTGGAGAAGGAGCATCCCATCGTGCGTCCTCCGGAGAAGGTCGTGTTCGGCCACACCGTCGAAGGCCTGCTGGTGGCCCTGGATGGGCATCTGGAAGGCCCGCTCCGCCCGAGGTTGAAGGCCGTGGGGCTGGACCTGGACCAGAAGCTGGCGCCCGCCTATCCCCGGGACCAGTGGCACCAGATGCTGCTCCTGGGCGCGCAGGTGCTCTTCCCCCACCACTCCGTCGCCCAGGCGCACTGGCACCTGGGCCAGCGCTTCGTCACGGCCTACTTCTCCACCCGCATCGGCCGCGCGCTCCAGGGTGTGGTGAAGCTGCTGGGCCCCGCGCGCACGCTGGAGCGCACGACGCGCAACATGGCCTCCGGCAACAACTACCTGCACGTGGACGTGGTGCGCCTGGCCGCCACCGACTACCGGCTCCGGGTGAACGAAGGCGGCATCCACCCGGAGTTCATCGGGGCCCTGTGCCACTTCGGCACGCTGACCACCGGCGTGAAGGGACTCACCACCGTCGTGGAGGGCCGTGAAGGGCCCTCCGCGACGTACCGGATGCGCTGGTAGCGGCCGTGCTCAGCCGTGGGAGATGACGAACTCCTGTTCTCCCACGCGCACCTGGAGCAAGCGCTGGATGCCCGACCCCAGCTTCCACCGGATGGCGAGCTGATCCATCCACGCGACGAACGCGGTGACGCGGAAGTCGTCGCAGGCCAGGTCATCCAGGGCCGTGAACACCTGCTGCACGGCGGAGGTCGCGTCGTTCTCCGCGATGACGGCTTCCGAGTGGATGGCCTTGTTCAGCGTGATGAGCTTGTCGAGCAGGTCCCTCCAGAACACGTACACCTTCCCGTACGGCTGGCCCCCGATGTCGCCTCCGTAGCGTGACGACTGCACGAGCACGTCCGAGAACGTGCCCGTGCCGCCGGTCTGCTCCCAGTGTGACGCGACGAAGCCGTCCGCCCCCGCCTGGGTCTTCAGGTGCCAGGCCACGCTCGCCCTGGCCCGGTCCAGCGTCCAGTCCTTCGCCCCGTCCTTGAGGTACGCGTCCCAGAGCGGCGTGTAGAGCTCTTCCCGGCGCTGGAGGCTGGTGCGCACGGGCTGGCTGGCCCGGGGCAGGGCGCGCGCCAGGGCCCTGGCGAAGGCGTTGCGTTCGAAGGCGGGTTCGGAGCCCAGCTTCGCCAGCAGCCGCCGGAAGCTGGGGTTGTCCACGCGCAGGTCCAGCCGCGTGGCGGTCTTCGTGCCGGCGGGCGCCGCGCGGAAGAGGCGGTCCACCAGCGCCGGCGCGTCCTCCGGACGGACCGCGCCCCAGACGGTGGCCGCGTCCACCGCGCGTTGGATGAGCTCCTTCGACAGGCCGTCCTCCACGTGGCTCTGGGCGAAGAAGGAGTATTCGAATTCGTCCGCGCTGGGCGTGAGGCTGAAGCGCGGCATCTGGGCGCTGAAGTCGAGCCCCCAGCGGGAGGTCTTCCCGTACAGCACGCCCGAGCTCGTGTAGCTGCGCGCCCCCAGGAACGCGTAGCGGCGCGGGCCCTGCCGGTGGTCGCGGGACGCGTGCTGGACGACGGCCTTGAGCTTCCGCCGGTCCTCCTGCGAGGCGAAGTTGAGGTCGCGCCAGCCCAGGCCCAGGCCCCAGACGCGCTGGGACTCCACGGACTTCATGTGGAAGTAGCGCCGCAGCCAGGTGTCATTCACCCGGCGCTGGATGGAGGCCAGGTCGCCGGAGACGAACGCGCCATGCGCGCCCGCCAGCTCCCCGACTGGCACCTCCAGCTCCAGCAGCGTCGCGTCCTCGGTGCTGCGCGCGTACTCGTATTCGAAGCCGGCCTTGAGCGCGCCGCTCACCACGCTCTCCACGAAGTCCTTCAGTTCTTCATACGCGGCCGTCACCGCCGCGACCGTGGGCTCCACCGACTTGAGGAACCCCAGTTGCTTCAGCAGCGCGGCGGCGACCTGGAGGAGCGCGGGCTGGAGCGAGCCCTGCTCCAGGCCTTCGACGAGCTTCAAGGCGTCCTGCACCTTGGAGTCCACGGCGCTCAGGATGGAGGCGAGCAGCGGCGACGAGTGCCCCAGCGAGACGCCCGCGGACACGTGGACCGCCGCGCCGTCCGAGGTGGCCTTGCGGACCGACACGCGGAACGCTCCGCCGTCCTTCGGCCGGGAGAAGACGATGCGGAACTCGTCCTGGAGCGACACGGTGCCGCCGATGGACGCGCCCGCCTCCGCCTTCAGCTCGAACACCAGTTGCCCGGCCAGCCGCTTCGCGAGCGCCCCCACCAGGGACGTGCTGATGGCGGACCAGGACACCTTCACGCCGGCCTTCAGGGCCACGCACGTCTGGAACGACAGGGCATCACCGGGCTGGAGCGCCTGCACATCCCCCAGCACGAAGGGCAGGCGGAGGGACTTCACGTCCGAACCCAGCGCGGCCTCCAGCGTCTGGGTGGCGGCGTGGTGCCGGTAGTCCGCCACCTTCACCTGGAGCGACCCGCCGCCGCTCAACTCGACGAAGGGGAAGTCCCCCTGGCCGTTGGCCTCCGCGCTCAGCTCCGCCGCGTACTTCAGCCAGCACGCGGCCCCGTCCGGGGAGAAGAGGGGCTCCACCGAGGAGCCGTCCAGCTCCTTTGGGGGCACGCCGATGATGCCGTACGCGTCCTTGTCGTTCCGGTCGTTGAAGAGCTCGACGGGGACCTTGAACGCGCCCGTCAGGGACACCTCGCCGCCCTGGATGGGGATGGCCTTGTTGCCGTTCAGCTCCGCGTGGCCCAGCGCCTGCTCGTGCGCGGCGTTGCCCAGCGCGAGTTTGAGCGTGTTCACCGCGGGAATGTGGATGCTCCAGCTCATGAGACTCCCCCACCTTGGAATGACTGTGTCCCAGGGACCGCTGAGCAATCATTGCCGTGGGGCCTGCCTGGCCGCTTCTGACGGCGGGGAGGTGCGACTGTCCTCACCGTGAAATCGTCATCACCCCTAGGATGTAGGGGTTGTCCACGAGTCGGTGTTCGAACTAACCAGGGGGCACCCAAGCCACGTCATCCCCCGAGACGTGGCGGAGGAGCCCCGCGTGTCGAACCCCTCGGAGATCATCTTCGGCCATACGGTCGAAGGGCTGCTGTTGGCCTTGAAGGGCCGGCTGGACGGTCCGCTGCGCGCGAAGCTGAAGGACGCCGGGCTGGACCTGGACCGGAAGCTGGAGCCCGCGTATCCGAACGCCATCTGGCAGAAGGTCCTGCAGCTATGCGCGACGGAGCTGTTCCCGGGGGTGTCCATGAACGAGGCGCAGTGGCGGCTGGGTGAGCGCTTCGTCGCGGGCTACTTCGAGACGAACATGGGCCGCGCGCTGCAGACGGTGGTGAAGCTGCTGGGCCCCGCGCGCACCCTGGAGCGCACGTCGCGCAACCTGGCCTCCGGCAGCAACTTCCTGCACGTGGAGGTGGAGCGGCTGGCGGACACGGACTACCGCGTCAAGGTGAACGAGGGCGGGACCTACCCGGAGTTCATCGGCTCCATCTGCCACCACGGGACGCTGGCCACCGGCGTGAAGGGACTGACCACCGTGGTCGAGTCCCGCCAGGGCCGCGCCGCCATCTACCGCATGCGCTGGTAGTCCCGCGCCGCGTCCAGCAGTCCCTGCACCGCGCCTGTCACCTCGCGGTGCACCGTCAGCAGGGACTCCCGGTCCGCCGCGTCGAAGCCCGGGTTCAGATGGGTTGTCAGTGGCTCTCCAACCCATTGGGTCATCTTCACCGGGAAGGGCAGGGACAGCGGCCACAGGCCCGTGGCGCCCACGCCCAGCCATAGCGGCAGCCTTCCGGGCAGCCCCACGCGCTTGCCCCACGCGTAGCCGTCGTTCAGGCCCACGTAGGCGTCGTCCATTCCGTGGCCCGCGATGGGGACGATGGGCAGGCCGTAGTGCACGGCCAGCCGCAGGTAGCCCAGCCGCTCTCCCCAATCCACGCGGTAGCGGTGCCGGAAGTCGCGGCAGCCCTCGCGCGTGCCTCCTGGCTGCACCAGGATGTGCTCGCCCTTCTTCACGGCTTCGGCCAACAGCGGCCCGTCGCCCGTGACGAAGCCCAGCCCGTCCGCCACCTGCCGCATGCCGGGGATGCGGTCGAACGCACCGTGCGCGATGCCGTGCGGCAGGTAGCCCAGGCGGTCGTGCAGCGTCACCGTCAGCATGCACAGGTCCACCGCCAGGGGCCGCCCGTGGTAGCCCACCAGCAGCTTCGCGCCGGGGCGCAGGAGCGGCTCCAGGTTCACCACTTCGTAGCGGTGGTAGCGCTGGAGCAGGCGGAACGTCGTCAGCCACGCGGCCCGTGCCGCCGTCGCCGTGACCGTCACCCGCCCACCCGGTACAGCACCGCGCCGTGCGCCACGCCCGCGCCCACGCCCACCATCAACACCCGGTCCCCCGGCTTCACCGGCCGCGTGCGCCACAGCCGGTCCAACCCCGTGCCCAGCGACGCGGAGCCCACGCTGCCCACCGTGTCCACCACCGTGACGCTCTTCGCCTCCGGTACCTCCAAGGCCTGGAGGATGGCCGCGAACATGCTCCCGTTCGGCTGGTGCGTGAGCACCCACTCCACGTCCGCCACCGTCAGTCCCGCGCCCTGGAGCACCGTCGAGGCCGCGCGCTTCAACGCGCCCAGCGCCACGCGGGTCATGTCGCGCGATGGCGTGAGGAAGCGCATGCCCTCGCGCTGGCCCGTCTGGTGCGGGTTCTCCAGCACGACGTCCGGCGGCAGCGTGCCGTCGTTGCCGAACGCGGCGCCCAGTACTCCCTCTCCGGGACGCGCTTCGCCCAGCACCACCGCCGCCGCCGCGTCACCCAGCACCAGGTAGGGACGTGGGTCTTCTGGCCGCGTGGTGCGCGACAGCAGCTCCACTGACACCACGCCCACCGGCCCCAGCCCCGTCGCCACCGAGCGCGCCGCCAGGTCGAACGCGCTCAGGAAACCCATGCACGCGTTGCCGATGTCCATCGCATCGCACGTGCCGGACAGCCCCAGCGCCGCCGCCACCCGGCTGCCGTTGGCCGGCGTGGTGACGTCCCCGCCCATCGACGACACGAACAGGATTCGCCGGAGCGCCGTCGCCGGAAGTCCCGCTGCCTCCAGCGCGCCCCGCAGGGCCTGGGCTCCCAGGTCCGCGGCGCGCGTCCCCGCAGGAGCGAAGTGCCGCGTGCGGATGCCCGTCTTGCGTTCGACCTCCGCCGCGTCGCGGCCCACGCGCGCGCAGACCTCTTCCGTCGTCACGGCCGGGCCGGGCAGCACGCTCGCGGTGCCGAGGATGCGAACCGGAATCATGCGGCCCTCCGGCGGCCGGCCGGCTTCCCGCGCAAGAACTCCCGCGCCTGGCTGCGGCCAGGAATCATGCGGCCCTCCTTCCGCCGGCCGCGTTCCGGCGCCCTCGCAGCGCCTCCCAGGCCTGCTTGAGCTCCAGCAGCTTCTGCTCCAGGTCCATGTCGCGCGCGGCCTCGTCCAGCACCTCGTCCACGTGCGTGAAGCGCATGGAGCCGAGCAACGGATGCTCACGCGTGCCCACGTCGTAGCGCAGGTCCCCTCTCGCGGACTCCAGGTCGCCGCTGCGGTGCAGGAGCAGCACGCCGCTGGCCAGCAGGTCCTTCGCTCGCGCCACCGGGTTGAGCGCGGAGAGGAACAGCCCCACCGCTCCGGGCAACAGCGGCCGCGCGGCGTGGTGATGGCCCGCGGGGAAGATGTTGCTGGAGAAGATCAGGTCCGCGCCCGCGTGGAGCAGCACGTCCACCGGCACCATGCTGGTGAAGGCCCCGTCCACGTAGCGCGCGGGAGGCTGGAGCGTGGGAGCCCAGACACCCGGCGCCGAGCCACTCGCGCGCACGGCCAGCGCCAGCGGCCCCTTCTCCAGCACCACGCAGCGGCCCGTGGTCAGGTCCGTCGTCACCGGCAGGAAGCCCATGGGCAATTCCTCCAGCGCCAGGTCCCCCAGGTCGCCGCGCACCAGCCACTCCATGGCCTGCGTCGTCACGACGGAAGACAGCGCAGCTGCGGACAGGTGCCCGCCCCGCGCGCGGTGCTGGAGCCGGCGCAGGCCGTCCAGGCCTTCACGCCCGTCGCGCGCGGTGCCGCAGTAGTACGCGCCCACCAGCGAGCCCATGCTGGCGCTGCTGAGGAAGTCCACCGGCACGTCCAGCGCGGCCAGCCTCCGCAACAGGTGCACGTGGTAGAAGCCCCACACTCCGCCGCCGCTGAGCGCCAGTCCCACGCGCCGGCCGGTGATGGCGCGCGCCCACCGCGACAGCGCGTCCAGCGTCCCCGCGTCCAGGCCCAGCGCCGCCAGCGGCCGCGAGTCCCCGGGCCGCACCACCAGCCGCTCCCAGTCCAGCCGCAGCCGGCACCCGGGCGGCGGCGCGTCCTCGTCCCAGCCGTCCTCGGCCGGCAGCGAGCGCCCCCGCAACGTCGGGCTGCCCATCGGCCGCCACGGCGACAGCAGCACGGTGGGCAGCACCGGCGCTCCCGGCGTCCCCACGCCGTCCGCCTCTCCGCCCGGAGGCATGAGCCGCACCTCGCGCGGCGTCAGCGCCTCCGGCACCGGCGCGCCATCCACCAGCACGCAGTCGAAGTCCTCGCTCTCGGGGAGGAGCGGAGCGCCCGGCGTCACCGTGCGGCGGAACACGCGGTCGGCTCCGCGCACCGCGCCGTCCGTGCGCTTCGTCCCCGCGCGCACGAGCAGCACCCGGTCCCCGAAGTCATGGACCATCACCTTCGCCACCAGCTCCACCAGCACGGACAGCATCGCGGGCGGCAGCTCCAGCCCCTGCTGCGCGCGGAACGTCACCACGTCCGTGCGCGGCGTGGCGCCGCCGCGCGGCACCGTCGCCACCGCCTCCAGCTCCGCGCGAGGAAGGAAGAGGGCGTGCGACGCGGACGCCGCCGTCACCGTGACGGGCCACGTGCCGCGCGCGAGCGCCTCCACGCCCAGCGACATCCCCGAGCGCAGGTGCAGGAGCACCGTCCCTCCCGCCGTCATCCGCCACTCGCCCGAGCGCAGGAGGTAGATGCCGTCCACCGGCTCGCCCTCGCGGCAGATGCCCTCGCCCGGCTGGGGTTCCACCGGCCGGGCCCGCTCCAGCAGGCGGAGCAGGGCGGACGCACGCGCGTGGCGCAGCACGGGGGCTTGCTTCAACGTGTACAGCCACCGACGCCGCTCATCGACAGTCAGAGGAGAAGGCATGCGTCGCTCAAGGATAACCAGGACGCTCCGGCGCCGGGTAGCACGCCAGAGTGCCTGCCCGCTCCGTGCGGGTCCTTCGCGACGCGCCGCTACGCCGGCTGGGGTCGCGGTGGCTCCCCCTCGGGAGGGATGGACGGCGGCGGCGGATTCTGCGGTCCGCTTGGTGGATTGCCATGCTTGCGGTGTTTCAGGATCTTCGTGCGCGCGCCTTCCACCAGCGCGTAGAGCACCGGGATGAAGATGAGGTTCACGAAGGTGGAGAAGAGCATGCCGCCGAAGACGGCCGTGCCCAGCGACTTGCGCGCGGAGGCGCCCGCGCCGCTGGCCAGCATCAGCGGCACCACGCCGAAGAGGAACGCGAAGGACGTCATCAGGATGGGACGCAGGCGCGTCTCCGCCGCGTTGATGGCGGACTCCACGACTCCCTGACCCTGCGCGCGCAGCTGCTCGCCGAACTCCACGATGAGGATGGCGTTCTTCGACGCGAGGCCCACCAGCATCACCAGGCCCACCTGACAGAACACGTCGTTCACCAGCCCTCGCAGGTTCTGCAGGAGCAGCGCGCCCATCATCGCGACGGGCACCGCGAGCATGACGACGAAGGGCAGGGCGAAGCTCTCGTACTGCGCGGCCAGCACCAGGAACACGAACACGATGCCCAGCGCGAAGATGACGAGCACGGTGTTGCCCGCGCTCTTCTGCTCCTGGGACAGGCCCGTCCACTCGAAGGTGAAGCCCGGCGGCAGGGCCTGCTTCGCCACCTCCTCCATGGCGTTCAAGGCCGTGCCGGTGGAGGTGCCGGGGCTGCCCTGGCCGTTGATGTTGGCGGAGCGGAAGAGGTTGTAGTGGGTGATGTTCTGCGCGCTGGTGATGGGCGTCACCTTCACCAGCGCCTCCAGCGGCACCATGGCCCCGGTGTCCGCGCGCACGTAGAAGCTGCCGATGTCCTTGGGGTTGTCACGGAAGGGCGTCGCGGCCTGCACGAACACGCGGTAGACGCGGTTGGCGAAGGTGAAGTCGTTCACGTACTGGCTGCCCAGGTACACCTGGAGCGTGGAGAACAGCGAGGACAGGGGCACGCCCATGGCCTTGGCTTTCTCCCGGTCCACGTCGATGTTGAGCTGCGGCGAGCCCGCGGTGAACGCGGAGAACACGCCGCGCAGCCGGTGATCCTGGCCCGCCTTGCCCACCAGGGCCTGGGTGGCCTGCGCCAGCTCCTCCAGCGTGCGGCCACCCTGCTGGTCCTCCAGCACGAACTCGAAGCCGCCCACGCTGCCCACGCCTCGGATGGCGGGTGGTTGCAGGGGCAGCACGCGCGCGCCGCCCACCTGGCTCAGCGGGCCACGCAGACGCTCTATCAGGCCCGCGACGCTGGACTCCTTCGCCTTGCGCTCCTCCCAGGGCTTCAGGTTGATGAAGAGCGAGCCGTAGTTGGCGCCCGTGCCCAGGAGCGAGAAGCCGCCCACGGTGAAGATCTGCGTCACCTCCTCCTGCTGCTTGATGAGGCCCTCCACCTGGATGAGCACGTTGCGCGTGTACTCCAGCGACGTGCCCTCCGGGCCCTGCACCGCGATGATGATGTAGCCCTGGTCCTCGTCCGGGATGAAGCCCGTGGGCGTGGAGCGGTAGAGCAGGCCCGTGGCCACGAGGAACACCGCGAAGATGCCCACGACGAGCCACCGAGCCTTGCCCAGCATCACGCCCAGCAGCTTCCCGTAGCCGCGCCGGAGCGAGTCCAGGCCCTGGTCGAACTTGCGCGCCAGGACGAACTTCTTGCCCTCGTTGGGGCGCAAGAGGCGCGCGCACAGCGCGGGGGACAGGGTGAGCGCGACGAGCGCGGAGAGGCTGATGGAGAACGCGATGGTGAGCGCGAACTGGCGGTAGATGGCGCCCGTGGTGCCGGGGAAGAAGGACACCGGGATGAACACCGCGGACAGCACCAGCGCGGTGGCCACCACCACGCCGGCCACCTGTTGCATGCCCCGGTGGGTGGCCTCCTTCGCGTCCACCTTCTCGTGCTCGATGACGCGCTCCACGTTCTCGATGACGACGATGGCGTCATCCACCACCAGGCCCGTGGCCAGCGTGAGGCCGAAGAGGGTCAGCGTGTTGAGCGAGAAGCCGAACGCGTTGACGAACATGAACGTGCCGACGAGTGACACCGGCAGCGTCGTCACCGCCACCAGCACGCTGCGCCAGCCGTGCAGGAAGATGAAGATGACCAGGACGACCAGGAGAATGGCTTCACCCAGCGCCTTGAGCACCTCCTCGATGGAGGCGCTCACCGCGGCCGTGGTGTCGAACGCCACCTGATAGGTGAGGCCCGGCGGGAAGTTGGCGGACAGCCGCTGGAGCTCCGCCTCCACGCCCTTGCGCACGTCCAGCGCGTTGGAGCCGGGCAATTGCGTGATGCCCAGGCCCACCGCGTCCTGGCCGTTGAAGCGCAACAGCTGCTGGTAGTTCTCCGCGCCCAGCTGCGCGTTGCCCACGTCGCGGATGCGCACCAGGGCGCCGTCAGCGCCGCGCTGGATGACGATGGCGCCGAACTCGTCCGCGGACGTCAGCTGGCCCTTCACCTGGAGGGACAACTGGTACGCCTGGTCCTTGGAGGACGGGGCCTGGCCCACCTTGCCCGCGCCCACCTGGACGTTCTGCTCCTGGAGCGCGTTGACCACGTCCTGCGCGGTGAGGCCGCGGCGGGCCAGCTCCGTGGGGTCCAGCCACAGGCGCATGGCGAAGCGGCGCTCGCCGAAGATGCGCACGTCGCCCACGCCCTTCACGCGCAACAGCGCGTCGCGGATGAAGACGTCCGCGTAGTTGCTGATGAACTCCGTGTCGTAGCGCTTCTCCTTGTCATAGACGCCGAAGGAGACCAGCAGCTGCGTCTGCGCCTTGCGCACGGTGACGCCCAGCGCGTTCACCTGAGAGGGCAGCTGCGGCGTGGCGGTGGCCACGCGGTTCTGCACGTCCACCGCGGCCAGGTCCACGTCTCGCGACGGGTCGAACGTGGCGGTGATGGTGCACTGGCCGTCGTTGGTGCTGGTGGAGGACATGTAGCGCATGCCCTCCATGCCGTTGAGCTGGCGCTCCAGCACGGTGGTGACGGCGCTCTCCACCGTCTCCGCGGACGCGCCGGTGTAGGTCGCCGTGATTTGCACCTGCGGCAGCGCCAGCTCCGGGTACTGCTCGATGGGGAGGCTGGGAATGGAGATGGCGCCCACCAGCGTGATGAGGATGGACAGCACGCTGGAGAAGACGGGGCGCTGGATGAAGAAGTCGGTGAACATGGCAGCCCCCTACCGACCCGCGTCCGCGCCGCCGCCCATGCCCTGGGCAGGGGGCAGGGGCATGCCTTCTGTCTGGCCCTGCGACCGCCGCGCGGGCTTCGGCTGGATGGGCATGCCGTCCCGCAGCTGCTGCACCCCGCTGATGATGACCTGGGTGCCCGCGTCCAGTCCCTTGAGCACCTCGTAGTCGTTGCCCTCCACCAGCCCCAGCGTCACGGGCTGGCGCTTCACCACGGTGCCGGCGTCGCTCTCACCCACCACCATGGCGAAGGACTGGCTGCCCTGCCGCGTCACCGCGGTGGTGGGCATCTTCAGGGCGTCGCGCACGTCGTAGACGAGCTGCGCGCGCACCAGCTGGCCGGCCCTGAGGCCCACGGTGTTCGCGAAGGCGGCCTGCACCTCCACCAGCTGCGTGTTGGGGTTGGGGGTGGTGGCGACGAAGGAGGCGGGGGCGCGGACGATGGGCTCGCCGTCCGCGTTGAGCACCTCCAGCGGCGTCTGTCCCACCTTCACGCGCGCGGCCTGGTCCACGGGCACCTGCACGGACAGCTCCAGCGCGCGGCTCTGGTCCAGGATGGTGAGCGCCGTCTGCGGCGTCACGTAGTCGCCCAGCTTCACGGGGATGTCGCCCACGACGCCGTCGAAGGGGGCGCTCACGTTGAAGAAGCCCAGCTGCACCTGCTGGTTCTGGATTTGCGCCTCCGCCGCCTGGGCCTGGGCCTCGGATTGCGCCGCCTGGGCCACGGCCTGTTCGTAGTCCTGGCGGCTGACGAGTCCTTCCCTGAGAAGCTGCGCGCTGCGCTCGCGCGTCTTGCGAGCGAACTCGCGGTTGGCGACGGCGGAGGCCTTCTGGGCCTGGGTGGCGCGCAGGGAGGCCTGCTCCTGGCGCGGATCCACGACGAGCAGCACCTGACCGGCCTTCACCTGCTGGCCGGGGCGGGCGGGAATCTGCTGGATGTAGCCGGCGACCTGCGGGACGACGGTGATGCTGCTGCGGGAGATGAGGGTGCCCACGTACTCGCGGGTGTCGCGCACCGGGCCGGGCTTCACCGCCATCACCTGCACGGGCGTGGGCTTGCCGCCGCCCTGGCTCTGGCCGCCCGCCTGGGGGCCGCCTCCGGGAGAGGCCTGGCCGGGCTCCTTGCCGCCGCTGCACCCGCCCGCCGTCAGCGCGAGGACGAGCCCCCACGCGCCCCAACCGACCCTCACCAATCGCATGCCGCCTCCGACAGGAATGCATCCACCTGGGCCTGGCGGTACTGGAAGTCGCGGATGACGAGCTCCAGTTCGGCCTGCCGCAGGGCCCCGGCCGCGTCCACCAGCTCGAGGCTCGTTCCGGTGCCCACCTCGAAGCTGCGGCGGGTGAGCCGGTCATTCTCTTCCGCGAGCTTCCGCTGGCGGTCCGCCAGGTCGCGCGTCGCCTGGGTCACCTGCACGGCGCGCTTCGCCTGGGTGACCTCGATGACGACGTTGCGCTCGCGGCCGGTGACATCCGCGCGGGCCTGCTCCAGCTGGCCGCGGGCCTGGCGCAGGCGGCCCTCGCGCGCGCCGCCATCCCAGAAGGGCAGCACCAGGCTGGCGCCGACGTTCCAGATGGGCACCTTCGCGAAGCCCGGGTTGACGGTGAGCGCGGTGGTGCTGCTGGTGAGGTCCAGGGTGGGCGCGTACTGGCGATACACCTCGCCGATGGCGCGCTCGGCCACCACCTGGCGTGACCGGGCGGCGGCGATGTCCGGGCGGTTCTCCAGCTCCTGCAGCGTGCGGCAGGTGGCCTTCGCGCCCTGGAGCAGCGTGGTCAGCTCCAGGCCCGGCTTGAGGCCCACGGCGGACGGGGTGCCCAGGGCCAGGCCCAGGGACTCGCGCGCCTTGCGCAGGTCCTCGTCGCCGGTGACGACGTTGCGGCGGGCGATCTGCGCGTCCTGCTCCACGCGGACGACGTCCAGCCGGGTGCCCGCGCCCAGCTCGAAGCGGCGCTGCGCCAGGGCCAGCCGCTCCAGCGAGGTGCGCAGGTTGACGCGGTTGACCTCCGCCAGGCGTTCCGTGGAGGACACGGAGACGAGCGCCTGTGCGAGGCCGCGGGTGAGCTGCCGGCGCGTCTCCGCGAGCGACAGGTTGGCGGTGCGCCGCGACTCCTTGGCGCTGCCCAGGGCGTAGAGGCTGGCCAGGTCCACCACGGGCACGTTGGCGCTGAGGATGCCCACGCCCAGCAGCTCCGTGGGGGTGAAGTTCCCGCCACCCGTCACCGCGCCGCCCGTGCCGCCGCCGAAGGCGACGATGCCCGGGTTGAGGACGTTGTATTGGGCGGTCAGGTCGCCGGAGACGGAGGGCAGCAGGTTGGCGAGCGCGATGCGCCACGTGCCCGCGGCGACTTCAATCTGGCCCAGCGCCGCCTGGAAGTCGGTGGAGCGCTGGCGCAGGAGCGTGAGCGCTTCGTTCCAGGACTGGAGCTCCTGGGGCGCGGCGGGCGCGGGCGTGAGCAACGGATCCGACACGTTCGCCTGGAACGGCGGTGGCACTTCGGGGACGTCGTCTGGGTCTTGGGACGCGGGCGTGCTGGCGCGGCCGGGTCGGGGCGGAGCGGGAGTGCGGGGTGCGTTCGGAGCCTGGGTGGTGGGCGCGGGAGCGGCCGGTGGTGGCGCGGAAGGCGTGGGTGGCGGAGGCGCGGGCGGAGCGCGCTGCGGTGGCGCGGTGTATTGCGCGAGGACGGGACGGAAGGGTCCGGAGCCGTGCGGCGCTGGCGCCTCACCGGGGATTCCGGCGGGAACCAGCAGGGCTGCGAACACGAACGCGTTCATAAGGAATGCTCCCCAGGTAGGGGCGATGCCAGCCCCCCGCCACGGTTCGCGCCCCCCGGCGCTCCAGTGGACAACACAGCAGGGCGAGGAAGTGCTCAGCCGTCGATGAACGGACCTCGGGCCAGGAGCGGAGGTCCGGGGTTGCCCTTACGGACGCGAGGGCAGGGAAGAAGGTGGAGGGGCTCGTGGAGACATGGCGCGTCCTGACGCTGGCTGGGGAAGAGCCAACGTGCGTCGCGAGCGCCGAGCAGGCGTCTGTCTTCAAGGGAGGGCGCGCGTTCAGCACGCCACGGCTGCCCCAGGGGCGTGAGAATGGAGAAGCGTTGGGCGCTCATCGGTATCGTCAAGCCAGAGCACAAAGCCACGGGTCTGATGACCGCCGTTACGGAGTAACACCCACGCCCATGCACCTCTCAAAACCAGCGAAGTCAGGATGGCTCCTGGCCCTGTGCCTGCTCCCCGCGTGTGCGTTCTTCCAGCGCACTTCGCGTCCTCCCCATGCACCGCCGGAAGAGGCGGCCCGCGTCCAGTTCCCACTGGACCTGCCCGAAGACGCGCAGACGCTCGCGGGCGGCATGGTGACCGCCATGCAACTGGCGCTGGATGATTTCCGGCCCCTGGATTTGAAGCCCCACGAAGGGGCCACGGAGGAGGAGCGCTGTCTCTATCAGCGCGAGTCCTATGACGTCAGCGCGGCACCTGGCCCGGAGGGCGTGACCTTCGTGCAGATCACGCTCAAGCCACAGCTCTGCGAGAAGCAGGGCGCCATCATGGACATGGGGGCGACCTATGCCGTGGACGTGAAGGGACGGCGCATCCTCGCCGTGCAGCACTGAGGCAGTCCAGGCACGGGGGCCGCGGTAAGGGATGACAGTCAGGCCTGGAGGGCCTCTGTCACTCGTAGAACTTGCCCGCGAACAGGATGCTCGCGCACCGGTGCCAGGGATTGGCGGAGCGGCCCCGGTCCTGGGTGTCCTCGCCCCAGGAAGCGCCTCGTTCGAGGAACGCCCCGATGGTGCCGTTCTCCCAGCCGAGGGGGCTCGGAGCGTGCGGAGCAGGATGCCGGCGGGCAGCCTCCGCGCGGTCCTCTTCGAAGTCCTCGCTCAGCGCCTGGACGAAGCGTAGGAAGGACGCCTCGTCCGTGACCTCCTCCAGGAGTTGGTGCAGGTCATGGGCCATGGCGCACTCCAGTTCCCGTATCCAAGCCGGGAGTCTGGATGAACGGTAGGGGCACGGAGCCATCGGGTGGATCGAAGGACCGGCCGACCTCCGACGTGGGAACCAGGATGCCGTGCCCTGCATCCGTGGGCTCCATCGATTCATCCGGCTCGCCATCCCGAAGGCGGCGGAGGCTCCGGCCATCGCTCCCGACCGCGTACTGCGCGCCCGAATGCAGCGCGGGAACGGTCAGCCCGCAGGCCTGCGGATCCTCATCGATTCGGATGAAGAGGATGCCCTGCCGCTGAATGACCCTGTTCCGGTGTGACTCGCGCCGGTCGACGCACGGGGTGTTGGCATCTTGTGGGCCCAGGAAGTCGGCGGCGGCTGCGTCGAGCGCATGCAGGATGGTGCCGCTCAGTTCGACCGTGCGTCCATCCGCTCCCGCTTCCACGGCAGGCTGCTCGAAGAACTGTGGGAACTTGATGGACGCGTCATTCGTCCACGAATCACGCGTGGGCGTGGACCGCAGGCAGCCCGCCAGGAGCAACACCGCCGGAAACGCGCGCCGCGCCACGCTCACGCCGCGCATCCTCACTGCGCCGGCAACATGCCCAGCCGCTGCTTCGCGGACTTGTTCTGCGGATCGAACCGGAGCGCTTCCTCCAGCCGCTCGCGGCCCTTCGCCGCGTTGCCCTGCACCACGTAGAGGTCTGCCAGCCGCACCAGCACGTCCGCGTTGTAGGGCTGCAGGTCCAGCGCCTGTTCGAACTCACGCGTCGCCGTGGTCACGTCCCTGCGGCGCATGGCCAGTTGCCCCAGCATCACGTGCGGCTGCACCAGCCCTCGCGTCTCCGGCTCCGTCGCCAGCGCCTGCAACGCCGGCATTCCCCTCGCGTCTCCGAACGCCGCCAGCGTCAGCGCCGCGCCCTGCCGCACCCACAGCGAGCCGTCTTTGAGCAGCGACGCCAGGTCCTCCGTCGCCTCGCGTGCGTTCGCCGCGCCCAAGCCGTCGATGATGTCCGAGCGCAGCGTGCTGTCCGTCGTCCCCTTCAACGCCGCCCGCAGCGCCGGCACCGCGTCGTGCTTGAACCGGCGCGCCAGGAACTTCGCCGCCGCGCCCCGCAGCGTGCCCGCCTCTGCCGTGTCCGCCAGCACCGCCTCCAGTGCCCCACGGCTTCCCGCCGCCGTCTTCTCGTCGAACGCGTCCGCCAGCCGCAGCCTCCGCTGCTGCCGCGCCTCCGCCTTCGGCCACCACTTCACCAGCGACGCCTGCATCGCGTCCGGCGTCTGCTTCGCGTGACAGGTGTTGCACGCGTTGGGCACGTCGTGGCGCGCCGTGTTCTGCGGCACCGGCACGTCCAGCGCGTGGTCCGCGAAGTGGTCCAACACGCCCGACACCACCGGCGGCATGTGACACGCCAGGCAGTCCTGCGCCGCCGCGGCCTTGTGGTGCGTGTGCTGCTCGCCCTGCGCCACCACCTCCTGATGACAGCCCTGGCACGTGGACGCGTTCACCGATGTGCGCGCCGCCACCGGCTTCTGCTTGCGCACCTCGTTGGGCGCGTTCGCGTCGTGCGGCGCCGTGTGGCACGTCAGGCACGTGGCCCCGCCCTTCAGGTGGCACTGGGACTGGATGAGCGCCTGGTACTCGAAGCTGGAGGTGCTGGGACGCCCGTCCGCGAAGAAGTCCCCGGAGCGGTCGTTGCCCACCAGCAGCACCATGGGCTGATAGCTCGCGTCGTAGCGCTGGCCGGGCAGGAAGTGGTGCTTCGCGTCCAGCATGGGGAACAGCGTGCGGCGCGGCCCGTGGCACTGCGCGCACACCGCGAAGCCCTCCTCCTTCGACAGCTTCGCCGGCTGGATGATGTCCTCCGGCACCTGCGACTCCGCGTGCCGCCCGCCGGGCCCGTGGCAGGACTCACACGCGACGCCCGCGTCCGCGAACTTCGTCTCCCACTGGTGGCTCGCCCGGTCATAGCGCGCGTCCAGCCCCGTCACGTGGCAGTCCAGGCACGCGTGCTGCGCGCTGCGGCGGAAGTTCGTCCAGAAGAACGGGTGGTCCGGCGACAGCGCCCCCTGCTTCTTCTCCGAGTAGTCCACCCACTCGCCCTTGCCCGTCACGTGGAAGTACACCGGCATCACCTGCCAGCGGCCGTCCGGCAACAGCGTGATGGGGTCCTGCATCCGCTTGCCGCCCACCACCCACTGCACCGGCCACTCGCCCAGGTTCCCGTCCGCGCCCTTGGTGCGCATCAGGTACTGGCTCCCGTCGCGGCGCATCCACGCCTCGCTGGACTCGCCCTTGAAGTGCGTGCCCGCCGCGAACGTGCCCACCACGTACGGCTTCGTCGCCGGCGACAGCGCCCGCGAGTGCCAGTCGTGCTTCCAGCCCGTGTGCTGCTCCTCGTGGCAGTCCGCGCACACCTGCGAGCCCACGAAATGGTTCGGCTTCGCGGGCGGCGCCTCCACCGTCTTCACCGGCACGGCCGCGGCCACGCTGCCCGCGTCCAGCGGGGTCTCCGGAGCCGGAGCGGGCGCCTGGGTCACCGGCGGGGACACCGCGGGCGTGGGCGCGGACGAAGGGCGCAGGAAGAAGAACAGGCCCGCCGCGAGGACCACCACCGCGAGGGCGACAAGGACAGGGCGAGAGGAGCGCATCCGGAAGGTGCCGCCCATGCTCCTCCCAAGCGACAGGCCGCACAAGCGGCGCTCCGCGCAAGACCGCCTCGTCCAGTGGACAATGACCTCCCAGGGAGGGCTGCGGTCCTGGCGAGCCCTGGATTAGGGTCTCCCTCCAAGCCAAGGGAGGCCGTGCCCATGCCCATGCGGTCCGTGAATGGAACCCGGCTGTACTACGAGGACACGGGGGGTTCTGGAGACGTGGTCCTCTTCAGCCACGGGCTCCTCTGGAGCACCCGGCTGTTCGACCCGCAGGTGGAGGCCCTGCGCGGCCGCTTCCGCTGCATTTCGTACGACCACCGGGGGCAGGGCCAGAGCGACGTGCCGCCCGAGTCCGCCATCGACGTGGAGACGGTGTACGCGGACGCGGTGGCGCTCATCGAGTCCCTGGGCGTGGCGCCCGTCCACTTCGTGGGCCTGTCCATGGGCGGCTTCGTGGGCATGCGGCTCGCGGCGCGCCGGCCGGACCTGCTGCGCTCGCTGGTGCTCCTGGAGACGTCCGCGGACCCCGAGCCCATCGTCAACGTGCCGCGCTACACCGCGCTCAACCTCATCGCCCGCTACGTGGGCCTGGGCCCCGTCGCCACGCCGGTGATGCGCATCATGTTCGGCGCGTCGTTCCTCACCGACCCGGGCCGCGTGGAGGAGCGGGCGCTGTGGCGAACGCGCCTGACGGGCAACCGCCGTGACATCTACCGCGCCGTCAACGGCGTCATCCAACGCAAGCCCATCACGGAGGAGCTGCCGCGCATCCGCACGCCCACGCTCGTCATCGTGGGGGAAGAGGACCGCGCGACGGTGCCCGCCAAATCGGAGCGCATCCACTCGCTCATTCCGGGCTCCCATCTGGTGCGCCTGTCGCGCGGAGGCCATTCGTCCTCCGTGGAGGAGCCGGCGCTCGTCAACGCGGAGCTCGCCCCCTTCCTCACGCAGCACGCGTCCAACCAGGCCGCGCAAGTCGGCTGATGCGCCGTTAGCGAAGTCCCCAGGAGGGTTTCCCATGCCAGTCGCGAAATGGAACGGCGTCGTGCTCGCGAAGAGCGACACCTACGAGACCGTGGAGGGCAACGTCTACTTCCCGCCCGACAGTCTGGCGCGCGAGCACTTCAAGCCCAGCGCCACGCACACCACCTGCCCCTGGAAGGGCGAGGCCAGCTACTACTCCGTGGAGGTGGACGGGAAGACGAACGCCGACGCGGCCTGGTTCTATCCGGAGCCCAAGCCGGCCGCGTCCAACATCCAGGGCTATGTGGCCTTCTGGAAGGGCGTGACGGTGGAGCGCTGAAGTCAGCGGCCGATGAGGTACTTGCCCCAGCGCAGGCTGTTGCGCAGTTGGGTGACGACGAAGGCGGGCACCCACTGGATCAGGTTCGCCTCCGGCTGCACGTCGTAGCCATTCCACAGGTCGTCGTCGATGCGGTTGGCGTCCAGCGTCGTGGGGTAGGGCGCGGGCATGCCGCCGAAGCACTCCCCTTGTGAGAAGAAGAGGTCCCACAGCGTGGCGGCCTCCGCGTGGTCGTCCGCGATGAGGCGCGTGTCCACGCCCAGCAGCGAGCCCAGCAGCTTCCAGAAGAAGTACCAGCGCTGCTCGTTGTACTCGTAGCCCTTGTCCACCCACGCCTGCGCGACGACGTACGCGAACGTCAGCAGCGTGAACGCGACCCCGCTCTGGTTGTAGCAATGCTGCCGCCCCGTGTTGAGGGACCGGTAGTGGCCGAGCGCGGAGTTGTGCATCTGCGCCAGCAGCAGCGTGGTGGACAGGGTGCGCGTGCTGTAGAGGCTGCCCCAGCCCATGTTCATGTTGCCGTAGAGGATGCGCAGCATGATCTGCGCCGTCTCGATGACCCGGCGGGACACGATGGTCTTGAGCTTGCTGTGCGGGCGCTGCTCGAACAGCGACGACACGTCCTTGTGGTAGTACGTGGCCCGGAAGGACACGCCCGCCAACTGGTTCACGGACGCGCCCTGGAAGAAGACGTAGAAGGCCTCGTCGCGCGCGGCCTCGAAGTCGCGCAGGAACTGCGCGGAAGACCCCACGCCCGTCACCGCCTGCGTGGCCACCGAGTGCGCCGGCCCGTAGAGCACCTTCGCGATGCGGTGGTCGCTGTACGTGTTGCCCCAGTAGCCCTCGATGGCGGAGAAGGCCTTCAGCGCGGGCCGCCACGCGGTGCCGTTCACACCGGGCGTCTCGCGGATGTGCTTCTTCCAGTGCTGCCGCAGGTCCTCCATGAACTGCGGCTCCGCCGCGCTCATGATGCCGTACAGGCTGTTGGCCGCGTTGAGCGGGTCGCCCAGGATGGCGGTCAGGTTCTGGCCACGGAAGGTGAAGGGCATGGGGGCGGGCTCCGGTGCTGCGTGCCGGCACAGTGTAGAGAACTGTTGAACCTGTAACAAACCGCCCGCCCTGGAAAACCCGACACGTAGGGGCGGTGACGGGGCGCCCCGGGTCACGGCTTGCCGGCCATGGCGGCCAGTTGGCCCTGGGCAATCTCGCGGTAGAGGGGCACCACTTCGACGGACAGGACCTCGCGCATCTCCTGCCGCGCGCTGTCGTAGTCGCCTGCCTCGCGGTGGCGGTACATCCGGTGGAGCGCGTCCCCCAGCCTGTTCGAGCCTTCGGTGATGCGCCGCGAGCACTCGCGCAGCACCGCGAGCGCGCGAGCGTCGGTGCTCACGTCGGCGTCGCTCAGGGCCACTTCTCGCGCCGTGCGCCGCAGCAGGTCGCGCACGTCATCGGTCAGCACCAGCGGCGCTCCATCGCGGAGCACCTGCCGCGCGAGTGCTCGGATTGGATCCCAGTCGGGTCCATCTTCGGTCGCCGTCATCGTCGTCATTGCCCGGCCTTCGGCCGGCATTTATCGAAGGGCCATTCGTGTTGCCCGGTCCGGAGAACTGTAGGGGATGTGACGGGGCACGTAGGGACGGGGCTTCGCGGGCGGACGCGAGCGGCGATGCTGGGGCTTTTCGCGGGGCGTGGCCCTGAGTGGAGGAGCGGAGCCTTGGCGACGGTGTCCCTGCAGGACGTGCGCAAGGTGTACCGGGGTGGCGTGGCGGCGGTGAAGGGCGTGACGCTGGACATCGCGGACGGCGAGTTCGTGTCACTGGTGGGCCCGTCCGGCTGCGGCAAGTCCACGACGTTGAACCTCATCGCCGGGCTGGAGGAGCTGTCCGGCGGCGAGCTGCGCATCGACGGGCAGCGGGTGAACGACCTGTCGCCGCGCGAGCGCGACATCGCGATGGTGTTCCAGAGCTACGCGCTCTATCCGCACCTGGACGTGGCGGGGAACCTGGCGTTCCCGCTGAAGGTGGCGGGGATGGGTGCGAAGGACGTCGACGCGCGCGTGCGCGAGGTGTCCGGCGTGCTGGGGCTGGAGGCGCTGCTGGCGCGCCGGCCCAAGGAGCTGTCGGGTGGGCAGCGGCAGCGCGTGGCGCTGGGGCGCGCGCTGGTGCGCAGGCCCAAGGTGTTCCTCTTCGACGAGCCCCTGTCCAACCTGGACGCGGCGCTGCGCACGCAGATGCGCGGCGAAATCAAGAAGCTGCACGAACAGCTGAAGGCCACGTTCATCTACGTCACGCACGACCAGGCGGAGGCGATGACGCTGTCGGACCGCGTGGTGGTGATGAGCCAGGGCGAGGTGCAGCAGGTGGCCCCGCCCCGCGAGCTGTACGACGCGCCGGCGAACCTCTTCGTGGCGGGCTTCTTCGGCTCGCCGCGCATCAACCTGGTGAAGCCGGAAACGCTGGGCCTGTCCGAAGGTGACGCGGTGCTGGGCCTGAGGCCGGAGCACCTCCAGGTGGGGCAGGGCGCCAGGCCGGAGGACGCGCGCGAGGGGCGCGTGTACCTGGTGGAGCCCATGGGCGCGGAGGTCTGGGTGACGGTGGAGACGGGCGGCGAGCGCCTGGTGGCGCGGGCGCCCGGGGACTTCCGCGCCGCGAGCGGAGACACGGTGTGGCTGCGCCATGACGCGCGCTACCTGCGCCGGTTCGACGCGAGGACGGGGCTCGCGGTGTGAGTCAGGGGCGGAGCCGCAGCCGGGCATCCGCCAGGACGCTCCCGCCCTCGCGCGCGACACGCGCATGGCGTGTCATCAGGGCCTCCTGGGACTCGCGAGGCTGTAGCGCGAACAAGTCCCAGAGGTATTGCTCCTCCTGGACCGGGACGCGATACCCCAGCTCATCGCCATAGCGACGCAACCGCTCCAGGGTGGCAAGCAGGTACTTCCAGTTGGCCAGCGGGCGCAGCAGCAGCACCTCGCGGCGCTGGACGGATTCTGCAGCCAGGGGATGTACGTGCCCCCGCCAATGGCCTCCCGCGTATTCCACGCCGATGGCGGAGAGGCCCAGGTCGAATCGGGAGAGGCGCTCTTCCAGTGTCGCTGGCGTGCAGTCGTAGGCCACTTCGAGCCGCCGTCCCGAGAGATGGAAGGTCGTCTGGAAGGGATGGTTGTCATCCAGCAGCACGGCTCCGAGTGTTTCCAGGTGCAGCAGGAGCGCCTGCCGGTCCTGGAGGGTCGCTGGCCAGAGATCCAGGTCATGAGGGGATCGACCATGGAGCAGTGTCTTGAACGCTCCCCCGGCCAGGAAGAATCGACCTGGAAACGCGCGGGAGAGAAGCGGAGCGAGCTGGTCCCGGGCGAAGGCGATGACCGAGTCCGGCGAGAGGACTTCTTCTTGCGCGAGAGGCGAGCGCCTCATGCCGGCTCCGGAAGGCGTGCACGCAACTCGCGCACGGTGACGCCCTGCTCGTCGATGACCTGGAGCGCGCCGCCCAACGTCTCCACACGGGCCTGCCCGTTGTAGAAGGGCTCCACGAAGGCGAAGCGCCGGGTGTAGAGCGCGTCTCCCGCGGCGTCGACGTGATGCCAGCCGCCTGCGTCCCGCGCACGCGCGAAGCCCTTGTGGAAGACATCCAGGTCCAGGAACCGGCGTGCGTTCAGCGGGTGCCCCTGCTTGTCGATGTGCAGGTGGAGGCCCGAGGCCTCCTGTACCACCGCGTAGCCGTCCCGGAAGTCCCCCGCGTAGGCGTACCGCTCGTCGTAGACCGGCTCCCCCTGGCCATGGATGTGGAAGTACCGGCCGTCCTTCGCCCGGACCGGACATCGCCCGTCCTGGAAGTTGCCGCACCATGCGTGGCGCCCTGACGTGAGCTCCTGTCCATCCACGCGCAGGTGGAACGCACCCTCCGCATCCACGACGGCCGCGAGCCCTTCATAGAATCCAAACGTCCGGATGAAGCGGCGGGAAGACAGCGCGTTCCCCCTCAAGTCAATGTGGAATGCCCCCGAGGCGTCCCTGACGGCCGCGAGCCCCGGTTCGTGAAAGGAGAGGACCTCGGTGAAGCGCGCGGCATAGAGCGGCTTGCCGTCCAGGAGATGATGGGTCCTGTCCGGCGCGACTCGCGGATGCGACCAGGGGTTCAAGCGGACTCCTTCACCGGCTGGCGCATGTTGCAGCCACGGCACAGGGGATGGTCCTGATACGTGGTCAGCAGCCGTTGATAGGTCGGGCCTGTCCACACCTCCTGGATGCCCACCTCGTTCAGGTTGCCCATGTTCCCGAGTGTCCTGCGTTCCTTGTCGGGAGCGCAGCAGGGGTCGAAGCGGCCCACGGCGCTCACCCAGGCCTCCTTCCCCAGGAAGGGACAGCGCGCCCCGGGCGCGAGATCCGTGACGGCCTCCGCTCCCAGGGGATGGATGTTCTCCAGCAGCACCTTGCTCCCATCCGGCCGGCGGCACTCCTCCGCGACAGCATGGGCTTGCCGGGCGGCCTCGTTCCAGCGCTGGATGGCGGATGCGTCGCGCCTCATGGACAGGGGCTGGATGGCGGCGAAGTGGGCCCAGAGGTGATGCCCTTTCACCCGGTCCACGCCCAGGCCCGCCGCGAGCCGCACGATGTCCGCCAGCTCCCCCACGTTCGACTCCAGGAAGGTGAGCTGGAGCGTGACCCGGCAGCGATGGCCGCCCTCGCGGGCATGCGCATCCCGCTCGGCCACGAACTGGCGGAGGTTCTCCAGGACCTGCTCCCAACGCGTCCCTGGCATCACCGCTTCATGGGTCTGCTTCGTGGCCCCATTCCACGACACCTTCACGTCGGAGGTGATGGGGACCAGCCGGCGTGCCCACGCGCGGGCTCCGCGCCTGGGAAACGTCCCGTTGGTGGTGAGGTTCAGCCACACCCCGTGCGCCATGCACAGGTCGATGATGTCGTCGAAGTGGGGATAGAGCAGCGGCTCGCCCATGGTGGACGGAATCACCTCCCGCAGGGGCGTGCCGTCGCTGTCCTCCATGACCCTTCGCAGCAGCTCCAGGGGCATGCGCCGCTTCGGCTGGCCCGTTTCCCTGCGGAGCCGCTGGGTGTCGCTGTGGGGCGAGTGGTCCTCGCACATGATGCAGTGCAGGTTGCAGTCGTCGGGGTTGGTGTCGAAGGTGATGCGCCAGGGGCCGGGCCGGGTGGGGGCACGACGGGCACGGTGCTCCCGGATGGCGCGTGCATACAGGGCCTCCACGGCCTCCACGTGGGCCTGCATCCCCTGCACGTCGCCCCCTTCTCCGAAGAGGTGCCCGCGACCGCCCAGCCGCACCGCGAGGTCCGGAGCATCCACGAGTCGTTGCATGGCCCGGGCAAGCGACCCGGGGTCGCGGTGGGTGAAGAGCAGGCCGTTCTCTCCATCGCGGACGTACTCGCGCATTCCTCCCTCATCCGCGGTGATGACAGGCACCCGCGCCTGGAGCGCCTCGTGGATGACCAGAGGGGAGTTCTCCACCCAGATGGAGGGCACGACGATGGCGTCCACGTGGTTGAAGACATCCCGCACGATGTCCGTGTTGCGGTACTCGGGCAGCCACTCCACGCGCGTGCTGGCATCTCCCGGGAGGGCGCAAGCCAGGGCCTTGAGCGTCTCCGTGTGTTCGCCGCGAGGCCGTCCCCAGACCTTCAGCCGCGCCTTGCCGCGCACCTGACCGAAGGCCTGGATGAGGTGATGGATGCCCTTGGCCGGGATGTGGGTGCCGATGTAGCCGAAGACGACGTCGGGCTCGGGCGTTCGCTGCCGGTGGCGCAGGCGCTCCAGGTCGAAGCCGTAATCCAGATACACCGACTTGTTGGCGGGCAGCCCGAAGTCCCGCTGGAACCGCTCCAGCAGGTATCGCGAGGGCGCGATGAAGAGGTCCACGTGCTCCATCATCCGGCGCACATGCTCCATCCGGTCGTGCACCCACTGACTCCAGTGCGCGACGTCCTGCTCCCGTGTTTCGGGGGCACCAGAGAAGTAGCGCGCGTAGCAGCGCTCCGCGCACTTCCGGTCCTCCTGGCCTGAACACGCGGACCAGGGCTCGTTCCCGGGAGCCGGATGCATCTGCATGAACTGCCCACGGGGACACATGAGCCAGTAGTCGTGCAGCGTGAAGACGATGGGGATGCCACGGGCCGCGCCCACCTCCAGCAGGGACGTGGACAGGTGGTTCAGATGGCCCACGTGGATGATGTGGGGACGGAAGCCGTCCAGCACCTCCGCGAAGCGTTGATCCACCCCCTCGTGCCGGTAGCGGTCACGGCTGTTGGGCAGGTTGACCAGGTGGAGCAGGACGCGCGGGTCGTCCGGATCGCGCTCCTGCGTCAGCTCGTAGTCCGGGAGGAACGGGTCCTCGCGGCGGGTGAAGACCTGGACCTCGTGCCGGTTCGACAGGCCTTGTGAAAGTGCCTGGGTATACACCTCCGAGCCCGCGTTGAAGCGCATGGGGTATCCATGGATGACCTGAAGGACGCGCATGAAAGGGCCCGGGTGTCATGGCTCCACGCCATGGCACCTGTTGAAGTGGGAGGGATTGGAACGCCGCGACACGGCTTCGCTAGCATGCGCGAAGCCGTGTCGCCTTGTGGATGGGAGATGGCTACTTCAACGCGGGCTCGGAGGGCTCGGGAGTCTGAGGCTGCTGGGTGTCCGCTTCCTTTTCGGAGGGACGACCCTCTTCGCCACGAGACTGCCAGTACGCGTCATCCTCGGAATTGAGCTGACGCGAACGGTTATCGAGATCTGCCTGCGAGGGTTGGTACTGCTTCGAAGACCTGCTCATGGGCAACTCCAGTGTTGGATTTGCCGGCGGTGCTCGTGGTCATGCCGGATTCAACGGCCAACCAAGCCTCCGTCCAGAAGGACGGCCACGGACCCACGTGGAAATTCCTGGCCAGTTGGGTTTCTGCGGGACTGCACGTAAACCATACACAGGCGGATTGTGAATCGCAACCCGGCCCTGGGATGGATGTGAGGAATTGGGCGGGGAGGTTGTCAGGCGTAGACCTGTTCGCTCTCCACCACGGGTTCCAGCCGGCGCTGGAGGGCGACGAGCCGGTCGTAGCGCTGGTGCAGCGCCTCCTTGAGCTCGCGTTGATCCGCCTGGGCGATTTCATCCAGCAGCGTTTGCAGCGAGGAATCCACGGCGTCCTTCAGCACGCGCGATTCGTCGTTCGACAGTTCCAGCATCATGGGGGCCTCCTTGAGGCAACGTTAGGCACCGCGTGACGGGGCCGCGCGCAGGGCAGGCACACAGGCGTGGAAGAAGGCGGCCCGAGGGCCCACCGGGCTGCCTGCCACCTCGCGCACGGCGGCGGGAGCGACCCCACTCTTGGTGAGGACCCCATGAGCGCGAGGAGCGACGCGATGATTCACGCGGGAGAGGTTCGCGAGGGCATGTCGGTGCGCACCGCCGACGGACAGCAGCTGGGCCGGGTGGCCGGCGTGGGCGACACGCACTTCGAGCTGGAGCAGGGGCTGGTGCCCATTCCCCGGCGCGACTACCTGGTCGAGTACAGCGACGTGGAGGCCGTGAGCGGGGATGAAGTCCTGCTCAAGCCGGCGGACCATTCGCAGCTCACGCTGGAGGAGGACGACGACGGCGGAGCCCTGCCGCCGCGCCACAGCGAGGGCCTGGAAGCGGAGCCCGCGAACGACCCCGTGGGTCCCATGCGGCACTGATGCGGACAGGCCCGGCGCTGCCTCCGGGAGTTCGGGATTTCCAACCCGGAGGGCAGGGCAAGGTCCTGGAATCACAGGGCCTTGCGAGGGCCTGGGTGTCAGACCGGCGCGTTAAACGGACCCCTCGACCAGACGTCCCGGTGGGGCCATGCGACGGTTTTCGACTTCTTGCGTCACGATGCTGTGGTTGGGAGTGGTGTTCGCGTGCGGGCCCGCGCCGCGAGCGGATGCGGGCGGCGTGGAGGCGCCGGTGCCGGGCGTGTTGTCCACGCCGAGGCGGCTGTTGCCCTACATCGCGTTGGACGACGGGCGGGTGCTGGCGGCGGGAGGGCATGACGGCAGCCGCACGCTGGGTAGCAGCGAGGTCTTCGACCCGGACACGGGGCGCTGGAGGTCCACGGGGGCGCTGCGCACGGCGCGGCGCAACCACGCGGCGGTGCGGCTTTCGGATGGGCGCGTGCTGGTGGTGGGCGGCTCCAACGGCGTGACGGTGGGCGCGCTGGCGAGCGCGGAGCTGTACGCGCCGGACACGGGCGTGTGGACGCAGGCGGCGTCCATGAGCGAGGCGCGCAACGACCCGGCGGTGGTGGTGTTGCCGGACGGGCGCGTGCTGGCGGCGGGGGGCACGGACGTGGACCTGCGGCCGGTGCGCTCGGCGGAGCTGTTCGACCCGGTGACGGGGACGTGGAGCGTGGCGGAGGCGCCGGCGTACGTGCGGGGTGGCGCGGGGACGGCGGTGGTGCTGCGCACGGGCAAGGTGCTCTTCGCGAGCGGCCTGCAGTCGGAGCTGTACGACCCGGTGACGGGCCGCTGGGAGAAGGCGGGAGCGGTGGGCGGCGCGGCGGGGACGCACCGGCTGGGGCACACCGTGACGCTGCTTCCGGACGGGCGCGTGCTGGTGGTGGGCGGCACCACGACGCAGGCGGCGAGGACGGCGGAGGTGTACGTGCCGGAGCGCAACGCCTGGGAGCTGGTGGAAGCACCGGCGGTGCCGCGAGAGCACCACGCCGCGCTGCTGACCGCGGAGGGCGCGGTGCTGGTGGTGGGCGGCGAGCACTCCTCGCGAGGCACGCTGGACTCCGCGGAGCGCTTCGATCCGGTGAAGGGCCTCTGGACGCAGGCGCCCACGCTGCATGAGCCGCGAGGCGAAGCCGGAGCGCTGTGGCTGCGCAGGGGCACGGTGCTGGTGGTGGGCGGAGTGAACGAGCTGGGCACCCTGGCCACGAGCGAGGAATACGTCCCCGCTCCCGCCGTGGCCCAGGTCACGCCGGGAGAGTAGTTTTGTTCACGGATAGACGGGGGGACTGGACTGGGGGAATACTGCTGCATGTCCCGTGGAACACCCGGCATCACAACAGGCGTCTTGGTGCTCGTGATGTTCCTTGTCGGAGGTGGATGCGCCTCCGCGCCTCCTAGCGAGTTTCGAGCGGATCATGCGCGCGGACCCGGAAGCTTCTGCGCGCTGAACCCCGAAGGCTGCGCTCCACCGCTTGCGTCCACTCCCGGAACCTTCGACCTGGACTCCTGCTTCAGGGCCTGTGATGCGGGAGGCGCGGCCCTGGAGTCATACTGCCGGGGCCTCGCCGAGACCTGGCAGCGGCAGCTCTGCTGGTCCGTCGTCCAGGGCTCGAAGGCGGCATGCAAGGGCATGTGCTCGCGCATCAACGCATGCGTTTCCCATTCCACCGCCTGCCCGCCGGATGAAGGGTAAGGAGCCATTCATGAACCCTGGCCCTCCGCACCACGCGTCCATCAGCGACCCCGTGGCCGACGACTACTGGTCCTTCGAGGATGACCATGGCCGCAAGCACGTCTCCCGCGTCACCCTGGGCCGGCCCGCGCCCATCCCCCAGGATGCCAACGGAGACTGGTATTGCCCGCTGATCATCGGCCATGCGGTGCCCATCACCGTCAGCATGGTGGGCGTCGGTCCCGTGGATGCCCTGCTCAACGCCGCGCGGTTCGTCCGCGAGCACTTCCACGAGCTGCGCAAGGTCAGCCCCCGCGCCACACCCCCAGGCTCCACGGATTCGAAGTGAAGCCAGGACAGTGTGTCTGGCTTTTCCTTGAATGACTGACAACGGCGGTTCCTGAGGGCCTTTTGCTCCGCGCGGTGCTCCAGGGCGCGTGACAGACTGCGCGCCCATGCGCTCCTGGAAACACCTGCTCGTCATCCCGCTCGTCTGTTCCTCCGCCTGCGCCACCGCGCCCGCCGCCCCCTCGAAGCCCGAGGCCCCGGCCGCCGCCGCGCCCGCTGCTCCTGTCGCCGCTCCGGCCGCTCCCGCCGCGCCGGTGCGCCCCTTCGGCACGCTGCGTGAACAGGCCGCCCGCCAGCAGGCGTGGCTCAAGGAACGGCTGGAGACCGGCGTGCCCCAGCTCATGCGCAAGTACGGCGTGCGCATGTGGGTCGTCCCCATGCGCGAGTACAACGAGGACCCCGTCTTCAAGGCGCTCGTCGCCCCCACCACCTTCTCCGCCCGCCGCCGCACCATCTACGTCTTCTTCGACCGCGGCGCGGACAAGGGCGTGGAGCGGCTGGCGCTGGGCGGCAGCACCCAGGGCGGCCTCTATGAAGCCCGCCGCGCTCCCATGATGGTGGACCGTGGCGGCTCGCAGCGCGCCGCGGAGCTCCTGGGCCCCGAACAGTGGCTGCTCCTCAAGCAGGTCGTGGAGGAGCGCAAGCCGGACTCCATCGCCATCGACGTGTCCCCCGCCATCGCCTTCGCGGACGGCCTCACCCACGGCGAATACGAAGGCATGGCCCAGGCCCTGGGCCCCACCTGGGTGAAGCGCCTCAAGCCCGCCGGCGGCCTGCCCCTGGACGTGCTCGGCTGGCGCAGCGCCGACGAGGTCCGCTTCTACGCCGACCTCCAGAAGTACGCCTGGAGCCTCATCCAGACCGCCTTCTCCAATGCCGTCATCACCCCCGGCACCACCACCACCCAGGACGTGGAGTGGTGGATGCGCCAGCGGCTGGCCGACGAAGGCCTGGACACCTGGTTCCAGCCGGACGTGGACGTGCAGCGCCAGGGCAGCACCGACGAACAACTGGGTGACAACCCCGTCATCCAGCGCGGCGACGTGCTCCACTGCGACTTCGGCGTCACCGCGCTCCGCCTCAACACCGACACCCAGCACATGGGCTACGTGCTGCGCGACGGAGAGACGGACGCCCCCGAAGGCCTCAAGGCCGCGCTCAAGGCGTCCAACCGGCTCCAGGACATCGTCACCGGGGAAATCAAGCCGGGCCGCACCGGCAACGAGGTCCTGCGCGCCTCGCTCGCGCGCATGAAGTCGGAGGGCATCAGCGGCAGCGTGTACTCACACCCCATTGGCCTGCACGGCCACGGCGCCGGCCCCATGATTGGCATGTGGGACCGCCAGGAGGGCGTGCCCGGCAACGGCGAGCACAAGGTGATGCCCGACTCCTGGTTCTCCATCGAGCTGCAGGCCACCAGCCCCGTGCCGGAGTGGAACCAGCAGCCCGTGCGCTCCGCCCAGGAGGAGGACGTCGTCGTGGACTCGCAGGGCGCCGTGCACTGGGCCTTGCAGCGTCAGACGTCCTTCCACCTGGTGCGCTAAAGGCCTACTTCGCCGCGCCCGTCATGGACTTGAGCAGCGTCACCAGCGCCTGCTTCTCCTCGCTGCTCAGGTCCAGCTTGACGATGGTCTCCGTGCGCACGCCGACGAAGGTGCCGTCCGGGTCGCCGCCCTCGTTGTAGAAGTCGACCACGTCCTCCAGCGTCTTCTCCGCGCCGGTGTGCATGTACGGCGCGCTCAGCGCCACGTTGCGCAGCGTGGGCGTGCGGAACGCGCCCTCCACCTCCGTGGGCTTCGTCTGCGCCTGCGCCTTCAGCGTGGGCAGCCGCGCCGCGTCGATGCCCGACGGCGCGTCGCTGTAGGGGCCCGCGGCGTTGAACGGCCAGGACACCAGCGCGTCCACCGCGTCCGCCTGCCCGCGCCGCCCCGCGCCCGTGTCCTTCAGCCCCAGGTTGTGGAACTTGTCGTCCGACAGCGAGCGGCCCTTGTGGCACACCACGCACTGGCCCTTGCGCATGAACGTCTTCAGGCCCAGGTACGCCGGGTCCTTTTCCTGCGTGCCCGCCTCCACCGCCTGGAGGAAGCGCCGCACGTCCGCGTCGAAGGGCGCGTCGGTGCGGTTGAGCGTGCGCTGGTACGCCGCCAGCACCTTGCCCACGTTCGCCATCAGCCGGTCCGGGTCCGACTCGTCCGCGGGCGCCTTGCCGAACAGCTGCGTGTACGCCGCCGTGTACGTGGGCTCCGCGGACAGCCGCGTGCGCACCACCGTCGCATCCGAGTTCATCTCGATGGGGTTCGTCAGCGGCAGCACCGCCTGCGACCAGAGCCGGTCCGCCCGCCCGTCCCACATGAACCAGCGGCTGTAGCCCACGTTCAGCAGGCTGGGCGGGTTGCGCTCGGACTGGTGGCCTCCGCAGCCCTCCGCCGTCGCCGTCTCCACCGTGTAGGACTCACCCGTGTGGCAGCTCTTGCAGGACACCGTCCCGCAGCGCGAAAGCCCCGGGTCCTCGAACAGCCGCTGGCCCAGCACCGCCGCGTCCGCGTTGTCTGCCCACTTGTTGGTGGGGTCCACCTCCGGCTTCACGCTCTGCGTGTGCAGGGCGCTCAGCTGGTCCAGCTCGTCTTCGGTTGGAAAGGGCACTTCGGATTCGCAACCCGCCCCCAGCAGGGCCAGGGCGAGCACGGCGGTACAAGGACGGAAACCAGTCATGGGCCGGGGCAGCTTCGCGCCCTTGTGTTCAGCAATCAATGGTTCCTGTTCCCCCGCCGGGCATGCGGCCGTCCACGCACGAAGGCCGGGGACCCACTCGGGTGCACCCCGGCCTTCACGGCGTGAAGCACTTCAACAGGACTTCGGGAGCGCTACTCGCAGGCCAGCTTGAAGCTCACCACCGGCGCCGCGAACTTGGCGATCTTCATCTTCGTGGGGCCCGGGGTGACCGTGGGCGCCGCGCCGTTGGCGCACTTGAGGCCCGCGTCCAGCACCAGCTCCACGTTCAGCTCCTTGTCCTCCGGCAGCGCGCTGACGTTGTAGCTGCAGCGGTTGTTGCGGCTCTGCTTCACCTCGCCCCGGCCCAGGGCCACGGCGTCGCCCTCCGTCACCTTCACCCCGACCGACGTGCACGGATCACCCTGCAGGCCGCTCGCGGGGTACGCGACGCTGCCCGTGACCGTGGCGTTGCCCGCGCGACCCGCGGCCGCCGCGCCGCTCGAAGAAGCGCAACCCGTGGCGGCAACAACGAGGGCGGCAACAGCAATTCGCAACATGGATATCCTCAATTCAAGAATGAGATGTTTTTCGCGCCGGGTTGGCCGCCTGTCCGGCGGCCATTGGCGCGCGCCACGTACAATCCCGGCGCGCTTTCATTCCACGCAGAAGCTCATTCTCGATTTCATCACGCGGAGCATTTTTCGTACTCCAACAGCCACGCTCCGCGTCCGTGATGCGCTCCTTACGCTTCCCATGAATTGAGAAGCGAGTGCGCCTCACGGCAGCCGTTGCAAGGCGTCCCGCGCGCGCACCAGGCCGTGGCCGAACACGGGGTCCCGGCCCGCGGTGCCCAGGTCCTTCGCGGAGGACTCGAGCACGTCGCGCACCTGCTGCGGCGTGAGCTCCGGACGGGCGCTCCAGAGCAGCGCGGCCACGCCGCTCACGTAGGGTGCGGCCATGGAGGTGCCGGAGACGTGCGTGTAGTCCACGGGCACGAGGGACAGCCGCGCGTCGGCGCCCAGCCGCTCGCGCAGCATGGTGCTGGCGGCCTGGTTGACGCTGACGGCGGGGGCCCAGTGGCCGATGCGGGGCAGGGAGAGGATGTCCACCGCGCCGCCCGCGGGGGCATCGTCGGCGCCGAAGACGACGGCGCTCGCGCCCTGCATCATCACGTTGGACATGGCCTGGGACACGGGCACCGCGCCCGGCCGCACGTAGGCGACGAAGCCGTCGCAGGTGGCGTCCAGGCACGAGGACAGGGAGTCCCCCAGGCCGCAGTCCACCAGCCGCCCCGCGGTGTCACCCGTGGGCGAGTACAGGAGCGAGCGCGAGATGGGAGACGTGTCGTTCAGGGACATCTGCGCGAAGGCGCCCAGCCCCCGGGGGAAGGTGGACAGCACGTCCACGCCGGGCGCCACCAGCGACAGCTCTCCGCCCGTGTTGGAGAAGCTCGCGCGCCGCTCGTTCGCGTCCACCGCGCCCACCGCCAGCACGGACGGGTCGGACGCGGGGTAGACCACCGGGCCGCCCTGGTTGCCCGCGGCCGCCACCACCAACAAGCCGTGGTCCAGCAGCGCGCGGAACGCCTCCACCGTGCTGCGGGTGGCCGTGCCTCCGCCCAGCGACAGCGACACGACACGCGCGCCCTGGGACTCGCACCACTCCATGGCGGAGAGGACCAGGCTCATCTGCGTCTGTCCTGACAGGTCCAGCACGCGGGCGATGAGCAGCGAGGCGTTGGGCGCCACGCCCACCATGCCGCCCGGCATGCCCCGGGGGCCGGTGTCGCCGCCCTGGCCCATGCGCGCCGCGATGATGCCCGCCACGTGCGTGCCGTGGCCCTGGCCCCACTGGCCCTGGGCGCCGCGGTCGTTGGCGTCGTCGTCCTTGTCCAGGAAGTCGTGGCTGCCCACCACCGCGCCCTTGAACTCCGGGTGGTCCATGTCCAGCCCGCTGTCGATGACGCACACCCGCACGCCCTCGCCGGTGGGCGCGCCCACGTCCAGCACGCCGTCCCGGTCCGCGTCCCACACCTCCGAGGCCTGCACCAGGCGCAGGCCGTCCGTGTACTCGTCCAGCGAAACAGGGGTGGCGGCCGTCACCTGGCGCGGCAGCGGCGCGAACAGCCCGGGCGTCAGGCCCTGGGCGGACCAGAGCTGGTCCGTCTCCACGCTCTCCACCAGCGCGCTGCGCTCCAGGGCGGAGCGCTCCTCGGGTGTCACGCGCGCGGCCACCGCGGGGATGTTGCGGTAGATGGCTTCCACCTTCGCGCCGGTGCTCGCCGCGAAGTGGGCCCCCGACGCGGAGAGGCTCGCCACCTGTGTGGAGTCTCCTTTGCGGAAGCGGATGATGACCGACTCGCGCCCGTCCCCCTGTACCCGGGAGGGCAGGTTTCCATCCAGCCCCTGGCGGACCGTCATGCCTCCGGCGACGACGCCCGGGCACACCTGTCCCTGTGCGGCGGTGCGCGAGGACGACTCCGGCGCACACGCGGCCAGCGCCAGCAACCCGACGAATATCCAATGCCTCATGGTGCGACTCCTTCCAAGCAGGACGCCCCTCCTGAGGGCGGTCCCCCACACGGCGGAGGACCGGGAGGTGCCCGCTCCCCTCACAGAGGAAGGAAGCGGCGTGCTGCGATGAGGGAACGCATCCCCGCGCCGACTCGCATCGTCTCCAGGCCCCAGGTGCATCCCTGACGTGCGCGGGTGCACAACAGACCTGTTGTCCGTCGGAACACAGGCTCGGGAATTCCGTCGGCCCCGGGACTTTCTCTTTTTCGCGCCAGGGGTGTCAGAAGGCTGGCATGGAGGGGTGGCGCGACGTGCGCGGCTTGATTCCATGGGGGAGTCCATGCTGCGCTCCGGAGCCGAAGCCATGAGCACCGCACCCACAGAGTCCCCCCGTTTCTTCGGGCGCTACGAGCTCGTCCACCTCCTGGGCCAGGGCGGCATGGGAGAGGTGTACCTGGCGAAGCTGTCCGGGGCGGCGGGCTTCGAAAAGCCCTGCATCGTGAAGACCATCCTGCCGGGGCTGGTGAAGGACCGGCAGTTCCTGGACCGGTTCCACCACGAGGCCAAGGTGCTGGTGCACCTGGTGCACTCCTCCATCGCCCAGGTGTACGACATGGGCGAGGCGGACGGCACCTACTACATGGCCCTGGAGTACGTGGCGGGCGTGGACCTGGGCTACCTGCTGGAGCAGGCCCGGGTGCAGGGGCGGGCGGTGCCGGCGCCGGTGGCGCTCTACATCGGCCAGCGCATGGCGGAGGGCCTGGGGTACGCGCACCGCAAGACGGGCACGGACGGCGAGCCCCTGGGCATCGTCCACCGCGACGTGTCCCCGCACAACGTGATGGTGTCGTACGAGGGCGAGGTGAAGGTCATCGACTTCGGCCTCGCGAAGTCCACCGCGCGCAGCAAGTACACGCTGCCGTCCACGGTGATGGGGAAGCTGGGCTACATGTCCCCGGAGCAGGTCCGCGCCGAGCCGCTGGACCATCGCAGCGACATCTACTCCTGCGCGGTGGTGGTGTGGGAGATGCTGGCGGGCCGTGGGCTGGTTCCCCACGGCACCGTGGGCGAGATGATGGCGGCGATGTCTCACCCGGTGGTGCCGCCGCTGACGGACTTCCGTCCGGACGTGGAGCCGTCGCTGGAAGCCGTGCTGCGCCGCGCGCTGGCGCCGTCGCCGACGGACCGGTACTCGCGGGCGGATGAGTTCGCGCGGGCGCTCAACGCGGAGCTGCTGCGCTCGGGGAGTCCCATTGGAGCGGAGGAGGTGGGCGAGTTCGTGCGCGCGCTCTGCCCGGAGGCCTTCGCCGAGCAGCGCAAGCTGACGTCCAACGTGCACGGGGAGCGGCGCACGCCGTCGCCCGCGCCCCGGGGCGGCTCGGGCACGGGGCTGTATGGCGGTTCCGGGAGCGGACCGGCTCCGGACGCGGCGGCCGTCCAGGCCACGGAGGAGCCCGCGGGGAGCAGGCCCAACACCGGGCGCATCGACGTGGACGGGCCGGCGCTCGGGCCGGGGGGCACGTTCGTGTCCCATCCCTCGGGCTCAGGCGGCGTGGCGCCGAGCACATCAGGCTCAGGTGGCGTGGCCAAACCCACGCAGGAGTCCGGCGGTGTGGCGCGGAGCTCTGACGAGGTGGACGCGGCCGCGCTGGGTGCGACGGCGGTGCACCTGCCAGCCGCGCTGCCCCAGGGCGCCGGGGTGGCGGGCACGTCCGGACAGCTGCCGGCGCAGCCCGAGCCCCGCAGGCCGGTGGCGCGGATCGCCGTGGCGGCGCTGCTGCTGGTGGGCGCCTCCGTGGGCATCACCGCCTACGTGCTGCGCCCGAACACGGCCGAGCAGCCCGTGGCACCCCAGACGCTTCCTCCGTCCGAGCCGGTGGTGGCCGCCGCGCCCCCGACGGTGGAGGAGCCGCCTCCCGCGGTGACGCCGACCGAGGAGCCCCCGACTGAAGCGGTGGTGGACGCGGGCATGGTGGCGGGCGCGGGGGAGCCGGAGCTGAAGCCCGAGCCGGTGGCGAAGCCCGTCCCCGGGCCGAAGCGGCCCGCGCAGCATCAGGTCGAGCTGGTGCCCGCGGGCCTGCCCGTGGCGAAGATTGGCGAGACCGGCGGCGGCCAGCGCGTGGTGAACGCGAAGGTGCCCTCGGGCATCAACGCGGGCACGGTGTTCAAGGTGGTGGGCCCCATCCAGAAGGGGACCCGCAAGCGTCCGGTGCTGGGGACGGCGACCGTGGTGTCCATCCAACCGAACCGCGAGCGCATGAACCTGCGGCTGGACGCGGAGGCGGACGCGGCGAAGGAGCCGCGCTTCCTGCTGATGACCGTGCGCCCGTCGGGGCCGGCTCTGCCCCCGTCCGCGTCCGTGCCCGAGCCCACCCAGGTCGCGACGCCCGAGCCCGCGGAGAAGCCCGTGGAGAAGCCCGTGGAGCGCTCACGCCTCCTGGGACAGGCGGAGATCGACGGCATCCTGGGGAGCAGCTTCAACAGCACCCTCTACGTGATCAGCTCCGACGTCCGGACCTGGCACAACTGCGCCATCGTCCTGACCGGACGGAAGGAGGCGCGCATGGCGCGGCTGGAGCCCTACAAGACGCACGTGGTCAGGGTGGAAGAGCGCTACTTCAAGGTGAACTACAAGGCGCCCGCCGTGCCGGAGAAGGCCGTGTGGGTGAGCTGCGACGAGGGCGAGGACACCTTCGCGCTGATCAGGCGCTGAACGCGGGCCCCCGCCGGCTCGCGTGACGCCTCAGGGCCTCAGCCGCGTGGCGGCCACGGGGCACTCGTTGCGCAGGAACTCCGAGACCTCCGTGTCGCCGCCGTTCGCGTTGCGCACCGCGCGGGACAGGGACGCGCGGCACTGCCAGGTGGTCTCGCGCGTGCCGTGACAGCAGTGCCACCCGGTCAGCGTGCGGTCCAGGTACTGGAGCATCTCCTGGCGCGTGGGCGTGACGATGCTCCACACCGCGCCCGCCAGCAGCACCAGCCCCACGAGCGGCAGCGGCAGGCTCCGCGCCCAGCCCCGGAGGCCGCCCGGAATCACGGCCGCGTGCACGCCCAGCTGCGCATCCAGCGGCCGGCGTTGCAGCACCACCTGCAACAGCAGCTCCACCGGCGCGGTGAGCGAGCGCAACAGCCCCGCGCCCAGGCCGGGCACCCGTCCTTCCGCCCGCTCCAGCTTCAGGCCCAGGGCGTGACGGCCCGGGGTGAGCCCCGTCAGCCCACCCACGCAGGACAGCACCACCCAGGCGACTCCCATGGCGAACCCCAGCAGCGCCGGCGTGGACACCCACTCCGCCGCGCGCACCGCCCCCCAACCCACGAGCGCCGCGCCCGTGAGGTCCAATGCATCCGCCACCCAGAGCCGGTTCTGGAACCGGGCCTCGGTGGGCGGAGTGTCCATGGAGAACAACGTCCCGTCGCTCATCAGCCTCTCTCGTGTACGAGCGGGGCGCGAGCATAGGCGGCCCGCCGCGCACAGGCGCGCTTCAAAACGTCGGGCCCGGGGGTGTCACTACAGATCCAGCACCAGCCGCTTGGACCGGGCGCGAGACACGCAGACCAGCATCCGCGCATTTCCCGCGGGCTCTTGCTGGAAGAACGTGTCACGGTGGTCCGGAGTGCCCTCGCACACGCGGGTGACGCAGGTGCCGCAGGAGCCCGCCTCGCAGTCGCTCTCCACCTTCACGCCGTGGGTGCGCAGCACGTTGAGCACGCTCTTGCCGGCCGGCACGCGCAGCACCTGGCCGGTGCTCTTGAGCGACACCTCGAAGTCCTCCTCCGGTGTCGCGTGGGTGGCGGACGTGCCCTCCGCGGTGAAGGCCTCGAAGTGCACCTTCTCCCAGGGCCACTTGTTCAGCGTGGCCGCTTCGCGCACGGCCTTCATCAGGCCCGCCGGGCCGCAGCAGTACAGCCGGGTGCCCGGGCCGCGCGTCGTGAGCAGCGCCCGCACGTCCAGCCCCTTGGCGGGGTCGCCCCCGTCGTGGTGGATGTGCACGCGGCCCGCGAAGGACGGCGTGGACAAGAGCTCCCGGAAGGCGGTGCGGTCCGCGTCGCGCGTGCAGTAGTGCAGCACCCACTCCGCGCCGGTGCGCTCCAGCAGGCGCGCCATGGCCAGCAGCGGTGTGATGCCGATGCCGCCCGCGATGAGCACGTAGCTGCGCCCGTACAGGAGGGGGAAGTCGTTGATGGGCTCGCTCACGGTGAGCACGTCGCCCTCGTGGACGTTCTCGTGCATCGCCTTGGAGCCGCCGCGGCCGTTGGCGTCGCGCTGCACGGCGATGACGTAGCGGTGCGTCTCGCCCGGGTCGTTGCAGAGCGAGTACTGGCGCATGCCGTTGAGGCCTGGCACCTGCACGTCCAGGTGGGCACCGGCCTCGAACTCGGGCAGGGGGCTTCCGTCCTGGGAGACCAGCTCGTAGGACTGGATGCCTTCCGCTTCACGGGTGATGCGCGCCACCCGGAGGCGCAGCGTGTTCGTCGTCACGGTATTGCCCCTGTTCCCTTGCCCGCCGCCCGCGCGAGACCGATCTGGCCGCGCACGGTGTGCATTCCCGGGCCGCCCGGGGAGTGGGGCCGGGTGCGGTTTTCCGACCGGTTTCGGACAGAAGCGGCCTGCCGCCCGGCTGCCCTCCGTCCGGACGCGGGGGCCAGGGCGGCGGGGGTGGGCACGGCCGGGAATCCATCCCCACCCTTCACCCCGTGCCGCGCTGCGCCAGGGCCTGCCTGGGCCCGAGCGGTTTCGCGATGGGGGAGGCGCGGCCCCCCGATTCGACGCAAAGGGAGACGGCCCATGGATGCCATCACGTTGCTGAAGGCGGACCACAAGACGGTGGAGCAGCTGTTCCGCAAGTTCGAGAAGGCGGGCGACCACGCGCTGGCGCACAAGCGCAAGCTGGTGGACGAGATGGTGCGCGAGCTGTCCATCCACGCCGCCATCGAGGAGCAGGTCTTCTACCCGGCCGTGCGCGCGCGTTCGGAGGACCTGTCCCCGGACGTGCTGCGGGCGCTGGAGGAGCACCACGTGGTGAAGTGGGTGCTGTCGGAGCTGGACACGCTGCCGCCGGAGTCCGAGCGCTTCGACGCGAAGGTGCACGTGCTGATGGAGAACGTGCGCGCCCACGTCACGGAGGAGGAGCAGTACCTCTTCCCGGAGGTGAAGAAGGTCTTCAAGCCGCAGGAGCTGCGGCAGGTGGGCGAGGCGCTGGAGCTGGCGAAGAAGGGCGCGCCCACGCACCCGCACCCGGCCGCGCCGGACACCCCGCCGGGCAACCTGCTGACGGGCGCGGTGGCGGCGGTGATGGACATGGGCCGGGACGCGCTGCGCGTCGCGCGCCGCAAGGCCGTCACGCAGGTGCGCAAGTCCGCGCCGCGTCCGCTGCGAAAGCCGTTGGAGTCCATGATGTCGGTGGATTCGGCGGGTGATTCGCTGCACTGAGCGAGCGTCCGGCGCAGGACGCCTCGGGTCCGGTGAATGTCCGCCGGGGCTGGGGCGTCCGAAGGGGCATGAGAGGCTTTCGCGCCGGAAGCGCGAAGGTACTCCCGCCTTGGGAAGGAGGCGCCATGTCCGCTGTTCGCAGGATGTTGACGACGCTGGTGGTGCTCGCGGGCTTCACGGCCGCGGCGCAGGCGCAGGGCCCGGCCGGTTCACCGCAGCCCCGGCCGCCGGTGGATCCGCAGGTGCGCACGCTGCGTGTGGAGGGCACGGGCGAGGTGAAGGCGCAGCCAGACGAGGCCTTCATCGACGTGGCGGTGGAGACGTCCGCGCAGAACGCGAAGGCGGCGGGCGAGGAGAACGCGAAGCGGATGGAGAAGGTGCTCGCGGCGCTGACGGGGGCGGGCATCGCGAAGCGGGATTTGCAGACGCGCAACTACAACGTCTATCCGGAGTACACGCCGGCGCCGCCGCAGGGCGGTGAGCCGAAGCTGAAGGGCTACCGGGTGAGCAACCTGGTGAGTGTCCACGTGACGGACCTGTCCAAGGTGGGGAGCCTGTTGGACAAGGCGCTGGCGGCGGGGGCGAACCGGGTGGACTCGGTGCGCTTCGGGCTGAGCCGGCAGGACGCGGTGCAGGGCGAAGCGCTGCGGCAGGCGGTGGCGCGAGCGCGCAAGTCCGCGGAGGTGCTGGCCGCGTCGCTCAACGTGAAGCTGGGCGCGGTGCTGGACGCGAGCACGGTGACGGAAGCCCCGCGCCTGTACCCGGCCACCTTCGCCATGGACATGGCGGAGTCGCGAGCCGCGCCCCCCACGCCCATCCAGCCGGAGGAGCAGACGGTGCAGGCGAAGGTGACGCTCATCTTCGCCATCCAGTAGCTACGTGAATCACAAGCCGCGATCCAGTGGTCGCCGCATCAGGCCATCGGTGAGAGGCTGACCGTCCTCCTGACAGAACACGTAGGCCCCGCGCAGGTGCCGGCGTTCTTTCAGAGCAGCGACCATGGGCGCGGGGAGATCCTCTCCGCGCTCGTGGACCGCAAGCAGCGCTTCCAGGCCTGTGGTTCCTTCCGGTTTGGTAGTTTCGCGGGCGGAGGCCGTCCCGCTTGCCCTTCTCCTTCTCCGCGTTGAACCTGCCCCTGGTGCTCGGGGGACTGCTCCTCTTCACGGCGGCCCAGGCTCAGCCGGCATCATCTGTCCGCGAGCGCAGGGACAGGCGGGTGGTGCTCCCACGTCCTGGTGAGCCCGTCCTGGAGGTTCCAGTCGCGGCGGGCATCCTGACGACCCTCATCCTCGATTCGGCGCTGGACCGGGCCACTATGGAGCTGGAGGGCCGCACTCGCTTCAAGCTCGTGGACGTGGGCGAGCGCGCCATCAACCTGGAGCCGGTGATGGAGCTGGGCGCGGGTGAGCATCTGATGCTCCGCGTGCGCTTCGCGGATGGAGCCTTCCCAGAGCATGCGGTCTTCGCCCTCGTGTCGAATCCATCCGTGGTGGACAACCGCTTGGAAGTGTCCCGTCGGCCACTGGCTCCCGAAGCACTTCAGGCGGAGCTGTCCGAAGTACGCGCCCAGCTTGCGGCGAAGGAAGCCGAGCTTGTCGCACTCCGCGCAAGCGGCGATGCGCGCAGTCCTGCGGCTCTCGCGCTGGCGGGGCTTCTCGACGAGGACGGGGTATCAGCCAGGAGGGTTGGCCTTCAGCCCAAGAAGGAGATGCAGTCGTCACTGCGTGTCGTGGACGGCATCAGCTTTCGGGCCACCGCATGGGCAGTGGTGTCCATGAAGGTGAAGAACTACGGCAAGACGCCCTGGACGCCCACGGAAGCGCGCCTCATCCGTTCAACGGGCGGTGTGCCGGTGCAGGTGCTCGGTGTTCACATGAAGCAGCCGCGGATTGGTCCCGGAGAGGTTGGCACCGTCGTGGTGGAGACGGAGGAGACTGCCTGGGAGCGGGGTACGTTGCTCCGCTTGGAATTGGTGGATGCCACGGGCACGCGTCCTCTTCTCGTTCCATCTGTTGCGCTGTAGAGGTCGGCCATGTTGACGGTCATTCACCACCCCGCGCAGCTCCCACCCGGGTACATGATTCACGGCTGGCGCGTGGTGAAGCTGCTGGGCGCGGGCACCTACGGTGCCGTTTACCGCGTGGAGATGAACGGCCGCCCCTTCGCGATGAAGATCGCGATGCACCGGCCCGGGAGCGGCGACGCGGAGCAGGCGGACGCACGGTTGAAGCGTGAACTGGGCTGCCTCGTTCACCTGACGCACCCGAACATCGTCGGCGTGCACGGTCACGGTCGCTTCCCGGACTTCGAAACGGGGTGGCTCTACGTCCTGCTCACCTTCGTCGAGGGCTACACCCTCGCGGAGTGGGTGGAGCGGATGCATCCCACGGCCCAAGAGGTGGTCCGCGTCTTCGAGAAGCTCGCGGGCGCCGTGGACTACATGCACGGGCGCGGCGTCTTCCACCGCGACTTGAAGCTCGCCAACATCATGGTGCGCGCCAAGGACGACGAGCCCACCATCCTCGACTTCAGCGCGGGCGACTACACGCACGCTGAGGACTTGACGGATGCACCCCTGCCACCCGGCACCCGCCGCTATCGCTCGCCCGAGGCATCCCGCTTCCTGAAGGAGCACGGAGACGAGAAGGGGGCTCGTTACGAGTTCAAGGTGACGGATGACGTCTACGCGCTGGGCGTCTGCCTCTATGACGTGTTGACGACACCGGAGCCCGCGAGCGGTTCCCCGAAGGCAACCGTCGAGGGACGCTGGGTGCCCAAATCCGCCCGGGAATTGAACGCACGGGTGCCGGCGGGACTCAGTGACGTGGCGATGCGCTTCATCGCGCGCGAGCCCGAGCAGCGCCCACCCACGGCGGAGGTGATGCGACGCGAACTGGCGGCCCTCGCGGGCGAAGCAGGCCCGGAATGGACCGTGCCCGTCCACATCCCCTCGTTGAAGCCCCCGACCGCTCCCGCCTCCAACACGGATGAGGAAACGCCCCCCGCCCGTCGTGTGCGGCGGGCTCGGGTGGTGGATTCCGGAGTGGCGCTCCTCGTCGTGGCGTCCGTGGCGGGGGCCTTCATGTGGCTGCGCCCCGCGTCGCATCCTGTCTCCAGTGAGGGTGTGGCGCGTCCGACCGCGCCCACTTCGCCTGGGGATGCGGGAGTCGCCTCCCTCATTCCAGCGCCCATGTCCCTCCAGGATGCGGGCCCCTCACCTGACGCGGGCGACATGCTGGCCGCGTTGTCCCCTGGGGTAGCTTTGCCCCCTCTTGCTCCTGTCCGGAAGGAAAGCTCCGCCGTGAAGCGTGCTCCCATCGTCGCAAGCCCGTCCAAGAAGGACTCCACCACCAACTCCAGGGCGGAGTTCCTCGCGAAGTGTGCTGCGGCGAGCGCCGCCGTCGCCTTGCAACTCGGCTGCCCCAGCAGCTCCCAGGTGCGTCCTGAATCAGGGGCGTGCCCCGAGGAAGCGCGCACCGCCATGTTCCGAGGAAAAGACAAAGGATGGCTCGGTATGCGGCCGAACCAATCTTCCGTGCAGGTCACCATCGACAGGAGCCAGCCGGGCGATCCTGGTGATGAGGGAGTGTATAGGGATGGCCCCGTGACAGGGGTTGTCTACACGGCGAATCATGCAATCCCCAAGGGAACAGTGTTCTCCGGCCGGTTGTGGACGGGGGACGGGACGTTCCTGCTGGCCCGCTACACCGAAGCGCACCTCCCGGATGGACGCACGCTGCCGGTGTGCTTTGCCATTGGGCTGGACGGTCCCCTGGAGGTTTATGAGGGCTCCAAGCCGGGGGCAGTTCTCAGTTCGCGTGTCCTGGTGGCGTATGCCGTGGACCGCTGGCCCTGAGTCCGGAACGTAAAGGCTCGTTGCGTTTCCGTCGCTGCGGGGCCCACTCCGGGGATAGCAGGGAATTTCAAAATAGATGACCCGTGGCGTCGTTCACGCGTGGAGGCAGCCGAAGGTAGTTTCCCGTCTGCCTTTGCGCGGCTCCCTCGCGCGGGCATTCAGGAGCCCCCTCCATGTCCAGTGGTGCTGACTCCCGGCTCGCCGGGGGCACGGTCCTCTTTTCCCACGCGGGAACCGCCTACGAGTTCTTCCAGGAGCTGGGCATTGGCCGCAATGGCGAGCGCGTCCTGTTCGCCCGGCCCCGGACGCCCTCCGGCTACAAGGGGAAGGTCCTCGTGAAGTGCGTGCCCCTGCCGGAAGGGCCCGTGCCGGAGAAGTTCCAGCGGGCGCGTGCGCGGCTGGAAGAGGAGGTGCGGCTGGCGCAATTCCTCCAGCACCCCAACATCGCCCGCGTCCATGGCCTCTTCGAGATGAAGTTCGGGGAGGCGCGGGGCCTGGGCGCCGTCATGGAGTGCGTGGAGGGCTTCAGTCTGAACACCCTCCTCACCATCGCCCAGATGCGCGGGCGCTACTTCTCCGAGGCCTTCGTCCTCTACGTGGGTGCGGAGGTTGCGGCGGCCCTTGCGCATGCGCACACCCGCACGGACGACGCGGGCAATTCGCTGGGCATCGTCAACCGTGACATCAACCCCGGCTGCATCCGCCTGCGGCCAGGTGGGGGCGTGGTGCTGACGGACTTCGGCGTCGCTTGCTCCCAGTTGCAAGGGCGGCTCGCCACGACACTGCCGCGCCCTCCAGGGGAAGTCATCTACGCTTCACCCGAGGCGCTGATGGGGGCGGTGACGGATGCGAGAAGCGACCTCTTCTCCCTGGGGCTGGTGCTGCTGGAGTTCGCCACCGGGCGACACCTCTACTACCCGGGGAACCTCAAGGTGGAGGACGAGTCTCCCCGGCTCTCGCGGGAGCAGAGCCACCGCGTGCTCGCTGCCATGACCACGACGATGGACATGCACCTGCCGCCCGTCGTGGAGGACGCCGTCCAGCGCGCCATGGTGTTCAGCGGGAAGGACGTGAAGGAGGCCGCGTTCGGGCTGTCCACCTCGCTGCGCTCAGTCTTCCTTCGGTTGCTGTGCCGGGAGCCGGCGTCTCGCTACCCGACAGCGGCGGCGTTGGAGCTGGAGTTGCGCGGGCAACTCGCGCGGCTGGGGCCGTACAGCGCAGCGTATGCGGTGAAGGAAGTGGAGACAGCCCTCTTTGAAGGCGGCGAGGCCATGGAGGAATTGAATCTGCTGGAGGACGAGGGTGGCATCGTCCCGGCCTTTCCGCCGCGGAGTCAGGACTCCATCCCCACGGAGCCGCACCCACTGCGCAGCGCGGACGAGACGACGACAGAGCCGGGACCGGGCGCCCTGCGACTGACGCGCCATTAACCCGCTTCAGCAAATTCCGATAAGGCGGTCTCCTTGGAGAGGTCGTCCGTCCTTCAACATCCCCGCAGCTTCCGAGGGGAACAGCCCTCTGGAGGCTCGCCCCCTTCGGGACCAGGTTTCGCTTGGGATCGTCCGCGCTCCCAGTCGGGTTCTTCCCTCGGAACGGGCATGCCGTAGCCGAGGAACAGGCCCTGGGCCTGTACCTGCTCGACCACACTCCGCCACGCGCGCTCAAGAGCGCCCACAGCAAGCGGAGTGAACTTCGCGCGCCTGGCGAGATTCGGGGTGACCAAGCCCGGAAGTTGGATCACCGGCCGGGCAAAGCGGGCTGTGTCCCCGCTCGCGGGCCGGCAGGGAGCGAAGCTGAACATGCCATTCCACGGCACTTCGGGCGTCGCGCCACGATAGAGCCGGAACGTCCTACTGCGGTCCTCCGGACTTGCGAAAAGCGGGTCGAGAACGATTCTCCGGAAGGGTTCGTCCACGCCGGAGATGTCCGACCACTTGGCCCAGCCATAGCCGGCGCCAGAGGCAACGACGAACACAGTATCCAGAACGAATGCACCACCGAGAGAGGACCCGAACAGGATGACGGAGCCGGGTGCCAACTCCCTCAAGGCTTTACAATGGCCCTGCCAACAGTTGCTGTAGAGAAAGCATTCGCCGAAGACGAACGGATCCGTGTTGTGCAGCCAGCGGTCATCCACCGGCACGCACCAGAACGGCTCATGCAGGAAGCGCGGCGCTCCATTCGCTGCATTCGGCCATCGACGGATGATGCGCGACTGCGGCTCCCATTCCCCCCAGAATGTAAGGTCGCCTGAGTGCTCTTGCCCGGTCGCATCTCTCCACCGCCCCAGCGACTTCAGGAACTTGCGGCAATGCGCGCCATCGCGGCGGTGCCAGCCCATGACATTACTGCCACGTTCAGGCTTATGTTCCGGCCCCGGATGTGGGAACTGCGCCAGTCCCAGGTTTTCCCCCACACTGCACCTCCGAACGGCAGAAGCCAGCCACAAGTCAGCCAACCCACTTCAGCAGCAGAGTCCGTTAAGGCGGTCCTTCGGGAGGGCCCTCCGCGCTTCCTCTGAGGAAGGTTAACGGAATTACCTGAAGGAGGTTAGCCGTCGCTGGCCCAATGCGGCCAGCCCTCCTATCCCTTGACCCCGATAGCGGCGCGAGGCCTGCGGGTGCCGGGCTGAATGTCAGACGTGTGTCCTTTGCTCTCCTCGGAGGTGTCACTCCCAGGGGGCGTGGATGCGAATGACGCGAAGAGGGGCTGTCTGGCTGTGGCTGCTGTTGCCGGTGGCCGCATGGGCCGAGGACGTCCCGGAGGTGCCGGCCGCAGAGGAGGAGCGGCGCCCACTGGACGAGGCCTGGCGCAACCTGCTGCGCGTGGAGGCGACGTCGTTGTCCTTCCTGCCGCGCGGGGGCGTCGGCACGGAGGAGGGCTTCCTCCAGGTGGAGCCCACCCTTGTCTTCGAGCGAGGTGAGGACTTCGGCTTCAACCTGGGCACGCCCGTGCGGCTGCGCTTGTGGGGAGGTGGCGGTGCCGCGGGCTTCGTGCGGAGGGAGGACTGGGACAGCTTCTCGGACTTCGGGCAGGTGGTTCGCGCCCTCAAGCTGGGCTCGGACAACGCACCCTTGGGCGTCTGGTTCGGCGCGCTGGAGGGCTACAGCCTGCTGTCCGCGCACCTCGTAAGGCGCTACGGCGGGCGACTCAACCCCGACTACCACCCAGCGGGCGGCTTTCTCACCGGCACCCTGGGGCCCCTCTACACGGAGGCCTTTGTCTCGGACGTGTTGGGCGCGCGCCTCATGGGTGCCGAGTTCTCCCTGGACGTGGAGCACATCCTCTTCGGCCCGCCCCGCGAGAAGGCGCGCTACACGCTGGCGCTGTCGGCGGTACACGACTGGGGCCGCGCCGGAGGCCGGACGCCCTCGGTGACGCTGGCGCACCTGGATGCCATGGCCGTGGTGGTCGTGCGGCCCACCTACGAAGTGCACGTCCAAGCGGGGTGGGGCAGTCGGCCGGGTGAAGGTGGTGCCTGGGGCGCGGTGGTTGGCGCGGGCCTAGACGCGAGGACGCCCACGTTGCGATTGCTGCTGCGTTTGGAGGGGCGTCGGCAGCACGGCGGCTTCCGTCAGGGCTTCTTCGGCCCGGACTATGAGCTGGCGCGCTTCAAGGCGTCGGGGCCGGAAGGCGTGGCACTGGCGGAGGCGTCCTTCCGGGACGGGTACTCGGCCTATGGTGAGGCGGAGGTGGGCTGGGACGCGGTCCGCTACTGGGGCGTCCACAAGCACATGAAGCTGTCGCTGGCGGTCGAGGCCTTTAACTGGGGCCGCTTCGACGTGGACGGGCGCATGGCGGTGCAGCTCTTTGACCGCTCCGTGGAAGTCGCCTTGAAGGGGCTCGCGGTGGGGGCGGGACAGCCTGGAGCGCGCTACCTGGGCGGGGCGGAGCTGCGCTGGCGTTTGTTGGGCGGGAAGCTCTATGCCATGGGCACGGCGGGCACGCTGCTGTTCCCCGAGGGCGTGGGCACACTGCGGCCGGGTGCCTTCGCCTCGCTGGGCCTGGGGGTGGACAATGCGCGCTGACGCCCTGCTGCTGGCCCTCGCCATGCTGGCGACGGGGTGCGTTTCGGTGTCGCCCACGCCTCGTCGAGGCTTGAGCCTGAGCTACACGCAGCCCCCAGCCCCCGCATCAGAGTGGTCACAGTCGCCGCGCGAGGAGGTGCCCCCCACTCGGACCTCTCCGCGAACCTCCCTTGCGACTTCAGGGGCGCGGATGGCGCGCCACCGGCAGCTTCGGGAGGACACGTCGGGCGAGGACTCGCGAGCAATGGCTGGGGCCGTGGGCGGCAGCCTCGCTCCCCATGCCGCGAAGGAAGACGCGTGGGAGAAGCTACTGACGGACGCGGGGCTGGATGCGCGGGACGAACGCCCCGTAGGAGGCGTGCTGACGCCCACGCAAGCCGCGCGTCTGATGGATGTGTTGTTGGGCAAGCCCATCACGTTGAGCACCTTCCCACCTCGGATGGCCGCAGGCTTCATCCTGCGCGAGGTGATGGCGGGGGGCGAAGTCACGCGGCAGGAACTGCTGCGGCGGGTGGAGCGCTTCTCCCGGGAGCAGATCGCGGTGCTGCGCCCGGACGGCTATCTGGCATGGGCCCTCACTGGGCGCACGCAACAGAAGGTGGCGCCAGTCGAGTGGAAGGACAGTGCCTTCCGTGCGCATGGCTTCGAGTTGGGCCGCTTCTACAGCGGCAAGGGCGGCGTATTCCGCTCAGTGGACGCGCAGCTCCAGGCCTCGGATTGGCGGCCCCTGGCCGAGGTGTATGACGACGCGGACGTCATCAGTCGCACCCTGGATGGAGCGGAAGATGCGCTCGTGGAGCTGTACCACGCTCTGGGCCAATTGCTGACGCGCCCCGTGGACAGCATCGCGGGGCTAAGCAACCTGCCAGCGAGCGTGGCGGCGCTCATCGCGTCCTCGCCCATGTACTGGGAGCGGTTCCAGTCCATGACCCGTGGCGAGCAGATCCGCGAAGTGTCGCGGCTGACGACGGGCCTGCTCATCACCGGAGGCGCGGCTTCGGCTACGACACAGACGCTGAAGGGAATTGCGGTGGGCGCGGAAGTTTCGGTGCCAGTGCTCTCGCTGTCGGTGGAGGGCGCGCTGGTACTGGAGCGCGCAGCAGTGCCAGTGGGTCGCGCGGCGGCGGTGTTGAGTGGCGGGCCCGGGGCAGCCATCATCCTCCAGCGAGCCGATGACGCCGCCGGCTCAGGAGGTGGCGGCGGTGGTGATTCACAGGGGGCCTCGCCGTCAAGTGGGCCGAAGGGTTATTCGTCCTTCAAGTCCTTCAAGCGGGCCATGGGGCCGGCAGGGCAGGGGAAGGAGTGGCACCACATTGTGGAGCAGACGGACGGGAACGCGGCTCGCTTCGGGCCGCAGGCACTCCACAACCGGGAGAACGTCATCCCGCTGGACAAGGGGCTCCACTCTGGAGTCAGCGGTCTGTTCTCCTCGAAGCGATTCGACATCACCAACACCTTCAAGACGGTTCGAGAATGGCTGAGCACGCAGTCCTTCGAAGCTCAACGTGACTTCGGCCTTCGGGCCATCGAGAACGTGAAGAATGGGGTCTGGTGATGTCGCTTGAGAGGTTCGTAGAGTCATTCGCCCAGAACATCGCGGCGCAGACGGACTGCATCCTCCGTGGGGATGCAAGGGCGGGCAATAAGCACGCTGAGAAGGCGCTTGCCGCTTTCATGTCGCTGCGTGAGAAGGGCGACGCTGGCCGCGATGCACTGGCTGCGCTTTTTTCTCACGCCCGTATGGATGTCCGGGTCACTGCTGCTGCGTTCCTGCTCCGGCACAAGACCGCCGAAGCCACAGCGGTTCTAGAGGAAGCAGCAAAGGGCCACGGGCTAGCAGCTCTGGGTGCCCAGCAAACCTTGCGGAATTGGAAAGATGGTTCGTGGGCGCTTGACCTTGTCTGAGCAGGTAGTGAGCCAGAGAGGGCGCTAGGTAAGTTTGTCTGAAGGGCCGATGATTACACGGTGAAGTTGCCCCGGTTCCGCAGAGCGTTCCGCGCTTTCGCCCTCAAGCGGCAGCGCGGTGCTTCTTCTCGTAACCAGCGGGTGACTCGTAGTCGAGCGCGGAGTGGCGCCTGCGCGGGTTATACCAG
>NZ_RAVX01000029.1:0-78216 GCF_003611605.1 Corallococcus sp. AB011P
AGTTGAGGACCCTGAGCGCCAGGGCGCTCCAGCGGGACGCCGAAATGCTGAGCGTGATGAGCATGCCGAACTGGAAGGGCATCAAGCTCGAGCACGCGCGGCACTACGTCTGGCTCACCAACCATGATGAGGTGCTGCGCGAGATGAAGACCTTCCTCGAGACATTTTGAAAGGGCGGCGAAGGCGCGCTGGATGAGCGCATCTCCTTCGCCCCGTCCAGACGGGGGTGAGGAGGCGCTTGTCAGAGACTCAGGCCCGGCACCTGCACGGGCGTGAGGCGCTGGGTGGTGGTCCCGTCGCCGAGCTGGCCGTAGGGATTCCAGCCCCAGGCCCAGACGGTGCCGTCTTGCCTCAAGGCGAGCGTGTGGTTGTGGCTAGCGGCGAGGGCCGCGACACCCGTCAAGCCCGGCACCTGCACGGGCGTGGGGCGGTTCGTGACGGTCCCGTCGCCGAGCTGGCCCTCGACGTTGCGTCCGCAGGCCCAGGCGGTGCCGTCCTGTTTCAAGGCGAGCGAGTGGAAGGTGCCAGCGGCGAGGGCTGCGACGCCCGTCAAGCCCGGCACCCGCACGGGCGTAAGGCGGTCCGTAACTGTCCCGTCGCCGAGCTGGCCCTCGACGTTGCGTCCCCAGGCCCAGACGGTACCGTTCTGCGTCAAGGCGAGCGCGTGGTAGCCGCCAGCAGCGAGGGCCGCGACGCCCGTCAGGCCCTGCACCTGCACCGGCGTGGGGCGGTTCGTGGTCGTCCCGTCGCCGAGCTCGCCATTGCCGTTGTAACCCCAGGCCCAGACGGTGCCGTCCTGCTTCAAGGCGAGCGAGGCGAAGCCGCCAGCAGCGAGGGCCGCGACGCCCGTCAGGCCCTGCACCTGCACGGGCGTGGGGCGGTTCGTGACGGTCCCGTCGCCGAGCTGGCCGTACTCGTTGCGGCCCCAGGCCCAGACGGTGCCGTCCTGCTTCAAGGCGAGCGAGTGGTAGTAGCCAGTGGCGAGGGCCGCGACGCCCGTCAGGCCCTGCACCTGCACGGGCGTGAGGCGCTGGGTGGTGGTCCCGTCGCCGAGCTGGCCGTAGGCGTTGGAGCCCCAGGCCCAGACGGTGCCGTCCTGCTTCACGGCGAGCGAGTGATTGTAGCCAGTGGCGAGGGCCGCGACGCCCGTCAGGCCCTGCACCTGCACGGGCACGGGCGTGAGGCGCTGGGTGGTGGTCCCGTCGCCGAGCTGGCCATAGCCGTTGTCGCCCCAGGCCCAGAAGGTGCCGTCCTGCCTCAAGGCGAGACTATGATACCCGCCCGCCCCGAGACGAGCCCCGCTGCTCGCAGCGCAGGCGGCGCCGCCCTGGAGGGCGAAGGCGAAGCGGGTGGAGAGGCCGAGGGCGTTGGTGACGGTGGCCGTCACCGAGGCCGTCGTGCCCGAGGTGACACAGGAGGGCGCCGTCCAGAGGACCTGGCTGGTGGAGGCGGTGCTGGTGGCCGTGCCCAGCGTGCCGGTGCTGGTGGCCCAGGTGAAGCCAAGGGCACTACCCTGGGCATCCAGCGCCTTCACCCGGAAGACGACGGTGCCGCCGGACGCCGGCACCGAGGCGATGGACTGGAACGTCTCCACCACTTCGGGCGGGAAGCGCCCTGAAGTCCCTGGGCCCACGTAGATGCCCAGACTGCCCTGCCCCTGCCCGCCGCGGCCGTCCGAGGCCACCACGGTGAGCGCGCAGGTGCCGCCGGACGGTTGCGCCGAGGGCGTAAAGCTGGCGCTCGCCGAGGTGGCATTCGTCCACGTCCCCGCGCACGAGGCCGTCCACTGGTAGGAGAGGCTGTCCCCGTCCGCGTCGCTCGCGACGGCCGCCACTGCCGTCGCCTGGCCGACGGCCACGGAGGACGGCAGCGCTGTCACCCCGGCCACCTGGGGCCAGGTGTTGACGGTGACGTTGACGGCCGCGCTGCCATTGCCGGTGCTCACCGTCACCGTGACGCTGAGGGCCGCGGAGGCGCCCTTGGAGTCCGTCACCTTCAGCGTCAGCACCACGGGGCCGGAAGCGGCCGGCGCCGTCCAGGCCGTGGAGAGGCTGGAGGCGGCGCTGAAGCTGCCCGTGCTGGCCGTCCAGGCGGAGGTGAGGGTGTCGCCCGCGTTGGCGTCTTGCGCGGTGGCCTGCAGGGCCACCACGCCGCCCGGGGCTACCGTGCCGGGGCTGGCCACCAGGGAGGTAATCCGCGGAGCCACGTTGTCGAAGGGCGGCGGCGCATTCACCTCCTGCAAGAGCAGCGTCACCGACGTCGTCTGCCCCGCGAGGATGGTGACGGGCGTCACCTGGCCGGCGTAGCGCACGGTGTTGGAGGCGTCGAAGGCCTGGGCGCTGAAGGTGCGCCCCGTGCCGGCGGGCAACTGCCCCAGGACGCCGCCCCATTGAGCGCCGGACTTCACCAGCACCTCGGTACGCGTCGTCATGCCGGTGCCCGACACCGTGAGCTCCACCCGCGCCACGTCGCTGGCGCTGAGGGCCTGCGGCAGCGTACCCACCACCTGCGCACTGCCTTCCGCCTCCTCCGGCTGTTGCGCCCCACCGCACCCGGCCAATGCCATCACCAAGCCCAAGGCCAGACACGCCAGCCCACTTCGACTCTCTCTTCTCATGGACTTCTCCCCCGGGTGCAACTGGTTGGGCCTCCCCGAGAGGCACTCCGCGCCCACGCGGACGGGGGCCTGACTCAGGAGAGGAGCGCAGGACTCTAACGAGAGTCCCTACCCGTCGCTCCTGAGTCACCCCAGCGCCACGGCGGTCCAACCCGACATCCCTGCGCGGACGGCTGCCATTGGCCGGTTAACTCCGGCTGCGCCGTCGGAGGATGGTGCAGGACTGCGGGCGCCTGCGCCGCAGTGACTCAGGAGCGCGGGCAAAGGGCTGCTCGGCGGCTGTCACCCTGCTGCTGCAGGAAGTGAATGCTCCCGCTCCCTTCGAGAATGCGGCGCCCCTGAGGAGCCGGGCGCGCGACCTCCGTCGCTGTCGGCCAGGCCACCCAGGTGACGGCCTCCGCCAGCGACTCGGACGGTGACGCCCTCAGCATCCGATGGGTCCAAAAGCGAGCAGGGGACAACCCCGAAGCCCGTCACCGCGCGGAGCTTCTGGTGAAGCGGCTGAAGCGGATCCGCGAGGCCGGCGACGAGATGTAGCCGGGCGGTCGGGACCGGCTGGATTATCCAGTTAGTTTACATTTAACCGGCCAATCCACCCGCAGACGTCTGCGGCAGGGGCCCAGGGGCAGGAGGAGGGTAGGGAGTGCCTGGAGCGTCGTCGGGGGCCGCCACGGGGGAAGAGGCAGTGCTTCCTACAGTCGTTGTCCGGGCGCCCGGACAACGCGGGGCAGAAGTGGCAGGGGAGTGCGACCTCACCCCGTTGGGTAGCATGGAGGGGGAAGGCGCAGGGGAGTGCTGAGCGACATCTCCGGCGCGGCGGCGACTCAGGAGCGCGGGCGCGAGGACGCCCCATAGAGTCCGGCGCACCTTCCGCCGGTGGGCCACCGGGGCGTGGCCGGACAGGCCCGCTCTCTGGCGGAAGGCCCCCGTCCCACGCGCTGGAGTCGTCCATGAGAAGAGAGAGTCGAAGCAGGCTGGCACTGCTGGCCCTGGGCCTGGTGCTGGCACTGACAGGCTGCGGAGGCGCACAGCCAGCACAAGAGGGCAGCGCCCAGGCCGTGGTGACGCTGCCCCAAGCGCTGAGCGCCAGCGACGTCACCCGCGTGGAGCTCACCACCTCCGGCCCCGGCATGACGACGCGCACCGACGCCTTGGTGAAGACAGGCGGGCAGTGGGGTGGGGTGCTGGGCCAGCTGCCCACAGGCGGCGGCCGCCTCTTCAGCGCCCAGGCCTTCGATGCCTCCAACACCGTGCGCTACTCTGGCCATGTGACGTCCGTCACCATCCAGGCCGGACAGACGACGGCGGTGACGCTGCTGCTCCAGGAGGTGAATGCGCCGGCGCCCTTTGAGAACGTGGCGCCTCGCATTCTCTCCCTGGTGGCCAGCCCTGGCACCGTCGCCCCGAGCGGACAGGTCGCGCTGCAGGCCACCGCGGACGACCCCAACGCGGGTGACACGCTCACGTACGCGTGGACTTCGCCCTCCGGCAGCTTCAGCGCTGCTTCCAGCCTCACCACTACCTGGACGGCGCCAGCCTCCGCGGGCCAGGTGATGCTGACGTTGACGGTGACGGACTCGAAGGGCGCCAGTGCCTCCCTCAGCGTCACCATCACGGTGAGCACCGGCAACGGAAGCGCGGCCGTCAACGTTTCCTTCAACACCTGGCCTCGAGTGGTCGGCGTGACGGCCCTGCCGTCATCCATCGCCGTCGGCCAGTCCACCCAGGTGACGGCCTCCGCCAGCGACGCGGATGGGGACGGCCTCAACTACCAATGGACGGCCAACTGCGAGGGCACGTGGACGAATGCCGCTTCCGCCAGCGCCAGCTTCACGCCCTCGGCCCAGCCCTCCGGCGGCACCTGCAAGCTGACGGTCCTGGTACAGGATGGCCGGGGCGGGCAGGGCACGGGCAGTCTCACCCTCTACGTTTCGACGTCGCCCACCACCGCGCAGTTCCCGCCCGAGGTGGTGGAGACGTTCCAGTCCGTTGCCTCGGTGCCCGCGTCCGGCGGCACCATTGTCTTCCGGGTGAAGGCGAAGGACCCGCAGAGCAGCGCGCTGAGCTTCACCTGGGCCACCAGCACTGGCTTGCTGGGCACGGCCACCAGCGCGGCCACGACAAGCGAAGTCCTCTGGACGGCGCCCGCGTGCGTGCCGGTGGGCAACCCGCCCTCGGTGACGGCCACTGTCACCAATGCGCTCGGCCTCTCCACCCGCTTCGCCTTCGCCCTCCAGGGTGGAGCGCCATGCACAGCGAGCAGCGGGGCTCGTCTCGCTGCGGGCAGCGGCCACACGCTGGCCTTGAAGCAGGACGGCACCGTCTGGGCCTGGGGCTCCAACGGCCAGGGCCAGCTCGGCGACGGGACAGGCGCCGACCGCCTCACGCCCGTGCAAGTGCAGGGCTTGACGGGCGTCGCGGCCTTCGCCGCTGGCTCCCTCCACTCGCTCGCCGTGAAGCAGGACGGCACCGTCTGGGCCTGGGGGACCAACAATGGCCAACTCGGCGACGGGACAACCACCCAGCGCCTTACACCCGTGCAGGTGCAGGGCTTGACGGGCGTCGCGGCCCTCGCCGCTGGCATCCACCACACGTTGGCCTTGAAGCAGGACGGCACCGTCTGGGCCTGGGGCTACAACGGCCAGGGCCAACTCGGCGACGGGACAATCACCCAGCGCCTCACGCCGGTGCAGGTGCAGGGCTTGACGGGCGTCGCAGCCCTCGCCGCTGGCTCCCTCCACTCGCTCGCATTGAAGCAGGACGGCACCGTCTGGGCCTGGGGCGACAACACCCAGGGCCAGCTCGGCGACGGGACAACCACCCAACGCCGAACGCCCGTGCAGGTGCCGGGCCTGACGGGCGTCGCGGCCATCACTGGTGGCAACTCCCACTCGCTGGCCTTGAAGCAGGACGGCACCGTCTGGGCCTGGGGCGACAACACCCAGGGCCAGCTCGGCGACGGGACAACCACCCAGCGCCTCACGCCCGTGCAGATGCAGGGTCTGACGGGCATCGCGGCCCTCGCTGGTGGCAACTCCCACTCGCTGGCCTTGAAGCAGGACGGCACCGTCTGGGCCTGGGGCGACAACACTTATGGCCGACTCGGCGACGGGACGACCACCCAGCGCCTCACGCCCGTGCAGGTGCCGGGCCTGACGGGCGTCGCGACCCTCGCGGGTGGCGCCTCCCACTCACTCGCCTTGAAACAGGACGGCACCGTCTGGGCCTGGGGCTTCAACATGTATGGCCGACTCGGCGACGGGACGACCACCCAGCGCCTCACGCCCGTGCAGGTGCCGGGCCTGAGCCTCTGACGAGGCGCTGGGCGCCTGCGTTTGGCAGGCGCCCTTGAGCTGTACCCACGGAGCCGGGCGGGGGACAGGCCCCAATGAACCCCAGCCCGGTCTCCCCGGAATGTCAGGCCTCGCCTCGTGCCCGCTGCGTCGCCCGAGCGAGCGCCTCGACCATGCGCGGTCCGGTCACGAAGCCGCTCGCGAGCACTTCGAGGCCGGCGCCGCCACGGAAGAGCACGGTGGGGAACCCGCTCACGCCCAGGGCCCTGACCTCCTGGAACTCGTTCGCCGTCGCCCGCTTCGCGTCCGCATGGTCGAACCGGTTGAGGAACACCTTGAAGTCGAGTCCGTGCGCGGCGCAAACGCTCTCGTAGAAGGACGCCACGGTCGGGTCCTCCCCATCGGCGTAGAACTTCCGCTGGATGGAGGCAAACACGTCGTACGCGCGCGTCTCCGGTCCCGGCATTTCCTTGAGCATCCCGCGCATGACGAGGAACGCGCGGCACGCTCCAGCCATCTACCAGGGCCGCTCGGCCCAGCTGCCAGGTCACCACGGCCATGAGGGCCAGCGAGGCCGCGTTGACGAACCCCGGGTTACGCCGTCGGAATGAGGGGAGTCCATGCGCCGAAGGAGCCTCGTGATGAGCCGGAACCGGCGGAATCGCGGTGGATGGTGCCACGGCGCCGGGCAGGGAACGGGCCTCAACGAACCCCACCTGGGACCCCAGAGGCCCAGTTTACATAACGCTTCTTATCAGACGTTTATCAGACGTTTCGACTGGGGGTTCCCCAAGGATTCCAGGCGCTTCCCCGGCCCGCCCAGAACCTCCACGGACGTCCGCGTAACCGGCCCGGGTCCGTCGTTCACGTGTCGTCGGGCTCATCCACGTGTCGTCGGGCTCATCGACGTGGTCCAGTCCTCAAGCACCTTCCGGGCCCCGGCCTTGTCCCCGCTCGCCTTGAGCGAGTCGGACGCTCCGAATGCCCGCCCGAACAGGTCATTCCCACCTGGGGAGCCATCCTGCGCAGCAGCTCGGGCATCCCGGGGTCTTGCGGCAGCTCCGCACCGTTCGCGAGCGCCAGGCCCAGGTCGATCACCCTCCGCCAATCATCGGACGTCACCGCGCCCCCAGGCCCGCACATGTCGAACGGCCATTGCCGCCATACACGCCACCGTCGGCCACCAACCTCCGGCCGCCATGCCCTGGAATCTCGTGCTTCCCGAGCCCGGTTCCGGAACGTACCTTGCCGCCCCATGCGCCTCTTCCGACGAACCGGACTCGCCGCGCTTTGCGGCCTCACCGCGGCCCTGCTGACGGGCTGTCCCGACAAGACGCCCCAGGCCCCCGTGGACGGCGGCGTCACCGGCGCCACGGCGGCCCCGGACTCGGGCCCCGAGGCCGTGGTCTTCACGCTCCAGTACCTGTCGCCAGACGGCGGCTCCGCGCTCATCCCCCTGGCCCTGGAGGAAAAACCGCTCGTGGAGCCCACCTCCGACCTGGAGCTGCGCAGCACCCTGGGCCTCAAGAACTACCGCGTCCGGCTCATGGACGAAGCCGACCGGGCCATGGTCTCCGACGACTCCGTGTCCGAGGCCGATGACGGCCTCGTGTACCGCATCCACCTGCCGCAGCCGCTCAAGACCGGCTACTCGTACACCCTCGTCGTCGACTCGCAGACCGGCTCGTCGTTCCAGGACTCGCGCGGCCGCGACGTCGAGGACCTCCGGGCCTCGTTCCAGATCATCGGCGACAAGGAAAAGCCCAAGCCGCCTCCGGCGCCCGCCAAGGGCGGCAAGAAGAAGTCCAAGTAGCCGTCATTCCTGGGTTTCTGACTGCCCCGGCGTTTGGTCCGGCAACGGTTCGGGCGTGGCCGGCGCTGGGGTCGGCAGGTTCAGCGCCGTGCGCAGCTCCCGCAGCTTCGCCTGGATGAGCCGCATGTTCACCGGGCCCATCCGCAGCAAGTGCTTCTGGGCCTTGCTCAGCCCCTCCAGCTCCGGCGACGCATAGACATACAGCGCGCCCTTGGGCTCCACCTCCACCGGCCCCCGCGGCACCGGCACCGCCAGCAGGTGCTGGATGGCCCGGCCAAACGCGGTCTCGAACCCCTGGTCCGGCGGCGCGATCTCCCGGTACGCCTGGTCGATGAGCGGCTTCAGCTCCCGGTACACCATCGCCGCGCCGGACGCGTCCATCGAACCCAACACCCGGGCCACCAGGTCGTAGCGCGCGTAGCTCAGCGGCGCGATCTCCGAGCGCCCGTTCGCCCCGGCCGCGCCCACCTGGAACGCCCCCACGGGCGCCATGAACAACAGCGAGGCATGAGGACTCTCACCGTCAGCGATGTTGCTCACGGACGCGGTGAACCGGCGCGCCAGGTCGCGCTCCTGGAGCCACTTCGCCAGCTCCGGGTCCACTGACAGCTTGCCCACCAGGTCGCGGATGCGCCCGTCGCTCTCCGGCAGCGACACCTCCGGAGGCACCTCCGCCACGCCCGCGTCCACCACGGGCGGCGCCGTCACCACGGGCGGCGCCTCCGACTGGCGCCTCATGCCGAAGTACGAAGCCACCACCCCCACCACCATCAGCGCGATCAGGATGCCCAGGACCTTGCCCCGCGACGGAGCCTTGGGCGGCTCGGCCTCCGGCGGCGGCGGAATGGCTCCAGGGCCCTGATTCACGAAGTTCGGATCGCTCATGGTCCCGGACCTTACAGACAGGCCTCCGAGCCATTCCACGCGCGCGTGAACAATCCGCGCCGTCTGTGTTCACCGCGCGGAGAGGAGCTCGTCAGGCAGGCGCCAGAGCTGGCCGTCCTCCGGCGACAGAATGAAGCCACCGGGCAGCAGGTGCACCGACGTGACGGCCTCCGTGGACAACGGCAGCTCCCACGCGCACACGGGCCGCAGCGAGTCCGGGTCCAGTTGAAGCAGGTACCACTCCCCCGCCTCCAACAGGTCCTCCACCGCCACCAGCACCGCGCGCTCCGTCACCAGCCCGCTGTACCCCGTGGCGAGCGTGCCCTGTTCCGGCAGCAGGAACTCCGCCGCCAGCGTGGCCTCCGGGTACGTCCAGCGCCGCACCCACGTGCCGCCCACGCCGATGAAACCCGAACCGTCCGGAAGGAACCCCGCCGGATAGAACGGCGCCTCCACCGAAGCCACCGCCGCGCCACGCACGAGCCCCGCGGCGCCGCGCTCCACGAACGTGAGCCACGTGCCCTCCTGGCCCAGGCTCACCGCCACGCCCATCACCGGAAGGCTCGGATGCGGCATCCATTCGTGCAGCCCGTCCAGGTCGTCCTCACCCAGCGCCGGCGTGCCGAGCTCGAGCCCCGCCTCCGTCCCCGCCACGTCTGATAACGTTCGGGCATCCAGGACGCGAAGCGACGCCCGCCCATCCTCGACGCCGCTCGTCCACAGGCCCTCGCCGGTGACGTCGAACCCCAGGGCCTGCGTGTTCCGCGTCCAGGCCCGCGCGGGTGTCTCCACCGGACTCCCATCCAGCGCCCGGCCCACCACCTCGATGCGCCCCGGCCCCAGCACCGCCGCGCACCCGAGCGACGGATGCAGCGCCACGAGCCCCGCGGTCCGAGGCAGCTCCAGCGCGCGCCCCGGCGGCCAGGACTCAAGCGCTCCGAGCACGGCCAGGCGCCGCACGCCCACGGCCAACCCCACCGCGGCGTCCGAGCCCGAGCCCGAGGGAGGCAGCACGAAGCCGTCGCCCGCCCACTCCGCGTCCGTCACCGGCAGCGTCGTGATTCGAGTGAGCGCCACGCGGCGGCTGGGAATGCCCCACGGCGTGCCGGGCCGCGGCCTGCCCACCCAAGGCACGACCTGGCCGCTCAGGAATCCTGCTCCATGGCCCGCACGCGCGCGAGCGTGTCCAGGTCGCGCTCGGTGGGGCCCAGCTCCAGCAGCAGCCGGCTCACGTCGTAGAGCAGCTCCCCGCGCTCGAACACCTTCAGCCGGGGGACGTCCAGGTTCAGGTCGTCCGCGCCCTTGTTGTACGCAAGGTCCATCAGCGACCGGAGCTGGAACGAGTCGTAGAGGTTGTACTCCACCAGGTAGCGCAGGGCCTCCACGTCGCCGCGCCGCAGGTACGCGCGCCACAGCAGCACCGCGTCGTAGCCGTTGACGCCCTTCAGGTGCGGCGGCCGGCCCACGCCCAGCTTGTCTTCAATCTCCTTCAGCCCGCCGCCCATCCCCAGCCGCCGCGTGACGAAGCGCAGGTCGATGTGCGCCTCCGGCACCGGGAAGTGCTTCTCGCCGAAGTACTCCTTCAGCACCGGCACGTCGAAGCACGAGCCGTTGAACGTCACCCACAGCCGCCGCTTCGCCATGGCCTCCGGCAGCGCGTCCATGTTCCGGCCCTGGATGAAGACGTGCAGCCCCGCGGCGTCGAACAGGCTCACCACCGTGGGCACCTGCGTCTGGCTGCCGTCCGTCTCGATGTCGAAGTAGACGGCGTCGTCCTGGAACACCGGGAACAGGCGCCAGTGCTCGCGCGGCGGCACCATGCGGGCCAGGTCCTTCAGGTCCCTCCGGGCCAGCGCCGCCCGCGCCTCCGCGATGCGCTCGCGGGCCGCCGTGTCCGCCTTACGGCTGATGACGATGCCGCCGTCCGGGAAGTCATCCCAGGTCCGGATGCCCTTGGACCACAGGTCCTTCTCGCGCCACGGCCCCACGCCGGGGATGAGCTGGAACGTGTGCAGCAGCATCAATCGAGCGCACCCAGCCTTCCCGCCAGCAGATCATCCAGGAGCGGCACGTCCGCCTCGCAGAACGGCAGCGCCTGCATCTCCGTGGGCGTGTGGAACGCCAGCTGGTGCGCGCCCAGCGGCTTCGGCTCGCCGGACACCAGCGTGGCCGCGAACAGCACCAGCTCCACCGTGAGGTCCGGGTACATGTGCCGGCCCTCCCACAGGCGGCGGCCCACGGACAGCTCCACGTCCAGCTCCTCGCGGCACTCGCGCGCGAGGGCGGCCTCGTCGGTTTCGCCCGCCTCCACCTTGCCGCCGGGGAACTCCCAGAGGAGCGCGCGGCTCCCACCGGGCAGGCGCTGCTGGACCAGGTACCGCGGCCCGCCGTCTTCCGGACCGGGCCGGGGAATCAGCGCGGCCACCACCCGCACCGTCCGGGGCACGGCGCGCGTCACCCGCGCGGCCCCTTCTTCACGTCGTTCAGGTCCAGCGCGTACAGGTACGCGTTGTTGGACAGCACGTACACCCGCGAGCCCACCACGAACGGCGGCGCGGAGATGCCCACGCCCGGGTTCCACGCCATGCGCGACTTGCCCGTCGTCGGGTCCACGAACAGCAGCGCACGCTCGTTGGGCACCAGCAGCATTCCCCTGGCCAACACCGGAGCGAGCGCCGTCCTGTTCTTGAGAGGGAGCGACCAGATGAGCTTTCCCGTCTCTCCCAGGTAGGCGTCCACGCGGCCGTCGCCGGTGGCGAACACCACCTCGCCCCGCGCCAGCAGCGACGTCAGGCCGCCCACGCTGGCGTTCCAGATGACGGCGCCGGAGTCCGCCTCCAGGGCGTACAGGCCGTTCTTGTACGATGCGACATACAGCCGCCCCGCCGAGTCGATGGCGGGCGTGGTGTCCACGTCCAGGAACTCCGTGCCCGAGCCAGACAGGGACTTCTCCCAGACGACGCCGCCGTCCTCCACCTTGAGGGCGACGAGGAAGCCGTCGGAGAAGCCGACGTACGCGGTGCCCTGGTCCACCCGTGGCGCGGAGGCACCCCGGACGGTGAAGCCCGACGGCGGGTCGCGCCGGTACTGCCACGCCCACGCGCCATCCGTCGCCTTCACCGCGAACACCGTGTCGGTGTCCGAGGTCACCAGCACCAGGCCGTCCGCGAGCACCGGCACCGTGGCCAGGGACTCGCTGGTGGCGTACTTCCACTTCACCGCGCCGGTGCGGCCATCCAGCGCGTACAGCACGCCGTCACCGCCCGGCAGGTAGACGACGCCCTCGCTGACCAGGCCGCCCGCGAGCGCCCGGGCCCCCGTGCGCAGCGACCAGGCCACCTTCCCGTCCGGCCCCACCGCGCGCACGTAGCCGTCACGCGTCTGCACGATGACGTTCCGGCTCTCCGGGTCGTACACCGGGGAGGCGGGCTCGCGCGGCGAGTACTCCAGCAGCGGGACCTTTTCGACGAGCCCCGTCCACCAGTTGACCTGGAAGTAGTCCACCGGCGGCTGACGGGGCGCCGCGGGCAGCTCCGGGTTGCCGTACAGCGGCGCCGTCGCACACCCGGCCAGGAGCCCTGCCCCGGCCACCATTCCCACCCACCGCTTCCACCGAGCAAGCCGCATGGTCATGAGCGCGCTACGGCTGCCCCGAGTCCGTGGCCGGCGCGGCGGGAGGCGCCGGCGTGGGCACCTTCACGCCCTCCGCGGCCAGCACCGCCATGCGCTCGGTGGCCTGACGGGCCGCGGCGCTGCTCGGGTGGTCCGTCGGAATCTTCGACAGCACCTGCGCGGCGTCGTCCTTCTTGCCCTGGAGAATCAGCATGCGCGCCTTGTGGTACGCGCCCATGCCGACCAGGTACTCGCCGGTGTCCGCCTTCTCCATCGCCTCGAAGGAGGTGATGGCCTGGGCGTAGTCACCCTTGGCCTCGTAGGCGTAGCCCTGGCCCTCCAGGGCGCTCGCGCGCAGGGCGTCGTTCTCCGGGGCGCCCTTGAGGAAGACGTCCAGGGACGCCAGGGCGGCGTCGTTCTGGCCCAGCCGGAACTCGGCCTTGGCCTGCGGCAGGGCGGCCGTCGTCGCCGAGCGGGTGCCGCCGTGCTCCTTGCGGAAGGCGGCCAGCTGCTTCACGACCTCCTCGTCGCGGGCCTGCTCCGTGGGGAACGGGGGCTCCGTGGCGGACGGGTCCACCGGGTCCACGCCCGTCACGGGGCGGTCCAGGACGGTGAGGGCCTGGCCCAGGGCCATGGAGGCAGTCTCCTCGCCGCGCCTGGAGACTTCACTGGCGATGGCCACGCCCACCGCGCCCAAAACCAGCACGCCCGCGCCGATGGCGAGGAACTTCTGGCGCTGCATCAGCCAGTCGCGCGCATCCGCGCCCACCTTCTGGAAGGCGTCCGGCTGACGAAGCTCCTGCTGGCGAATCTTCTCGGTCTTCTGCTGGGCCACGATGAAGGGACCTCTCTCCGGCTCGACGGTGCTCTTCGCTCTGGGAAAGCGGCGCACTGTAAAGAGCGCCCGCTGGGAGTGTCAACGCGTGTGCGCGGTCAGTCGCGCCCTGCCCGCTTCCCACCCTTGCCACCCTTGCCCGCAAGGTGCGGGTTCTTGCGCGCCTCGCGCTTGGCCTTGCCTGGCCGCTCGCGGAAGAGCAGCCGGATGGGGACCCGCAAGTCGAACGTCTTGCGGATCTGGTTGGTGATGTACCGCTTGTACATGTCCGGCACACCCTGCGGTTCGTTGCAGGTGAGGGTGAAGGTCGGCGGGGCCGCCGCCACCTGGGCGATGTAGTACAGGCGCAGCGGCTTGCTCTTCACAATGGGCGCCGGGTTGTTGTCCACCATGTAGTCCAGCAGCTTGTTGAGCTGCGGGGTGGGCGCCCGGAAGCGGAACTGCTTGGCCAGCTCCACCGCCACGTCCACGACCTTCTCCACCTTGGAGCCGTGCAGGGCGGACGTGAAGATGACCGGCGCGTAGCCCACGAACTTGAGGGCGATCTTGAGGTCCTCGCGGAAGGCCTCCTGGCGGCGCTTGTCCTCCGCGATGAGGTCCCACTTGTTGACGACGATGACCAGCGCGCGGCCCCGGTCCATGGACAGGCCCGCGAGCTTCGCGTCCTGATCCACCGCCGGCTCCGTGGCGTCCATCAGGAGCACCGCCACGTCGCTGCGCTCCAGGACCTTCAGCGCCGCGATGACGGAGTACTGCTCCACCTGGTGCGCGATGGTCTTCTTGCGCCGGATGCCCGCGGTGTCCGTGAGGATGAGCTGATTGCCCTTGTACGTGACTTCCGAGTCGATGGGGTCACGCGTGGTGCCGGCGACCTCGCTGGTGACGACGCGCTTCTCCTTGAGGATGGCGTTGACCAGGGTGCTCTTGCCCACGTTGGGCCGGCCGATGATGGCCACGCGGATCTTCCCGTCGTCCGGCGGCGCCTCCGAGTCCTCGCCCTCCTGCTTCTCCGGCAGCTTGGACACCACGGAGTCCATCAGGCTGCCCATGCCCAGGTTGTGCTCGGCGGACATGGCGTTCACGTCGCCCAGGCCCAGGCGGAAGAACTCGCCGGCCAGCGACTGCATCTGCCCGGACTCGTTGTCCAGCTTGTTGGCCGCCACGACGACGGGCTTGCCCGACTTGCGCAGGTAGTTGGCGACAGCCTCGTCCGCCGTCGTCATGCCCGCGCGGGCGTCCACCACGAAGATGATGACGTCGCACTCCTCCACCGCGAACTGCGCCTGCTCGCGCACCTGCTTGAGCAGCGTGTCCTTCTCACCGGGGACGAAGCCGCCCGTGTCGATGAGGGTGAAGGCGCGGCCCTCCCACTCCGCGTCGGAGTAGTGCCGGTCGCGGGTGACACCCGGCTCGTCCTGCACGAGCGCGATACGCCGGCCCACCAGGCGGTTGAACAGCGTGCTCTTGCCCACGTTGGGGCGACCGACAATGGCGACCAGCGGCTTCATGGAGTCTCTTTCGACAGCGACGACGACTTCGAATGCAACGATGTCAGCGACACGAACTTCCGCGGCGACATCACTCGTAACCCAGCTTCCTCAAACCCGCGGCGCGCTCGCTCCAGCGGGCCTCCACGCGCACGCGCAGGTCCAGGTACACATGCGCGCCCAAGAGGCGCTGCACGGACTTGCGAGCGTCCGTGCCAATGAGCTTCAGCATCTGCCCCTGCTTGCCAATCAGGATGGCCTTCTGGCTGTCGCGCTCCACGTAGATGGACGCCGCGATGCGGATGAGGCCGCCCAGTTGGCCGGGGGGCGTGCCGGGGCGCGGCTCGCGCTCGGATTCATCGAACACGTCCACCAGCACCGCGGTGGAGTACGGGATCTCCTGGCGGCAGTGCCGCAGCACCTGCTCGCGGATGTACTCCGCCACCAGCACGCGCTCCTGCTGATCCGTGAGCATGTCCTCCGCGAAGAGAGGCTCGCCCTCCTGCATGTGGCCCAGCACGACCTGGAACAGGTTCTCCACGCCGTCCTTCTCCCGCGCGGAGATGGGCACCACCTCCGCGAAGGGGAACTGCTGGCCGTAGAGCGCGATGAGCGGCAGCAGCTTCGCCTTGGGGATGGAGTCGATCTTGTTGATGACCAGGAAGGTAGGCTTGCCCACCTTCTGCAGCCGCTCGAGGATGGCGCGGTTGCCCGGCGTCACGTCCAGCGTCTCGCCCTGGGGGGGCTCGATGAGGAAGAGGACCAGGTCCACCTCCTCTGCCGCGGAGAGGGCGGCCTCCACCATGTAGCGGTTGAGCTCTCCCTTGGCCTGGTGGATGCCGGGAGTGTCGATGAACGCCACCTGCCCTTCCGGGCGCGTCACCACGCCCAGGATGCGGTTGCGGGTGGTCTGCGGCTTGGGCGAGACAATGGCGATCTTCTCGCCCGTGAGCACGTTGAGCAGCGTGCTCTTGCCCACGTTGGGCCGGCCAATGAGCGCGGCGAAGCCAGCGCGAGGGGTCTTCTTCTGGGACTGAGAGGCCATACTTCCGGAGATGATCAGTGGGCCTTCCAACCTCGACGACGGGAAGGCCCCGGGGGAACTGCCAGGGTACGGCGGCGGACTGCTTACGAAGGCCGCGCCGTGGAGATGGTCAACGTCTGGATGCGCACATCCCGGCGGGGACGGTCGCTTGAATCCTTGGGAAGCTCATTGGCGATGCGGTCCACCACGTCCTGCCCTTCCACCACCTCGCCGAAGATGGTGTACCGGTTGTCCAGGTGGGGCTGCGGCGCCGCGGTGATGAAGAACTGACTGCCGTTGGTGTTGGGGCCCGTGTTGCCCATGGCCAGCACACCCTTCTTGTCGAAACGCCGGCCACCCTGGAACTCATCCTCGAAACGGAAGCCCGGGCCGTTGTTGCCCCGGCTGGTCGGGTCCCCGCCCTGGATCATGAAGTCCTTGATGCAGCGGAAGAAGAGCGTCCCGTCGTAGAGCGGGCGGCCGTGCTGGGGCTGGAACGTCACCGGGTCCGTCCAGGGCTTCTCCCCGGTGGCCAGCCCCACGAAGTTCTCCACCGTCCTGGGCGAGTCCTTGGAGAACAGGCGCACCACGATGCGCCCCTCCGTGGTCTGGAAGGTGCCGAACAGCTCCGTGCCCGCGCGGGCCTGTTCCATGAAGCTCATTGCGGGGTGCTCTTGGGGGCGGCGGGCTTGGGCGCGGCCGGCTTCTTCGGGGCCTTTTCACTCAGCGTAATCGTTTCCAGGACCACGGGCGTCTGCGGGCGGTCCTGCGCGCTGCGCGGCACGTTGCCGATCTTCTCCACCACGTCGTAGCCGGTGACGACCTCGCCGAAGATGGTGTGGCGGCCGGTGAGGTTCGCGGGCGTGGAGGTGGTGATGAAGAACTGGCTGCCGTTGGTGTTGGGCCCCGCGTTGGCCATGGCCAGCAGGCCCTGCTTGTCGAAGCTTCGGCCGCTCTGGAACTCGTCCGCGAAGCGGTAGCCCGGGTCGCCCCTGCCGGTGCCGGTGGGGTCGCCGCCCTGAATCATGAAGCCAGGGATGACGCGGTGGAAGACGGTGCCCGCGTAGAGCGGCTTGCCCTTCACCTGCTCGCCCGTCGTCGGATCCGTCCAGGCCTTCTCGCCCGTGGCCAGGCCCACGAAGTTCGCCACCGTCTGGGGCGCGTCCTTGGAGAAGAGCTTCACGGTGATGACACCCTGGCTCGTCTTCAGCGTCGCGTAGAGGTCCTTGCCGGCCTGGACCTTCTTCGTCCACGGGCCCGCGGCGGGCTCGGCGGCCAACGCCGCGACGGCGGCGAGCGCCACGGTGAGACCGAGAAGACGGTGCATACGGGACAGGCTCCAGGGCAGGAAGGCGCGGACCCTACCCCCCACCCCCCTCCCGCTCCAAGGGCTTTCACGCCGGAGGGTCGTCCGGTGAAGGACCTCCCGGGACGGGCGCCACGACATCCGGGGATGCCACGACAGCCGCCTCCTCCTTCAGGCGCTCAAGCGTGGTGCGAGCGGCTGCCTGCTCGGCCTCCTTCTTGTTCCGGCCGGTGGCCCGGGCGTACACGGACTCCCCGATGCACACCTCCACCTCGAACACCTTGGAGTGCTCCGGGCCGGTTTCCGCCACCACGCGGTAGCGCGGCGACAGCTTGAGCTTCTCGTGGGCCAGCTCCTGGAGGAGCGTCTTGTAGTCCAGGCGGCCCGCGCCGGAGGCCACCTCCTCCACCAGCTCCCCGAAGATGCGGTCCACCAGGGCCAGCGCCGGCTCCAGGCCGCCGCTCAGGTACACCGCGCCCAGCACCGCCTCCAGCGCGTCCGCGAGCAGCGAGTTCTTGTCGCGGCCTCCGGACTGGGACTCGCCCCGGCCCAGCAGGAGCAGTTCGCCCAGGCGCAGGCTCCGGGCCACGCGGGCCAGGCCCTCCTCGTGGACGATGCGAGCGCGCATCTTGGTGAGCTCGCCCTCGGGGACGCCGGGGCAGCGGTCCATCAGCCGGTGGCTCACCGCCAGGTCCACCACGGCGTCGCCCAGGAACTCCAGGCGCTGGTTGTCCTTGAGGTTCTGGTCGCGGTTCTCGTTGATGTACGTCTTGTGCGTCAGCGCCTCCAGGGCCAGGTCGCGCTTGGAGAACTGCACGCCCAGGCGGGCCTCCAGGGCCTGCACCCGCTCGGCCAGGGTCATCTTCTCCACGCGGCTCACTCCTGGGGTGCGTCCGGGCCCACGAGTCGCACGGCCTCGGGAGCGACCTTCAACAGCTCAGCCACCAGCTGCACGACGCCGGGGAACTCATCCAGTTCGAAGCGGCCCGCCCACACCTTGCCCTGGGTGCCCGCCAGCAGGCCCCGGAAGGTGCGCCCGGCGATGCGCGCTGCCGCGAAGCGGTAGGCCTTGCCCTCCACCTGCAGCTGCGCCAGCAACTCCAGGCTGCTGCGCGGCGGCACCAGCGACTGCGGGCCGAACTTCTCTACAATCTCCACGAAGCGCACCGGCTCCGCGCCCGACGACGCCTGCGGCGCGCGCGCCACCGGCTCGCCGAGCAGCGCGGCCAGGTAGCCCGTCAGCGCGGCCTTCTCGCGGAACTCCGACAGCTCGATGACGTGCCCGGCGGCGGTGGCCAGCTCCTCCCGCCCGCGGATGGCCTGCGCGATGCGGAAGTTGCCTTGCCGGTCCGCCACCAGCTTCACCGCGAGCTGGCCCTCCCTCACGTCCGTGGACAGCTCCAGCGACTGCGGATCCACGTCCGCGGGCAGGCCCAACAGCTGCAGCTCCTCCGAGCGGCGCTGCAGGTGGAAGACGTGGTCGCTGAAGGTGTCCAGCAGGAGCGCCTGCATCTCCTCCGCCGCGTCGATGGCGGACAGGAGGATGGGCGTCATGCCCACCACGGCTGGCGGCGCGATGGGGATGAGCCGGTCCCCCATCACCTGGAAGGTGATCTCGGTGATGAAGTCCTTGGTGATGGGGTTCACCAGGGACGCGGCTTCCAGGTCCAACACCACTTCGACGCCGGACGGCTCCTCACGGACCTGGAGCCCCAGCTCTCGCAGCCGAGCGGTATCCATCAGGCGCCTTTGAAGGTCTCGCGAGCGATGATGGTCCGCTGGATCTCGCTCGTGCCCTCGCCAATCTCACAGAGCTTGGCGTCGCGCAGGTAGCGCTCCACGGGGAACTCGCGCGTGTAGCCGTAGCCGCCGTGGATCTGCACGGCCTTGTTGCACCCGCGCATGGCCGCCTCCGACGCGAACAGCTTCGCCATGGAGGCCTCCTCCGAGTACGGCTGACCCGCGTCCGCGAGCCGCGCCGCGCGGTGCACCAGCAGCCGCGCCGCCTCCAGCTCCGTCTTCATGTCCGCCATCATCCAGCGCAGGCCCTGGAACTCGCCAATGGGCTGACCGAACGCGGTGCGGTCCTTGGAGTACGCCACCGACTCCTCCAGCGCTCCACGCAAGAGGCCCACCGACAGCGCGCCGATGGTGATGCGGCCCTTGTCGAGGATCTTCAGCGTGTCGATGAAGCCGCGGTCGACCTCGCCCACGATGGCGTCGTCACCGACCTCCACGTTCTCCATGATGAGCTCGGCCGTGTCCGACGAGCGCATACCCAGCTTCCCGTGGATGGAGCGCTGGCTGAAGCCGGGGATGCCCTTCTCCAGCACGAAGGCGGTGATGCCCTTCTGGCGCTTCTCCGGCGACGTGAGCGCCAGCACCACGAACACGTCACCCACCGTGCCCTGGGTGATGAACATCTTCGCGCCGTTGAGCACCCACTTGTTGCCCTTGCGCACGGCGGTGGTGCGCATGCCGGACGCGTCCGAACCGGATCCCGGCTCGGTGAGGCCCCACGCGCCCAGCCACTCACCGGAGGCGAGCTTGGGCAGGTAGCGCTGGTGCTGCGCCTTGTTGCCGAACACGCGCACGTGGCTGGTGCCCAGGCCGTTGTGGCTGGCCACCGTGAGCGCGAGCGAGCCGTCGTAGCGGGCGATCTCCTCCACGGCCACCGCCACGGCGAGCGAGTCCATGGCCGCCCCGCCGTACTCCTCGGAGACGAGCATGCCCAGCACGCCCAGCTGCCCCAGCTCCTTCACCACCTCCATGGGGAACTTCTCGTCCTTGTCCCACTCGCGCGCGTACGGCTTCACGCGGCGTTCGCAGAATTCACGGAGGGAGGCCTGCAGGGCGCGGTGGCTTTCAGGAAGTTCGAAGTCCATGGTCGGGTGCGGAATCTAGAGCGTGAATGCTGGTGGGGGAACTTCAGACGGGGTGGACGCCGTGCTTCTTCTCCGCACGGGGCTGGAACCGGTCCGCATAAAGCGAATAACGCTGCATCAATTCCCCGCGCAGGGAGTCGCCGGGGACCACGGCGTCGATGATGAGCTCGCTGGCCAGCTTGAAGATGTCCACGTCCTGCTTGTACTCGTCGCGGAGCTTCTGGACGAAGGCCGGCCGCTCGGCCTCCGGCAGCTCTTGAATCTTGTTGAAATAGACGGCGTTCACCGCCGCCTCCGGGCCCATCACGGCGATCATCGCCTGGGGCAGCGCGAGCGTCGCCTCCGGGGCGAAGCCGGGGCCGCTCATGGCGTAGAGGCCGGCGCCGTAGGCCTTGCGCACCACCACGCAGATGCGCGGCACGCTGGCCTCCGACACCGCGGAGATCATCTTCGCGCCCGCGCGGATGATGCCCGCGCGCTCCACCTTGGTGCCGATCATGAAGCCCGGCACGTCCGCCAGGTACAAGAGCGGGATGTTGAACGCGTCACACAGCCAGATGAACCGGGCCGCCTTGTCCGCGCTGTCCACGAACAGCACGCCGCCCTTGTACTTGGGCTGGTTCGCGACGATGCCCACCGGCCGCCCGCCAATGCGCGCCAGGCCCGTGATGAGTTCCTGCGCGAAGAGCTTCTTCACCTCGAACCAGCTGCCCTCGTCGATGAGCTCCGCGATGAGGGCGTGCATGTCGAACGGCTTGTTCTGATCCGGCGGGACGATCTCGTCCACGCGCTTGCCGCTGTGCTTGGGCGCCTTCAGTTCGACCTGCGGCGGGGCCTTGGAGAAGTTCTCCGGGAAGAAGGCCAGGTACTGCTTCGCCGCGGCGATGGCGTCGTGCTCCGTCTTCACCAGCACGTCGCCCACGCCGGACACGGAGCAGTGCATCTTCGCGCCGCCCATCTCCTCCAGGGTGACCTTCTCCCCGATGACCATCTCCGCCATGCGGGGGCTGCCCAGGTACATGGAGGCGTTGCCCTCCACCATGATGACCAGGTCGCAGAACGCGGGGATGTACGCGCCGCCCGCGGCGGACGGGCCGAAGAGCAGACAGATTTGAGGGACGAAGCCCGACAGGTGGACCTCGTTGTAGAAGATGCGGCCCGCGCCACGGCGGCCGGGGAACATCTCCACCTGGTCCGTGATGCGCGCGCCCGCGCTGTCCACCAGATAGAGCAGCGGGCAGCGCAGCGCCTTCGCCGTCTCCTGGATGCGGAGGATCTTCTCCACCGTGCGCGCGCCCCAGCTGCCCGCCTTCACCGTGGAGTCGTTGGCCATGATGGCCACCGCGCGCCCGTCGATGCGCGCGACACCGGTGATGACGCCGTCGGAGGGCAGCTCCGGGTCCAGGTTGTTGGCGAGCTTGCCGTCCTCCACGAAGGAGTCCGCGTCCACGAGCAACCGGATGCGCTCACGCGCGAAGAGCTTGCCCGTCTCCGCGTTCTTCGAGTGGTACTTGGGCGCGCCGCCCTTCTCCACCTGGGAGACCTTCTCGAGCAGTTTCTGATCTGAGGACATGGCCGTCGTCCCATACCAAGAAACCCCTGGCCTGGCTGCCTTCTTGCCAGCCGAAGCACCGGCCGTGCCGTCCAAAGGACGACGCATGGGGCCACGGCGGAGCGCTTCGGGGGGTGTCGCCTGGGGCCTCCCTGCCTACCTTCATGTTGCACGGGGGGTGTGCACCCAGGCGGGCCACACTCGCCCCGTGAACCGCATCCGGCCCAGGAGGGACCCATGTTCAGAGCGAAGAAGGCGACGTGGCAGGCGAAGGCTTTGGCCAAGAGCAAGCTGTACCGTCAGTTCCTGGCGCACCAGTTGCTCGACCAGCTGCCTGACTACGCGGACAAGGCAGGCAAGGTCGCGCGGAAGTCCTGGGACAACTTCGACCCGGACGACGCGCTGCGCTATGTGGGATTGACGACGTACAAGCCGGCGCGCGCGGGCATGGGCGGCCTGGGGGCGTTCCTGCTGGGCGCCGCCGCGGGCAGCATCGTGGCCCTGCTGATGGCCCCGAGCCGCGGCACGGAGCTGCGCACCACCGTCAAGGACAAGGCGATGGGCTACATCAACAAGCAGGGCGTGAACATCGGCGGCGAGAAGACCGCGAGCGCCTGAAGCTGACCTGAAGCTGAGTTGAGGGAAGCAGGCGGGGGCAGCAGGGTCCGCGGGCAACCGCGGGCCTGCCGCCCCTGTCGCTTTCGGCGGGCCTAACGGCCTTTATAGACAGGGGGACGCTTCTCCGCGAACGCGCGGAGCCCTTCCAGCCGGTCCTCCGTCTTGAGCACCTCCTCGTACTTCTTGAGTTCCAGCGCCAGCGCGTCGTCCAGCTCCAGGCCGGTGCCCTCGTCGATGGCGTGCTTGGCGGTGGCTACGGCCACGGGGGCGTTCTCCACCACGGCCTCCGCGAGTTGGAAGGCGACCTCCAGCAGGTGCCCTTCCGGGGCCAGCCGGTTCACCAGGCCGATGCTGAAGGCCTCCGCCGCGTTCACGCGCCGGGCCGTGAGGATGAGGTCCTTGGCGCGCCCGGGGCCGATGAGCCGCGCGAGCCGCTGCGTGCCACCGCCGCCGGGGATGATTCCCAGCTTCACCTCCGTGAGGCCCATCTCCGTGGCGGGCGAGGCGACGCGCAGGTCGCACGCCAGGGCCAGCTCCGTGCCGCCGCCGAAGGCCGCGCCGTTGATGGCGGCGATGAAGACGCAGTCGCTCTTTTCGATGGAGCGCAGGGTGACACGCAGGCCGTTGAGGAAGGCGCGCACCTCGTCTTCCGACATGGTGGTGCGTTCCTTGAGGTCCGCGCCCGCGCAGAAGGCCTTGTCGCCCGCGCCGGTGAGGATGACGGCGCGCACGGCGCGGCCGGAGGACACGCGGGATACGAGCGCATCCAGCTCCTGGTGCATCGCGCGGCTGATGGCGTTGCGGCGGCTCTCCCCGTCGATGGTCCAGATCTCGATGGCCCCTCGGGCCTCGACCTTGAACTCCGGCATCTTCGCTCCCCGTGACGGGCCGCGCTGGGCGACCCGCGTGAATGGCGCGCAGCCTGAAACCTGTTCCCCAGTCTGGCAAGCCGTAAACGGATAGGATCCTGCCCATGCCTTCGTGCTCAACAGCGAAACGCCCGTGGCGGTGGCTGCCCGGCCTGCTCACCGTGTCCGCCCTGCTCGTGCTCGCCCTGCCGCTCGTGGCCCTGGCACGCGGAGGTGGAGGCGAGCACTACACGTCCGGCCGAGACCGCGGGAACGGCGGTGGCGGGGGCGACGGCCTGCCCATCTGGCTGCTCTTCGATTTGATCCGCCTCATCTTCCTCTACCCGAAGGTGACCGTCCCGCTGCTGATCATCGGCGGCGTCGCCTGGTGGTTCTACAAGCGCAATCTGCACCCGACCGCCACCACCCAGCGCGCGTTGGATCAGCGCGAGGCCGAAGTGCGCACGGAGGTGTCCGGCCGCGACGTGTCGGGCTGGGTGAACGCGCTGAAGCTCAAGGATCCGTCCTTCGAACTCGAGCCCACGCTGCAGAAGGTGCGCTGGCTCTTCATCGAATTGCAGAAGTCGTGGTTCCGCCGGGACATGACGCCGGTGCGCCCCTTCCTGTCGGACGCGACGTGGCAGCGCTTCAACGTGCAGCTCGGGCTGATGCAGGCGCAGGGCGTGCGCGACGCGCTCGCGGACATGAAGGTGCTGGACGTGCAGCTCATCGGCCTGCACCAGACCGAGTGGTACGACAGCATCCACGTGCGCGTGCGCGCCAGCATCCGCGACACGGACGTGCCCGCGAACCAGACGGACGCGCAGGCCATGGCGGCCGCCAGCAAGGTGGCGCCGGAGACGTTCACGGAGGTGTGGACCTTCGTGCGCAAGCCCGGCGCGCAGACGCGCATCGGTGAGGACCTGTTCCAGGGCAAGTGCCCCAACTGCGGCGCGCCCTACAAGGGCGGCGCGTCCAATACCTGCGAGTTCTGCAACGCGGTGGTGAACTCCGGTAACTACGACTGGACGCTCTCCGAAATCACGCAGGGCGTGGAGCACGTGCGCCACCACAAGCAGGTGGACGGCCTGATGCAGGCGCGCGCGGACGACCCGGCGCTCAACCTGGAGATGCTGGAGGACCGCGCGTCGCTCTTGTTCTGGAAGTGGATCGACGCGCAGAGCCGCAACGAGACGCAGCGCCTGTCCAAGGTCGCCAACGCGGACGCGCTCACGAAGCTAGATGCGGAGCTGGGCCAACTGGCGAAGCAGGGCCGCCGTCGCGTCTTCCTGGAGTGCGCGGTGGGCGCGGTGGACGTACGCGCGCTGGAGGTGCGCCCCGAGTCCTTCGACGAGGCGCAGGTGGAGCTCCGCTGGAGCGCCCGCATGGGCATTGGCCCCGCGAATGAGAGGCCGCCCAGCCTGCCCACGGTGCCGCAGCGCTGGGTCTTCACGCTGCTGCGCCGCCATGGCGCGAAGACGAACACGGACACCGGTATGTCCACGGACCGCTGCCCGCAGTGCAACGCGCCCACCACCAACAGCGCGGCCAACACCTGCGAGTTCTGCGGCACGGTGCTGGGCAACGGCGAGCGCGACTGGGTGCTCGCGTCCGCCCTGCCCTTCGAGTCCTGGAACGTCCACCACGCGCAGCGCACGTCCCGGAACGCGGCCCGCTACCAGGAGTCCCGCCGGGCCGAGCGCGGCACTGTCGCGCCCCCGCCCGTGGACGTCGGTGGACATGGCAATGGCCAAGGCCATGACGACGGCGACCGGGTGGTGACGGACGTGAAGGAGCGCGAGCGGCTGCTCTACATGATGGCGTCCATCGCCGCCGCGGACGGCGAGGTCTCCAACGCCGAGCGCCGCCTGCTCAAGCTGTGCGCGGAGCGCTGGAGCGTGTCGTGGGCCAACGTGGAGATGGCCCTCAACGCCGGGCCGCAGCTCTTCGAGCGCCTGGTGCCGCGCGGCAGCCCGGAGGCGGAGGTGTTCCTGCGCCACATCGTGGAGATGGCCCTGGTGGACGGCCGCATCGACCGCAAGGAGCGGAAGATGCTGCAGATCGCCGCCCAGCACCTGGGCCTGGAGGAGAAGCTCCCGGCGCTGATCGGGGACCACTGAGTCAGTGGTCCCCGGTGGTACGGCTCAGGTCTGCGCGCGGCGGGTGGCCTTCTTGTCCCGCTCGCCGAGCGCGGCCTGGAGGTACTTGCCCGCGAGCTTCCGGCCGATGAGCTCCTGGGCGATCTCCCCGGCCTCCACCAGCTTGTCCAGGTCGATGCCGGTGTCCACGCCCATGCCGTGCAACATGAAGACGGCGTCCTCGGAGGCCAGGTTGCCCGCGGCGCCCGGCGCGTAGGGACAGCCGCCCAGCCCGCCGATGCTCGCGTCGAACGTGGTGACACCCGCGGACAGGCCCACCAGCGCGTTGGCCAGCGCCGTGCCTCGCGTGTCGTGCAGGTGCAGCGCCAGCGTGTCCACCGGCATGTGCTGGAGGAGCGCCGTGAGGATCTCCTCCGTCTGCCGGGGCGTGCCCACGCCAATCGTGTCGCCCAGGCTCAGCTGGTAGATGCCCGCGTCCACCAGCTGGCGGCAGATGTCCACCACGCGCTCCACCGGGACGTGGCCCTCGTAGGGGCAGCCCCACACGGTGGACAGGTAGCCTCGCACGCGCATCCCGGCCTTGCGGGCGGCGGCCGTCACTTCCTTCGCGCCCGCCAGCGCCTCCGCGATGGTCTTGTTGATGTTCTTCTTGGAGTGGGCCTCCGACGCGGAGATGAACACCGCGGCCTCCTCCAGGCCCGCCGCCTGTGCGCGCTCCAGCCCCTTGAGGTTGGGCACCAGCGCGGAGAAGACGACGCCGGGGCGGCGGCCCACCTGCTTGAGCAGCTCCTCCGCGTCCGCCAGCTGGGGGATCCACTTGGGTGACACGAACGACGTCACCTCGATGCGCTTCTCCCCCGCGGCGACCAGGGCGTTGATGAGGCGCGCCTTGTCTCGGGTGGGCAGCGTGCGGAGCTCGTTCTGCAGGCCGTCGCGGGGGCCGACCTCGTACACGTCGACCCGGCGGGGCAGTTGCCCCAGCAGGCCGACCCGCGTTCGCGATGTCTCTTTCGGATCCACTGGACGTGTCCGGGGCTCCGTCACCGGCGCCCGGCTCCCACGATGAGGTCGGTCGACTCGGGTGACATCGGCGCGCCATCCAGGCCGCCGTGCACCCACTGCACCGAAAAGCCCGTGCTTTCCAACAGCCCCTTCAGTTCCGCAAGAGGATAGTAACGAAGCGTGTACGCCGCTCGCAGCACGCGACCGTCCGGCAAGGTGAGCTGACGCTGCCCGACATCCCTTCCACGCGTCGCGTCGAAGCGGCTCTCCTCCTCCAGGAGACTCCCATCCGGTAACCGCTCGCGGAACGACGCGCCCGGACTTCCGGCCAGCCGCTCGTAGGGGACCGTCTGGAACACCAACCGTCCGCCGGGCTTGAGCGCCCGAGCCACCTCGCGCAGCACCTGGACGTGCTCCGCGTCACTGAAGGCGAAGAGTGTCGAATACCAGGCGTAGGCGCCCCCCAGGGTCGCGTCCTGGAAGGGCAGCGCCCGCAGGTCGCCTCGCACCACCGGAAAGCCGGGGCGGCGCAGGCGCAGGGACAGCGGATCCAGCTCCAGGCCCACCACCCTGCCGGCGAGCGCACCCTCGGTGTTGAGCCGCGCCGCGTGCCGGCCGTGGCCACAGCCCAGGTCCACCACCGGGCCCTCCACGTCCGCGAACGCCCGGGACAGGTACTCGACTTCCCGGGCCGTCACCGCCTCGGAGAGGTACGGCAGCGTGCTGCGCAGGTACAGCTCTCCGAAGAAGTCGCTCACGGCCGTGCGCGCTTCAGCGCTTGAGGGTGGGCAGCTTCTCGCGCAGGCGGCGCACGGCTTCGTCCAGCACGCCCTCCGTCTTGCAGAAGGCGAAGCGCGCGAAGCGCTGTCCCAGGTGCCGGTGCTCCGGGCCGTAGAAGACGCTGGGCGGGATGCCCGCGACGCCCACCTCCGTCACCAGGTGCCGGCAGAACGCCACGTCGTCCTCGAAGCCGTAGCCGCGGATGTCCGCGAGGATGAAGTAGCTGCCCTCCGGCGAGTACGCCTGGAGCCCCGCCTCGCGCAGGCCCGTGAGCAGCCGCTCGCGCTTGGCGGTGTAGAGCGCCGTCAGCTCCTGGAAGTAGCTGTCCGGCAGCCGCAGCGCCACGGCCATGGCGGCCTGGAACGGCGACGCGGTGGCGAAGGTGACGAACTGGTGCGCGCGCTGCACCGCGTCCCGCAGCGGCGGCGGCGCGATGATCCAGCCGATCTTCCACCCCGTCAGGCTGAAGGACTTGCCCGCGCTGCTCACCGTCACCGTGCGGTCCGCGAGCACCGGCACCGTGGCCGCGCGGAGGTGCTTCGCGGGGGCGAAGACGATGTGCTCGTAGACCTCATCCGCCAGCACCTTCACGTCGTGCTCGGCGCAGAGGTTGCCCAGGAACTCCAGCTCCTCGCGCGTGAAGACCTTGCCCGTGGGGTTGTGCGGCGAGTTGAGGATCAAGAGCCGCGTCTTCGGACCGAAGGCGGCGCGCACCTCGTCCCGGTCGAACCACCACGTCGTGTGCTCCGCGTCCGGCGGGCGCAGCGGCACGTAGCGCGGCGTGGCGCCCACGAAGGCGATGTTGGCGTCGTACGAGTCGTAGAACGGTTCGAAGGACACCACCTCGTCGCCCGGATCCACCAGGCCCAGGATGACGTCGAGGATGGCCTCCGTCGCGCCGCTGGTGACGGTGACCATGGTGTCCGGATCCACGGCGTGGTTGTAGAAGCGCTGCGCGTGCTCGGAGATGGCGTTGCGCAGGTCCTTGGCGCCCATGCCCGGGGCGTACTGGTTGACGCCGCCCTGGATGGCCTTCCACGCCGCTTCCTTGATGGCGTCCGGCCCGTCGAAGTCCGGGAACCCCTGCCCCAGGTTCACGGCCTGGTGCTTCAGGGCCAGCGCGCTGAACTCGGAGAAGACGGTGGTGCCGAAGCGGGAGACGCGTTGCGCGAGCACGGGCCGGGGGGACATGGGGCAGGCCTCTGGAGGCCAGCGCACGTCCACCCCGAACCCCGAGGCGACCGGCTGGCGGTTCAGGGCCGGACGATAGCGTCCGCGGGCACGGAACGCGCGCCTTGTTCCACCGCGCGCTGACGGGCGGAGCGGGACAGGGCCAGCGCCAGCCCCGTCACCACCATCACCAGGGGCACCGCGCAGATGAGGTCGATGGCGTAGTGGAACCGCCCCGCCAGCGTCGCGAAGATGAGCCCCATGCCCGGGAAGAGCATCACCCAGAAGAAGCGCCGGGCGAACCGGAACGCGTAGAAGAGCACCACCAGCATCACCCCGGTGTGCCCGGACGGAAAGCAGTCCCGGGTGTACACCGGCGTGCGCATCATGGACTCCAGCAGCGGCGTGAGGATCCACCCCTGCGTCGCCGGCCCGTCGAACGCGCCGATGAGGAAGTACCGGGGCCCCACCGCGGGCACCAGCGAGTACGCCGCGTAGTTGAAGCCCAGGAGCAGGCCCAGTCCCAGCAGGTACTCGTCGAAGCCGGGCGTGGCCCCCCTGCCCCGGGCGTACAGGTAGATGCCCAGGAGCAGCGGCCACATGAAGTGCCCGTAGTAGCAGAGCATCAGCACGTCGTTGGCCCAGGGCGGAATCACGTGCGCCAGCGCCACCGCGGCCTGGAAGCCGAACAGCTTCTGATCCACCGCGATGAGCTGGGCGTCCTTCACCACCGGGTTCATCCAGTCCACGATGGGACCCAGCCACCCGTGGGCCAGCGCCGACACCGGCAGGAGCCAGAAGTCCGCCACGATGGCGATGAGCGGCTGGCGCGGGAAGCGCGCCTCCAGCATGCGCATGGCCGGCAGGCCCAGCGCGAAAAAGAGGAAGAGGAGCGCGTTGCGGCCGGAGTGCGGCGCCCAGCGGGCCGGCCCCACGCACACCAGGGCGGCCACCGAGCAGGCCACCATGAGGACGAGGTCCACCTGCCGGAAGCGCACGAGCGCTTCGTCCGACGACGTCACGAGGGGCCGCACGCGGCCTTCGCTGAATGACCAGATGCTCACGCCGATTTGCGCTCCCCCGGCGACTCGGCCGGCAGCTCGCCGGCCCCCCCGAGATTGAGGCTCCGCACCACTGCGCCCGACTCCGGCGCCACCGCGGACCGCCGCCCCTTCCACCGCTCCAACAGCGCCAGCATCGCCGGGAAGAACACCGTCGTTCCCAGGAAGGTGCTCACGACCCCTAGTAGGGCAATCTGTCCGATGCTGCGCAAGCCCTGATGGTTCGCCACGAGGAGCGCTCCGTAGCCCGCCGCGTTGGACAGGGTCGCCACCACCGCCGCGAAGCCGGTGTTGCGCACCACCCGGCCCAGCGACCCGGGGCCCTCCTCCTCGTACCGGTGGAACAGGTGCACCGAGTTGTCCACCGCGATGGCCAACAGGTTGGGCAGCACCACCGCGTTGATGAAGTTGAGCTGGACGTCGAACAGGTACATCCCGCCCGCCAGGCACGTCATGCCCAGGAACAACGGGCCCGCCACCAGCAGCGCGCGCTTGAAGCTGCGCAGGCTGGCCAGGATGACCAGGAACACCACCACCGCCGCGGACCAGAGGATGAACGGCCCGTCCATGCGCACCAGCGAGAAGATGCGCGCGGCGATGCGGTTGCTGTCCAGCACCGCCAGGTCGATGCCCTTCGCCTTCGCCCCGGCCACCACCTCATCCAGCTGCCCCGCCCAGCGGTTCAGGTCCTGCGTGTCGTAGTTGGACACGGACGGGAACAGCAGGAGGAACATCCCCTTGCCATCCAGCGCCTCGAAGCGGCGGCGCGCCTCCACCGGCAGCTGATCCAGGCCGTAGGGCTTCGCGTCCACCATCTCCCGCAGGTCCTTCACGCGCGGGTCCTCCTGGGCGGACTTCGGCAGCCCGTCCAGCAGCGCCCGGATGCGGCCCATCTCCGTCTCGTGGCCCGCCACGTCGGAGGGCACCAGGTCGCTCAACGACGCGGTGCGCAGGAACACGGAGTTGGCGCCGTTCTTCGCCTTCACCTGGGCGATGACGGCCTCCACCTCGCGGACCTGCTCCAGCGTGTCCACCGCGAGGATGGCCGGGTTGAGCGGAGAGCCGATCTGCTCCGTGATGTGGTCGTCCAGCCGCGACGCCGGCGAGTCACCCTTCAGGTTGCGCAGGTTGGTCTCGAAGCCCAGCCGGGGCGCGATGCCCACCGAGTACGCCGCGAAGCCCACCACCGACAGCGCCACCGCGACGATGACGCCCGTGGGCCAGCGCCGCCACTCCTTCGCCGGAGCCGCGACGGGAGCCTCGGCAGGCGCGGAGGCCTGGGCGGTGGACGCCGCATCGCGGCGGAACGGCCGGATGCGCTCCGCGATGGCGAGCAGCGACGGGCCCAGCGCGTACGCGGACAGCACCGCCATCAGCACGCCCACGCCCGCGAGCAGGCCGAACTGCTGGAAGGCGTGGAACTGCGCCAGCACCAGCACGAAGAACGCCGCCGCGTTGGTGAAGGCGGAAGTGAGCGCCCCGCTGAAGGTGCCGCGCACCGCCGCCGTCAGCGCTTCCTTCACGCCGTGCCGCTCGCGCTCCTCCCAGTAGCGCATGGCCAGGTGGACGCCGTACTCGATGCCCAGGCCGATGAGGATGGCGACGAGGAAGCCCGTCACGATGTTGAGGTGGCCGATGGCGCCCTGCGCGAACGCGAACGTCAGCATCAGCCCCACCATCACCGGCACGCCCACCACCGCCAGCGCGGAGATGCGCCGGGTGGCCAGCAGGATGAGCCCCACGGCGATGAGCGCGGACAACAGGCCCGCGTTGGACAGGTCGCGGCGCATCACCGCGTCCTCCTCGATGCGGTTCTGGAAGTTGCCCGTCGCCTCCAGCGTCACGCCCGGGTACTTCTCCGCCGCGAGCTGGCGGCCGGTGTCGAACACCGTGGCCACGAAGTTCCGCGCGAACTCCAGGTCCCCCGCCGTCCCCGACGGCTTGATCATCAGGTAGACCTCGGTGCCCTCCTTGTTCACCAGCGTCTCCGGCAGCGCCGTCGTGTCCGGGGTGTGCTTCTTCGCGATCTCCTCGAAGGTGGGCGGCGCTTCTTCCGTTTCCAGGTCCACGAAGAGGGGGCTGGCGCGCTCCTTCTCGTAGCGGACGCGGGCCTCCAGGTCCTGACGCAGCGAGGCGACCTCCGCCGTGGGCAGGAGAAGCAGGCCGTGGCGGCGGAAGAAGGCCACGTCATAGTGGTGCTCGACGTAGCGGACCGTCGGCAGGGCCTCCAGGCGCTTCTGGAACTCCGTGGCGTAGGCCTTCAGGGCCTCCGGGGCCGTCCCCTTGGCCATGATGACCAGGTAGCCGTCTCCACCCGCCTTCTCTGACACGCGTGTCAGGTCCCGGACCTCCGGGGCACCCTCCGGGAGGAGCTCCACGAAGGACCCCCGGAACTCCAGACGCGAGGCGAAGAAGCCCGCGGCGGCTGTCACCAGGGCGACAGCGAGCAGCACCTGCCAGGGGCGCGACATCGCTGCCTGGATGAAGCCCTCGAACCACCGCTGCCGTCGTGCTTGAGACACCGTCTGCTCCTCTGATGCTGGCCGGCGAAGCAATAACCCAGCCATGATCCAGGCCCCCGGAACAGACGGCCCCTCTCGACCCATTCCCCGTGTGAACCCATGTGTGCCCTGGGTGCAGAAGCATCCACTGGCGAACGAAGGTCCGGGGGCGCGGCGTGCCACCAATGCGGCATGACTGTCAAGGCGCGCCCTGACACGGATGCCCCACACCCGGTGCAATGGGACCGTCCCCGCCTTGACAGTGCGGTTTTCCCTCTTTATTGACCCCCTCGCGTCGTCCCCCTGGGTGTTCGCGCGGCCGGGCAATCCGAACCTGGAACGCGCCCTGCACATGGAAAGCGGCTCGGATCACACCCTCCGACGCGTAAGAAAGACCACCATGAGCGACGTGTTCGACAAGTGCCGTACCTGGAAGGACTACCGCATCGCCAAGGCCACGGGTTTGTACCCGTACTTCCGGGCCATCGAGGCGTCGCACGGTTCCACGGAGGTGGAGATCGAGGGACGGCGGGTCATCATGGTGGGTTCGAACAACTACCTGGGCCTGGCGGCGGATCCGCGCGTGAAGGAAGCGGCCATCAAGGCGACGGAGAAGTTCGGCACCACGTGCTCCGGCTCGCGCCTGCTCAACGGCACCCTGGCGCTGCACGAGGAGCTGGAGGCGCGGCTGGCGAAGTTCCTCAACCGCGAGGCGGCCATCGTCATCTCCACCGGGTTCCAGACGAACCTGGCGCTGGCGTCCATCCTGGGCCGGCACGACATCGTGTTCAGCGACCGCGCGAACCACGCGTCGCTGGTGGACGGCGTGCGCCTGTCGTTCGCGACCGAGCGCAAGTTCCGCCACAACGACATGGAGCACCTGGAGCAGCTGCTCGCCGCGGCGGAGCCGGGCGCCGGGAAGATCATCGTCACGGACGGCGTGTTCTCCATGGAGGGCGACGTCTGCAACCTGCCCCGCATCGTGGAGCTGTCCAAGCAGTACAACGCCCGCGTGATGACGGATGACGCCCACGCCATGGGCGTGCTGGGCGAGCTGGGCCGCGGCACCTCCGAGTACTTCGGCCTGGAAAAGGACGTGGACCTGGTGATGGGCACGTTCTCCAAGAGCTTCGCGTCGCTGGGCGGCGTGCTCGCGGGCCCCTTCGAGGTCATCAACTACATCCGCCACAAGGCCCGGTCGGTCATCTTCTCCGCGTCCATGACGCCCGCGTCCATCGCGGCGGCGCTGAAGGCGACGGAGATCATCGAGGCGGAGCCGCAGCGCCGCGAGCGCCTCTTGGACATCGCGGAGAAGATGCACAACGGCTTCCGCGCCATGGGCTTCGACACGGGCGTGTCGGTGACGCCGGTGGTGCCGGTGCACATTGGCGATCAGGTGAAGTGCTTCCGCTTCTGGCGCGCGCTGCACGAGGCGGGCGTGTTCGCCAACCCGGTGATTCCGCCGGCGGTGGAGGCGGGCCACGCGCTCATCCGCACCAGCTACATGGCCACGCACACGGACGCGCAGCTGGATCAGGTGCTGGACACCTTCGAGAAGATCGGCCGCAAGCTCAACGTCATCCCGGAGACGCGCCCCACGGTGTACGAGCCGGTGAAGATCGCCCGGCCGGGCAGCGCGGTGCGCAGCAACAAGGCGAGCGAGACGTGGGCGGCGGGCAGCGCGGGCCTGCTCGCGGACAAGGGCTTCTCCCTGGAGCAGCTGTCGCGGATGTCTTCGCGGGAGATGGCCGGGAAGTTCTTCGACGCGGTGGAGCAGCTCACCTGGCGCGCGGCGAACCTGCAGCCGGAGGACCTGCGGCGGCTGGGCGGTGCGCCCAAGAAGCTGTGGGAGAAGCGCAGCGAGCTGGGTGGCGTGCTCCTGGAGAAGGGCGCCCAGCTCTTCATGCGCAACGGCAGCGACAGTTCCGACGGCAACCAGGCCGAAAGGAACTGAGCCCCCCTCATGGCCCACCCAGCCAAGCACGAAGCGTCCTCCCCTGCTTCCTCCATGCCCTCCGACGTGCAGGTGACCCCTGTGCGCGGCGCGGCGGACCGGACTGCGTTCATCCGGCTGCCGTACTCGCTCTACCGTGACGACCCGAACTGGGTGCCGCCGCTGGAGATGGAGCGCCGCGACTTCCTGGACCCGAAGAAGAACCCCTTCTTCGACTACGCGGAGGTGGAGCTGTTCCTCGCGCGCCGCGGGCAGGACGTGGTGGGCCGGGTGGCGGCCATCAAGAACCCGCGCCACATGGAGTTCCACGGCACGAAGGAGGGCTTCTTCGGCCTCTTCGAGTGCGTGAACGACGCGGGCGTGGCCCGGGGCCTGCTGGACGCGGCCAGCGCGTGGCTGAAGGCGCGCGGCATCGACACCGTGCTGGGGCCGGCCAACTTCTCCTCCAACCAGGACTGGGGCCTGCTCGTGGAGGGCTACGAGAGCCCTCCCGCGCTGATGATGCCCTACAACCCGGCGTACTACGCGGGCCTGCTGGAGACGTGCGGCTTCACCAAGGCGAAGGACCTGTTCGCCTTCGAGCTGTCCGCGTCCACGCCGCCGCCGGAGAAGGTGGCGCGCATCGCGGAGAAGATCCGCCAGCGCGAGGGCGTCACCGTGCGCCCGGTGAACCTGAAGGACTTCCCCGCCGAGGTCGCCCGCATCAAGCAGATCTACAACGCGGCCTGGGAGAAGAACTGGGGCTTCATCCCCTTCACGGACCGCGAGTTCGAGCACATGGCCAAGGAGATGAAGGCCATCGTGCGTCCGGAGCTGGTGCTCATCGCGGAGGTGAAGGGCGAGCCCGTCGCCTTCTCCATGACGCTGCCGGACGCCAACGCGGCGTTCAAGGCGGCCAACGGACGGCTCACGACGTTCGGCCTGCCCATTGGCCTGGTGAAGCTGGTGCTGGCGTCGCGCAAGCTCAAGCGGCTGCGCCTGCTCACGCTGGGCATCAAGGAGGGCTACCGGCGCCGCGGCCTGGACGCCATCCTCTACCTGGACACCCTGCGCACCGCGAAGGAGCTGGGGTACACGGGCGGGGAAATCTCCTGGACGCTGGAGGACAACCACCTGGTCAACCGCGCCATCGAGTCCATGGGCGGCCAGCGCTCCAAGACGTACCGCGTGTTCCAGCGGCCCGTCTGACGTCCCGAAACACTTCCGCCCGGGCGCTGGTGGCACCCGGGCGGAAGGTCACTGCTTGAAGCCGTTTGGAAGCGCCCTGCCCTACTTCGCCTGCGGCGCGGCGCCGGAACCACCGGCGGCGGACTCCTTCACGGACGCCGCGCTGGTGCCGGCGTTCTCCTTCTCCAGCTGGGCGCGCTTGGACTTGAGCGTCGTCAGCAGGCCGTCAAAGCCCTTGGTGGAGAGGATCTTCTTGAACTGGCCGCTGTACGTGTCCACGAGCGACACCTCGTCGGTGATCACGTCGTAGATGCGCCAGTCGGCCTTGGGCGTGGCCTTGTAGAGGCGGTAGTTCACGGGCACCTGATCCGTCTTCACGGTGAGCTCCGTGTCGACCGTGGCCTCGCTCCCCTGCACGCTCTCCTTGCCGTACTTCACGTCCGCCTTTGCCTGGCCGATGGCCTTCTGGGCGTACGAGGCGCGCAGCAGGCCCGTCATGGTGTCGGTGAACTCCTTGCGCTGGGCGGCGGTGAGGCCCGTCCAGGCCTTCTCGCCCAGGGCGCGCTTGGCGAGCTCCTCGAAGTCCACGAAGGACTCCACGACGGTCGCCAGGGACTGCACGCTGGCGCCAGGGGCGTTGGCCGCCTTCTGCACGGCGGCGTTGCCGTTCTTCACCACGTTGAGCGGGCTCACGGGGGCGGCGGCGAGCAGCGTGGCGGCAAGCAGGGAAGCAATCATAGGGATGAAGCTCCGGGTTGAAGTTCAGGTGTGACGACACCTGTGAGGACTGGCAGCCTGGAAGGGTTATTCATCCGCCGTGGGGACGGCACCGGTGACGCGGGCGAGTGACGCCAATCCGACGCGCACGTCGTGCCAGCTCTTGCCGCGCTCGGCGGAGGCCTGGGCCAGCGCGGTGAAGGCGTCCACCAGCTCACGCGTGTCGCCGGTGCCCAGGTCGAAGGCGGCGTAGGCGGCGGTGGCCCAGCGCTTCGCGTTCTTCTCCGCCTCCGTGAAGGACTTCGCCCGCGCGTAGGACGCGGCGAGCTGGCTCTGCACCTGCGTGACTTCCAGCCGGATGCCGGCCTTCAGCGTCAGCTCCTGCGCGTGCATCTTGTCCAGCTCCGCGCGGGCCTGCTCCAGCTGCGCGTCCTTGATGGGGATGTCGAAGGTGCCTCGGATGACCAGGCCCAGGCCCGCGGTGCGGTCGTTGAAGGGGTCGTACGCGAAGGGGCTGCGCTGGCGCGTGGCGCTGCTCGTCCAGCGCACGTCGTAGTAGCCCGCGAGCCCCAGGTCCGGGTAGTAGCTGCGCTCGCGGATGATGACCTCCTGCTCGCGCGCGATGATGCCCGCGGCGATGGCCTTCAGCTCCGGTCGGCGCTCGTTGGCCTGCTTCAGCGAGGTCTCCAGGTCGGGCACGTTCACGTCGCCCTGGAGCGGCAGGTCCTCCTCCATCACCTCCACCTGCTCGTCCGGGCCCGCGTTGGCGAGGAGCCGGATGGCGGTGAGCGCGAACTGCTCGCCCTGGATGGCGGTGGCGCGCTGCGACTCCACCAGCTGACGGAAGTACCCCAGCTTGTAGGTGTCCAGCTTCGTCACCTGATCCGAGTCCTCCTTGAGGAGCGCGTCGATCTTGTCGCCCGCGTCCTTGAGGCGCTTGGCCACGTCCTCCAACTGCTTCAGCCCGGCCCGGGCCAGCTGGTAGCCGTAGTACGCCTGGGCGGCCTGGAAGCCGGCTTCCGCGCGCACGCGCTCGCGCAGCGCAGCGCCCACCTTGGGGCCCTGCTCGCCCGCCTTCTCCAGCGCGGAGAGCTTGCCGAAGGTGTACAGCGGCAGCACCGCGTTGCCGGTGGAGAACACCGTCACGCCCATATTGCCGAAGTTCCAGTCGCCCTCCAGCGACGCCTCCGTGGTGGGCGGGCCGCCCAGACCGTTGTTGCGCGCCTCGGGGACGGGACCGCCCGCGCCCAGGGTGATCTCGAACCGGGGGAACCAGGCCCAGCGGGCTTGATCGTAGAGCGCCTGGAACTTGCGCAGCTCCGCGGAGGCCTCCGCCACGCGCGCGTCCTGCGTGCGCGCCCGCGCCACCAGCTGGGCCAGGGTGATGGGCCCCTTCAGGGGCTTCGTGGCCTGGGAGGTGCCCGGGGCCTGGGCCTCCTCCGGAGGGCCCCTGGGAGCGCCAGGGGTGAGGTCACCCCGTGCTCCGTCACCCGAGCCGGGGGCAATGGGGGACGTGCCCAGGTCCTGCGCGCCCGGGGTGGCGGCGGCCGGCCTGGGCGTGCCGGTGGTGGCGCCCTGGGCGGCGTTGCCCGGCTCGGCGGCCGGACCGGGGTTCACGGCGGCGGGGCCAGGCAGCGGCGCGCGTGTGCCAGGGGTGGGGTTGGCGGCGGAGGACCCGGTGCCGGTGGGGCCGGGGGCCGGGGTGGTGCCGGGCGAGGGCGCGGGCACGGTGCCCGGTGACAGGCTGCCGGGCGAGGGAGCCGCGGTCCCCGGCGCGCCCGTTCCAGGAGCATTCGAGGGAGCCGTCGTGGGCGAGATCTGCGCGCCCGCCACGCCACCGGTGAGCATCATTGCCACTGCGACGACCTTGCCGACTTCTGTGCCCATGCTGTGGTCCGCCTCGTGTGCGGCCGGGCATATCCGGAAGCCCGCGACGGCGCAGCATTTCTGTGCACCTTCCCGGGGGTCCGGATGTCGGCTTCCCTCCAGTCGGCTCGCGCGGCAAGGCGCGTAGAGGGCGTGACAGTCGCGGACATTCCGTTCAGACAAAGCTTGGTGGGCGCGGGCAAGGAACGCAGAATCCCGCGCCAGTTTCGACGCCTTCCTTCAAGGAAACCCCATGGCCTACACCGACCGCGTCAAGCAGATCCTCTCCTGGTATCCCTCCGACAATCCCGGCACGCTGACGAACCTGGCGCGCCTCTTGAATCACGGCACGCTCGCCGGCACGGGCAAGCTGGTCATCCTGCCGGTGGATCAGGGCTTCGAGCACGGCCCCGCGCGCTCCTTCGGTCCCAACCCCGCGGGGTATGATCCGGACTACCACGCGCAGCTGGCCATCGACTCCGGCTGCAACGCGTACGCGGCGCCGCTGGGCTTCCTGGAGGCCGTCGCGGGCAAGCTGGCCGGTGAGATTCCCCTCATCCTGAAGGTGAACAACTCCGACTCGCTGGCCAAGACGGCCGCGCCCATGTCCGCGGTCACGTCGTCCGTGAAGGACGCGGTGCGCCTGGGCTGCGCGGCGGTGGGCTACACCATCTACCCGGGCTCCGCGGCCCGCAACGAGCAGTATGAAGACCTGCGCGACATCATCGCGGAGGCCAAGTCCTACGGCCTGCCCACGGTGCTCTGGGCCTACCCGCGCGGCGCGCTGTCCAAGGAGGGTGAGACGGCCATCGACGTGGTGGCGTACGCGGCGCAGATCAGCGCGCAGATGGGCGCGCACATCATCAAGGTGAAGCCGCCCACGGACTTCCTGGAGCAGGCGGAGGCGAAGAAGGCCTTCGAGAAGGCGAACATCTCCACCAAGACGCTCGCGGACCGCGTGCGCGAGGTGGTGCGCTCCGCGTTCAACGGCAAGCGCATCGTCATCTTCTCCGGCGGCGAGGCGAAGGAGACGTCCGCCCTCATGGAGGACATCAAGCAGATCCACCAGGGTGGCGGCTTCGGCTCCATCATGGGCCGCAACGCCTTCCAGCGTCCCCACGGCGAGTCGCTCAAGCTGCTCAAGGACGTGATGAACGTCTTCGCGGGCAAGTAGTCCTCCGCGCGTGTCATCCGTGGCGTGGCGCCCTTCCCGGCCTGGCTCTTCGCGGGACGGGCGCCATCGCTCGGGAGCGTTTCGCCGTGAACGCTGGCGGGCTGCCAGGCTCTGAAGCGGCCGGCCTCCCGCGTTCCTCCCCTGGCCTCCCAGAGGGGCTTCGATTACGGAACGAACATGAATCACGGCTCCAGGACGTCCGGTGGGCACGGCGCGGACGCACCCGCGCCGCTGCCGGACGACGCCGACCGCGCGGCGGCCCAGGACGTGCTCGCCGGAGGCGGCGAGATGGGCGTCCTGATGCGCTCCATGGACTGGTCCAAGACGCCGCTGGGTCCGGTGTCCTCCTGGCCGCAGTCCCTGCGCACCATCGCCAGCGTCTGCCTGAACTCGGGCTTCCCCATGATGGTGTTCTGGGGGGCGGACGCGGTGAAGCTCTACAACGACGCCTACCAGCCCATCCTGGGCAACAAGCACCCCTTCGCCCTGGGGCGGCCCGGACGCGAGGTCTGGACGGAGATCTGGGGAGAGATCGGTCCCTGGGTCGAGCAGGTCCGCCGCGAGGGCCGCGCCATCATGGCGGAGAACCAGTGCCTCTTCATGGAGCGCAACGGCTTCCTGGAGGAGACCTACTTCACCTTCTCCTACAGCCCCGTCCGCGACGAATCCGGGGCCGTCAACGGCGTGCTCGACACGGTGGTGGAGACCACCAGCCAGGTGCTGGACGCGCGCCGCCTCCGGACGCTGCAGGAGGTGGCTTCACGCGCGGGCGGGAGCCTCCGCGTCCACGACGCCGCCACGCGCGGCCTGGAGGCGCTCGCCACCAACCCCGCGGACCTCCCGTTCGCGCTGCTCTACCTCGTGGACGCGGACGGCCTCCGGGCGCGGCTGGAGGGGCGCATGGGCCTGGAGGGGGACTGCCCCTTCTGTCCCAAGGAGGTCGGCCTGGAGCCGGGCGAGGCCTCTCCCTGGCCCCTGGCCCAGGTGATCCGCTCCGGGCAGGCCGAGCAGGTCCAGGGACTCGAGGCCCGCTTCGGTCCCCTCCCCCTGCGAGAAGGCGTGCCGCAGCCGGGCTCCGCGCTCGTCGTGCCCATGTCCCGCCCCGGGGAGCCGGCTCCCACGGGTGTGCTCGTGCTGGGCATGTCTCCGCGGGTGCCCGCGGATGCCTCGTACCGTTTCTTCCTGGAGCTGACCGCCAGCGGGCTGGGCGCGGCCATCGCCGGAGCCCGCGGGCACGAGGACGCCTGGCGGCAGACGGAGGCCCTGGCGGAGCTGGACCGGGCGAAGACGGCCTTCTTCTCCAACGTCAGCCATGAGTTCCGCACGCCGCTGACGCTGATGCTGGGGCCGCTGGGGGACGTGCTCGCGGACAGGGAGCACCCGCTGGAGCCCGTGCACCGCGAGCGGCTGGCGCTCGTGCAGCGCAACAGCCAGCGGCTGCACAAGCTGGTGAACAGCCTGCTCGACTTCAGCCGCCTGGAGGCGGGCCGCATGCGGGCCACCTTCGAGCCCACGGACCTGGGGCCGCTCACCGCGGGACTCGCGAGCGCGTTCGACTCGCTGGTGAAGCGGGCGGGGCTGCGGCTCCAGGTGGACTGCCCTGCCCTGTCCACCCCCGTCTGGGTGGACCGCGATCTCTGGGAGAAGGTCGTCCTCAACCTTCTCTCCAACGCCTTCAAGTTCACCTTCCAGGGCACCCTCACCGTCCGGCTCCGCGAAGAGGACGGCCGGGTGGAGTTGTCCGTCAGTGACACGGGCACGGGCATCCCCACCCACGAATTGCCCCGCGTCTTCGACCGCTTCCACCGGGTGGAGGGCGCGCGGGGGCGCAGCCATGAAGGCAGCGGAATCGGGCTGGCGCTCGTGCGGGAGCTGGTGGAGCTGCACGGCGGCCACGTCTCCGTGGAGAGCACGCTGGGCAGGGGCAGCACCTTCACCGTGTCCCTGCCCACCGGCACGGCGCACCTGCCGCCCGAGCAGCGGAGGGACTCCTCGCGGGAGGCCGTCCGGGCGCCGAATCCGGAGATCTTCGTGCAGGAGGCGGCGCAGTGGCTGACGGACGCGGACGCCGCACCCGTGCCCGCGCCCTTCCCGGAGGCGCCCCCGGGAGTCGTGCGGGGGCACGTGCTCGTGGCGGACGACAACGCGGACATGCGCGAATACGTGCGGCGGTCGCTGGAGGGGCGCTTCCAGGTGACGACCGTGGCGGACGGCCACGCCGCGCTGGAGCTGGCACGGCAGCACCCGCCGGACGTGGTGCTGTCGGACGCGATGATGCCGGGGCTGGACGGCTTCGGGCTCATGCGCGCGCTGAAGTCGGATCCGCGCACGGCCTCCGTCCCCGTCATCCTCCTGTCCGCGCGCGCGGGTGAGGAGGCGAAGGTGGAGGGCCTCACCGCCGGCGCGGACGAGTACCTGGTGAAGCCATTCGGCGTGCGCGAGCTGGTGGCCCGCCTGGAGGGAACGGTGAACGCCGCGCGGGCCCGCGCCCAGCGCGAGGAGCTGCTCAAGGCCCTCCAGCTGTCGGAGGCACGCTACCGGCTGGCCACCCGGGCCACGAAGGACGCCGTCTGGGACCTGGACCTGAGCACCCAGGAGGTGACCTGGAGCGAGGGCATCCACACCCTCTTCGGCTACGCGCCCGGCACGGTGCCCCCCGAACTGGACTGGTGGACGGACGCCGTCCACCCGGAGGACCGCGCGCAGGCCATCGAAGGCCTCCACTCCATCGCGGCCGCACCCGGTGGCAAGGACTGGCATGCCGAGTACCGCTTCCGCAAGGCGGATGGCACCTATGCCCAGGTAGAGGACCGGGGCTGGGTGGTGCGCGATGCCGCCGGCACGGCGCTGCGCATGGTGGGCGCCATGCAGGACGTCACCCTGCGCAAGGCCGCGGAGGACGCCCTGCGCCGCAGCGAGGAGGAGTTCCGCACGCTCGCGGAGGCGCTGCCGGAGGCCGTCTTCGTCACCGCTCCGGATGGCTCGGTCACCTACGTGAACGGCGTGCTGACGGAGCAGACCGGCGTGAGCGCGGAGACGCTGTTGGACCGGGGCTACCGGCACGTCATCCATCCCGACGACCTTGCCGCCAGCGGCCGGGCCTGGGTGGAGGCCCTCACGCATGGCGAGCGCTTCCAGTCCGAGCACCGGGTGCGCTACCGGGACGGCCTGTACCGCTGGCACCTGGTGCGCGCCCTGTCCGTGAAGGACGCGGAGGGCCGGGTCATCAAGTGGGTGGGCACGTCCATGGACGTCCACGAGCTGCGCCAGGCCCAGGCCCAGCAGCAGCAGCGCGCGGACTTCGAACAGCAGCTCATCGGCATCGTGAGCCACGACCTGCGCAACCCCGTGAGCGCCATCCTCCTGGGCGCCGCCAGCCTGATGCGCCGCGAGGAGCTGGACGAGCGCAGCACCAAGGCCGTCAGCCGGATCCAATCCGCCGCGGAGCGGGCCCACCGGATGATCCGCGACCTGCTCGACTTCACCCAGGCGCGCCTGGGTGGCGGGCTGCACATCCAGCGGCGCGCGTCGGACCTGCACGAAATCGTGGACGGTGTGCTGGAGGAGATTGAAGCCACGCACCCGGACCGGGAGATCCGCCGGCGCCGGAGCGGCAACGGCCTGGGCGCGTGGGATCCGGACCGGCTGGGGCAGCTGGCCCAGAACCTGGTGACCAACGCGCTGAAGTACAGCCCCCGGGACACCGCCGTCCTGGTGGAGACCCACGGAGGGACCGACGCCGTGACGCTGTCCATCCACAACGCGGGGGCTCCCATCCCCCCGGAGCGGATGGGCCGCCTCTTCCAGCCGCTGCAGCGCCCCAGCGGCGAGGTGGACCACAGCAGCCGGAGCATCGGCCTGGGGCTCTACATCGTGAAGAAGCTGGTGGAGGCCCACGGGGGCATCATCACCGTGGAGTCCACCGCCGAGGCGGGCACCACCTTCACCGTCCGGCTGCCCCGCGACGTCCCGGCGAACCCGTAGCGAGGGCGCCGGGGCGCTCTGGCGGACGCCCCAAAAGCGAAAGGCCCGCGAGATTTCTCTCGCGGGCCTCTCTCAATTCAGTGTGGAGCTAACCGGGATCGAACCGGTGACCTCTTGAATGCCATTCAAGCGCTCTCCCAGCTGAGCTATAGCCCCGTCTTGCTGCTGCTGCGTGCTGCCCGGTCCGCCGTGGGGGGCGGTCCGTGCCGTGAGGCGGCGCGACTTCTACGGCTTCTTCGTCCCGGACGCCACAACTTTTTGCGGCCTCGCGACGGTTTTTACCTTCAAACGATCCGCCACCTCTTCTCCTTCCCGGAGCAGGTCGGTGAGGGACGCGGCGTGGTCCGCCGCCGCCTTCTCCGCCGCCGCGATGTTCTGGAGCAGCCGGGCGAAGCTCGCGGGCAGCTCCAGCCGGCCTGCCTGGACGGACTGCCAGACGGCCTCGCCCAGCTCGCGGTGGGTCTGCTCCTTCTTGTCCTTGAGGAAGGCCGCCTTGCCGTTGGCCCGCGCCAGCTCCGTGTTGCGCTCGACGGCCTCCCGCAGCTTGGCCAGCTTGGCCTCGGCCGCCTGGAAGGCTTCGTTGATCTGCCGCATCACTTCAGTCTGCTTCGGATCTGCCGCCACGGCTGTCACCCTCGGGAGAGGAGAAGGTCGTTCGTGCGTAACGTGGCGGCTCGGCGACTGTCAACCCGCCTTGCGGACCAGCCGGGCGGCGAAGAAGCCCCCGCCGGGGACCCGGGGCGGCAGGGCGCGCAGGTAGGGACCGTCCACTCCCACCTGGAGCTCCGGCGCCCAGCCCTCCCCCACCGGCTCCAGCGCGAAGCCCGGGTGCTTCTGGAGGAAGCCCTCCACCACCGCGTCGTTCTCCTCCGGCAGCACGGAGCACGTGGCGTAGACGATGCGCGCCCCGGGCTTCACCTGCGCGGCCACTTCGGCGAGCAGCTTGGACTGCGTGGCCTGGAACTCCGTGATGGCCTTCGCGGACAGCTTCCACTTCTGATCCGGCTCGCGCGCCAGGGAACCCGTGCCGCTGCACGGCGCGTCCACCAGCACCACGTCCACCGCCTCCAGCGGCACCGGGTGCGGGAACGCCACCTGCTTCAGGCCGAACTCGCGCACGCGCTCGCGCGCGTCCGAAAGCCGCCGCTTGGAGCGGTCCCCCGCGAGCACCTTCCCCTTCGCGCCCACCAGATCCGCGAGCCCCAGCGTCTTGCCGCCGGCCCCCGCGCACACGTCCGCCACGGTGAGCCCATCCAATGTCGCCCCGGGAGGCAGGCACGCGAGGACGATGAGCTGACTGCCCACGTCCTGCACCTGGAGCCGCCGGGCCTTCATCGTCCGAGACTCGAAGATGCGGTGGCTGGAGTCCGCGACCCGCAGCGCGTCCGGAGCGCAGGGCACCGCCTCCACCGCCACGCCCTCCTCCGCCAGCGCCGCGAGCACCGCGTCCCGAGTGCCCGGGGGCCGCGCGCGGAAGTGCAGCGACGGCTCCTCGTCCAAGGACGCCATCAGCCCCGCGAGCGTCGCCTCCGGATACACCTGCGCCAGCCGCTGCGTGAGCCAACCGGGGAACGAGTACCGGGTGGCCAGCCGCTCGACGACAGCCTCCGAGCCCTCCGCCGCGGCGGGCTCCGCCAGGGGCTTCGTCGCCAGCCCCTCCAGCACCGCGTCATGCAGCGTGCGCGGCCGCACCGGCCCCGGCAGCTTCACCTCCGGCCCGATGCGCGCCCAGCCCTCGCCACAGAAGAGGCGCCGCCAGAGCGTGTAGCGCACCAGCGCCTGATCCTCCGTCAGCGCGTGCTTGCCGGGGGAATGCCCCAGCTGCCGCGCCGCCAGGTCCAACAGCCGCGTGTGCCGGGACAGCTCGCGCGCCGCCAGGGCCACGAAGCGCCGCTCCTGCCCGCCCAGCCCTTCCGCCTCCCGCAGCGCGGTGGCGAGCGCGGCCTTCAGCGGCTCGCCCTTGAGGACGGCGATGTGCGTCTCCACCGCCGCGGTGGCCGCGCGCCGGGACGGACGCCCCAGACGTGACGGCTCATGCGGCGTGGGCCAGAGGGGAATGTCCACGGATGACCTCTTCGCCTAGCCGCGCAGCGGAACGCACACGGCCAGCGCACCGGCCCGCGTCTTCACCTGGGGCGACGCGCCCTGGGAGAGGAACAGGTAGCACGGCGCGGCATAACGCTCGCTGTCCAGCTCCAGGTCGCCCTCCAAAAGGAGGACCCCATGGGCGGACCGGGAACGGTTCCAGGGGAAGGCCGCTTCAGCAGCCAGCCGCATCCAGGTCCGGGCGCTGTCCGGCTCCGAACCGGCACCCTTCACTCCGGGTGACAGTTCAATCCACTCCGAGGAGTCCCCGGCCACGGGCTCCCGGGCGGCGGCGACCACCTGGCGCTTGAGCTCCAGGAAGCGCTCCACCAGCTCCATGATGTCGTCCACCTGGAAGGGCTTGATCAACAGCGCGTCCGGCACCGAGGGGTGCAGGACCTGGGCGACCTCGTCCGAACTGGCGGCGCTGACGATGGCCACCGGGTGGCGCTGCCGGCGCGCGGCCTCCAGGACACCCCGGCCGTCCGTGTGGCCTCCGGCGATGCGCATGTCGGTCATCACCAGCTCGAAGCGGTCCGCCGCCAGGGCGCGCAGCGCTTCGTCGAGGGTGCCCACCGCCTGCACGTCCGCCAGCTCGGAGACCAGCTCTCCCATTCCCTCGCGGAGGCTCGGATCATCCTCGACAAGCAGGACCTTCATCGCATCTTCCAGCGCGGGGAACAGGGGAGCGCTTTCACGTTCGGGCGGCCCGGAAGGGACGGCATCTCGGGCGCCGGGTCTGCGTTTGAAGATGGCCCTCCCCGGACTCGAACCGGGACGCGGGGTCAGCCGCAGCGGATTTTGAGTCCGCCTCGTCTACCAATTTCGACAGAGGGCCCCTTGGGTGTGAGCGAGGCGGCCGAACGTATATCGCGCCTTCGGTTCGTGTGCATCCGAAGATTGCGGCTGTCCACGCACACCGCTAAAGGGGCAGCGCATGTACAACCTCCTCATCTCCCTGGCCATCGGGCTGGCGGTCGGCGTGCTGGTGAAGTTCGCCGGCGGCTTCTCCTGGTGGGCCGGCATCGTGCCCGGCGTCATCGTCTTCTTCGCCACCTACATCGTGCTCGCCCGCCGGGTCTCCACCCGGGTCCAGGCGCTGATGACGACGGTGCAGAATGATCTCCAGGGCCAGCCCGCCAACCAGAAGGAGGCCCAGGGGCGCGTGGACCGCGCCGTCAAGACGCTGGAGCAGGGCCTCGTCTGGGACAAGTGGCAGTTCCTCATCGGCCCGGAGATCCACGCGCAGATCGGGATGCTGAAGTACATGGTGAAGGACCTGGACGGCGCGAAGCCCCACCTGGAGAAGGCCAGCGGCCGCAACTACATGGCCAAGGCCATGGCGGGCGCCCTGCACTTCCGCCGCAACGACGTGCCCGCCATGAAGACCTCCTTCGAGGCCGCGGTGAAGAGCGGCAAGAAGGAGTCCATCGTCTGGGCCGTGTACGCGTGGTGCCTCCTGCAGCTGAAGGACAAGGACAGCGCCCAGCGCGTGCTCGCGCGCGGCGTGGAGCTGAACCCCTCCGACGAGAAGCTCAAGGGCAGCCTCGCCCAGTTGCAGAACGACAAGCGCCTGAAGATGAAGCCCTACGAGCCGCTCTGGTGGCAGTTCGGCCTGGAGGCGCCGCCGATGATGCCGCCCCAGGGCGGCGGGCGTCGCGTGCAGTTCACGAACCGGCGCTGAAGTCCCGGCGGAGTGACGGCCCGGCGCCAATGCAATGGCGCCAGGGCCCCCTTCCGCTGCTCGCAGCAACCCCGTCGAGGCGCCGCCAGGTGCGCGCTTCCGGGGAGTTTCCAACGGATCAGCCGCTCCATCCCCCCTCGGGGCACGCGTTCGCGAGCGGCCCGCGTCCGGCAATTCCTACCGTGCGCGTGGGACCCACGCTGCAACGTCTTCCGGCTGTCTTGTTGGCTGTCTCACCGGCCCCCATGCAACCCCCTGAAAAGAGGCAGCCCCGCGTGTGAAGCGCGGGGCACAGGGCTTGCTCTCGGGCAGGGGCACGCGGGCAATCGGAACAGCGGGTTCCCAAAGCCCCCGCGGAGGCGGACGGGCTTGGCAGCCGGAGGTCTCGGGTGAAGTTTGGATGGGTGGGTGGGTGCTTGCAGGACGAGGCGGCGGCGGGTGCGCGTGGGGCGCAAGGGCGTGGGGAGCACCTGGAAGGGCGTGGCGCCCGAGACTTTCGGCCTGCCATTTCGGGTCAGGCGAGCGGAGCGAACCAGTTCATGGAACGGCACGGCCGCAGCAGTGAGCGCGCGCTCCTGCTCATCATCGAGGACGACATCGGCGTGCGCGAAGGCCTGATGGACCTGCTCGCCCCGCGCTTCGACGTGCTGGCCGCTTCGGACGCGGACGCGGGCGTGGAGCTGGCGCGCGAGCACCGCCCGGACCTGGTGCTGTTGGATCGCTTCCTGCCCTCCGGGGATGGGCTGGCGGTCCTGGAGACGCTCCAGGGCGACGTGCGCACGGAGATGGTGCCGGTCATCTTCCTCACGGGGGACGCGGACGAGGCGACCCTGGAGCGATGCCTGGAGATGGGCGCCGTGGACTTCATCCACAAGCCGGCGAGCTCGCGCGAGCTGCTCGCCCGCATCGACCGCGCGGTTCGCCAGAGCGAGCAGCAGCGCAAGCTCCAGGTGCTGGCGCAGACGGACGCGCTCACGGGCCTGGCGAACTTCCGGGCGCTGTCCGTGCGGCTGGAGGACGAGTTCAAGCGCGCCCAGCGCTACGGCTACGCGCTGAGCGTGGTGGTCATCGACCTGGACCACCTGAAGGCCATCAACGACGGCATGGGCCACGACGTGGGCAACCGCGCCATCCTGGCCCTGGCCACGCTGATGCAAGGCAACCTGCGCGAGTCCGACTTCGCGGCGCGCTTCGGCGGGGACGAGTTCGTCGTGCTGCTGCCGCACCAGACGTCGCTGGAGGCCGCGGTGTTCGCGGAGCGCCTGCGCTCGGAGCTGCGCGGCGTGAACGTGCAGCGCGGTGACGGGCGCCCGGCGCCCTTCGGGTTGAGCATCAGCGTGGGCGTGGCGGACCACACGGCCGACTCCCCGCGTGAGAGCACGGAGGCCTTGCTGAAGGCGGCGGACGCCGCGCTCTACGAGGCCAAGCGGGAGGGGCGCGACCGGGTGGTGGTGTACGGCCAGTCGGCCCACTCACCGGCGGCGCAGCGGCACTGACGGCGGGAAGGGAACGAGGGCGCGCGATGAGCGGGACCAGCAAGCTGGCGAGTGGTTCGAGGGTGGCGATCGTCGGCGGCGGCATCGCCGGGGCGGGGCTCGCGGCCTCTCTTCTCTTCAACGGCCGCGCGCGGGGCGTGGCCCTGGACGTGCGCGTCTACGCGGGGGGCACCGAGGAGCGCACCGCGCCCCCTGCCCTGCTCACGCCGGAGTGCCGCTCGCGGCTCGCCGCGCTGGGCTGCCGGATTCCCCCGGAGTGGCGCGCGCACGAGCTGCGCGGCGTGGAGGTCATCTCCCAGGGTGAGCGCGAGCTGCTGCCCTGCGCGGCCGGCGGCCTCTGGGTCGTGGATGGCTGGCCCCGGGGCGAAGGCGGCCTGGACATGGTGCGCCACGTGCTGTCCACGGCGGCCAGCGCGCAGGGCGCCCGGTTCGTGAACCGCCACGTGGAGCGCGTGGAGCGGCAGGCGCCCGCCCCGGACGCGCCCACGGCGGTGCGCAATGCGGGCCCCCTGGTCGTCCGGGCGCAGGGCAGCGGCGAGCGCTTCCACGCGGTGGCGATGGCCGCGGGCGCGGGGCCGCTGTTGGGTGACGCCTTCTTCAAGGGCTTCAAGCCGGCGCCGTCCATGCCGGCGGTGCAGGCGCGCATCCAGGGCGGGATGCCGGGCCGGGACCTGGCGCCGGTCGCGAGGCTGTGGGTGGCGCCGCTGCCGACCGTGGATGCGCTGTTCCTCATCCCGGGCGCGTCGTCCGTGTACGCGCTGGCCTTTGGCGCGGCGGTGACACCCGCGGACCTGTGCCAGGTGCTGATGATGGCCGCGCGCGACGGCCTGCTGGAGGAGGGCTTCGAGCTCACCACGCTGGAGACGACGCGCCTGCCCTTCGGACCCGGCCGCACGCTGGTGGCGCCCGGGCAGCTGGCGGTGGGCCCCGCGGCCTTCGGCCACCCGCTGCAGGTGGGCCTGTCGGAGACGCTGGCGTCGTGCAGCCGCGCCGCGGTGGCGCTGCTGGATGGCGGCCTGGACGCGCCGTCGCTGGAGCGCCGCTACGTGCGCGACGGGCTGGGCGAGCTGATGGAGGACGCGGCGGCGGGAGCGCGCTCCCTCACCTGGCTGCGCCGCGCGGGCAAGCGGGCTCCGGCGGCTTTCGTCGCGGCGCGCGCGAAGCACTCGGCGGGCGGCGTGTACGGCGGTGGCGTGCTGGGCTTGAGCTCCCCCACTCCGCTGGGCCTCTTGTCCGCGGCGCGCTGGTCGGGCGTGCGGGAAGTGGTGGGCTCGTGGCTGCGCACGCCCATCGAGCCCGTGCCCACGCTGGTGCCGGAGGTGGAGCCGGACCTCTACTACGTGGTGGACGACGACGCGGACACGCGCGAGGCGCTCACGCTGCTGTTGGAGAGCACCGGCGCGCGCGTGGTGTCCTTCGCCGACGAGCTGGCGCTGTTCTGCGCGGTGGCGCGCCGTCCGCCTACCGCGATCCTGTTGGACGTGGTGCTGCACTGGGTGGACGGCCTGCGTCTGTGTGAAGGCCTCAAGCAGCACCCGCTCACCCGCGACACGCGCGTGCTGGTGATGAGCGGCCTCAACCGTCCGCACGTGCGTCAGCGCGCGCTCGACGCGGGCGCGGAGGCCTTTCTGCCCAAGCCGGTGAACCCGGACCGCCTCCTGTGCCAGCTCACCGGCCGCGTGCCGGACCCGCTCGGCTCGCCGCGCGACGTCATCCGGCACCCGGTCGTGGATGCATTTGGCGAAGACCGTTTTGCGTCCTGACACCTGACTGCACCACCCGGCGCGCGACACGAAGGGCGGGGACGTCTTCAACCAGTTCGGTTCCTGGCGGACGTCGGCGTGGATTCGCGACCAGGCCCGGCTTCACGAAGGAGGCCGCGCGCGGGTCCGGCGCCAGGCACCGGCGCCGGTCCCCCCGGTCCAGACTTCACCCGCCGACATCCCTACTTCACCCCAAGTGAACGAACGCCAGGGGGTGTCGTCCTGGCGCTCAAGCCTCCACGCGATGCAGTCCCCGCCGCAGGATGAGCGAGCCGGACATCATGGAGATGCCTCGGAAGAAGACGGCGAGCCCCACCATCGTGCCCACGAGCCACACGGAGGACGCGGGCCATTTGGCCATGACGCTGAGGCCCAGGACCAGGGAGATGAGGCCATAGGCCAGGTCCCATCCCCACTGGAAGTAGCGGTCCATGACGGAGGTGATGACGTGGAAGAGGCCGCTGGCGAAGAAGTAGCCGGCGATCAGCAGCGTGAGGGAGGCAAGCCCCGCGGCCGGGTACATGACGGTGAGGATGCCGACCACGGTGGTGAGGACGCCTCCCAGCATGAAGGACCAGAAGGCGCTCCGGCTTTCGCTGCGTGAGCGGACGGCCGCGGCGATCTCCAGGACGCCGCCAATCACCAGCATCATCCCCACGAAGAAGACGGTGACCATGCTGGTGAAGAACGTGGCGCCCAGCAGCACGACCCCCGCGATCGCCGTCAACAGGCCCAGGATGAAGGGGCCGCCCCACATGGCGGAGGCTCCCCGGGGGGGACGGTCCGGCCGGGTCTCCGGCGCGCGTTCAACGTTCGTTCGCATGGCGATCTCCACGGTGATGGCTGCCCGCCTCGGGCCCTCGGCCGCCTGTCGGTCCGGGAGTGGACGTGGTGGGGGTAGCGCTTCCTCGTGGAAGATGGGAGCGCGACCGGGCGCGAACAATCGGCGCCGACCGACGAAATGAGGCGGAACACCAAGCAGGGGCCAGGGCGGCCTGCCACGCCTAGAGGGCAGGACGGGTGTACGGCGGCGCCAGGAACACCGCGCCGGGCTCCTTGCGGAACCAGGTGAGTTGCCGCTTGGCGTAGCGCCGGGTCTGCTGCGCGGTGTCGGTGATGGCCTCTTCGCGGGTCATCCGCCCCTCCACCACGGCGCGGGCCTGCACGTAGCCGACGCTGCGCATGGGGGCCGCGTCCGCGTAGCCCTGCTCCAGCAGGGCCCGAGTCTCCTCCACGAGCCCCCGCGAGAAGAGCGCCTCCGTGCGCGCGTTGATGGCGGCGTAGAGGGACTCGCGCGGCGGCTCCAACACGTTGAGCTGGAAGGGATAGCGGTCCGGCGCGAAGGCATGGGCGCGGCGGAACTCGGACGCGGGCACGCCCGTCTGCGCGTGGATCTCCAGGGCGCGGACGACGCGCACCAGGTCCTGGGTGGGCAGCTTCGCCGCGGTCTCCGGATCCACCTCGGCCAGCCGGCGATGCACGGCCTCCCTCCCCTGCTCCGCCGCGAGCGCCTCCAGCTCCGCGCGCAGCGAAGGCAGGGCGCCGGGCGCGTCCACCACGCCGTGCAGCAGGATGCGCAGGTACAGGCCGGTGCCACCGACGACGAACACCGGCCGCCCCCGCGAGGCGATGTCCGCGATGGCCGCGTCCGCGCGGCGTTGGTACTCGGCGGCGGAGAAGGGCTCGAGCGGATCCACGCAGGAGACCAGGTGGTGCGGCACGGCGGCCAGCTCCCCGGCGGAAGGCTTCGCGGTGCCGATGTCGAAGGCGCGGTACACCTGCTGCGAGTCCGCGCTGACGATCTCCCCTCCCGCGTCGCGAGCCCAGGCGATGGCCAACGCCGTCTTCCCCGACGCCGTGGGCCCAGCGATCACCGTCAACGGCACCCGCGTCTCAGCCACCAGCATCCGCCTCCCACGCCCGCTGTAACGCAGACGCGAGGCGAGCGCGAGCCCCCGCCGCTACGCCAGCCGCGCCCGCACCACCCGCACCGCGCTGGCATCCCGCGCGAACACGAGCCGGGCGGTCTCCACGGACGACAGCACGCGTCCGGCCGCGCCCACCAGCGCTCCCCGGCCCGCGGGCGTGGGCTCGGGCAACAGCGCATTCAGCAGCAGCACGCGGGCCACCTCCCCCGCCCCCTGCGCCTCCCACCGCGAAGCCGCGTCCCAACCCAGCGTGCCCACCGCGACGAGCGCGGCCTCCGCCGTCCGGACCGGCACGTTCCAGGGCGTTCCCGCCGCCCTCCACCCTCCACCCTCCACGGGCCACACCGCCACCAGCTCGTCGGCGAGCACCGTCCCGCCGGCCTCGCGCCACAGCCCGCCCAGGGTGCTCTTGCCCGCGCCGGAGTGCCCCACGAACAGCGCGGACCGGCCCTCGTGCACCAGCCCCACGCCGTGGATGAGCAGCCCGCATCGCTTCGCGAGCGCGGACGCGAGCATCACCTTGATCACGTTCTCCACCGGGTACCGCCCGGACCCGATGACGTCCGCGTGGCGCCGGTCCGGAGAGAGCACCGCGGAGTACCCGGCGCCCTCCACGCGCAGCGTCCCCGAGTCACCGGGCGTAAGCCGGGGCAGCTCCTGCATCTCAGGCGGAGCAAGGGGGCTGGGGGGGTTCCGCATCACCAGCCGGGCATCGGGAGCCACGGCCTCCGGAGCGAGGAACGCGCCGAACACGCGCCGGAGCGGACCGGCGAGCGCGTCATCCTCCACGTCGAGCGCCACGGTCCACCCGGCCAGGGTGATCCGGAGCGCGCCGTCACGGGGACCCGGCAGGGGGTCCCCGCCGTTCAAGGCACGCACTCCCCTTCGCCGGGGATGGTGCACATGGACAGCTGCGCCAGCGCGACGAAGGGCTGCTCCCACAGGATGGCGGGCGGCACGTACACGGCGGACGCAGCCGGCGGCTTTGGCACGGCGGGCCCCGCGGGCGGCTGTGAAGGACGTTGGCTCACGTGATGGCCCACCTAGAAGGGCACCGGAAAGGCACAGATTCGACCATCCGCGGTACCGACATGCAACCGGCCCACGGTGTGATCGATGGTCGGCACGCCGATGAGCTGCGCCGGCCCCACGGTCACCTGCCCGGTGTCCGTCCCATTATTTTCCAGCTCCAGTTGGTGCACCTTGCCGTCCGCGCTGCCGACGTAGACGCGCGGCACGCCGTTCACGTTGAGGGTGAAGAGGCCGGACGGGTTCATGATGGGCGTCTTCCACTTCCACGCCGGCACGTTGGTCGTGTTCGCCGCATCGACCGAGTAGTGCTCCACCGTGTCATTGGTCCGGCTCACCACGAAGCCCCGGCCCTGGGGCCGCACGAAGTGGGTGAACGTCCGCTGCGTGGCGTCCGCGACCTGGACGGTCCACACAATCTCGTACGTGGCCGGACTCACACCGTGCACCCGGCCGTCATTGGCGGTGATCAGGATCTGGTTGGTCGTGGCGTTGCGGACCACGCTGAACTCCAGGTCGCCCAGCGACAGCCGCGCCACCTCCGCGCCCGTGAGGCTGTTGAGCACGCGCAGCGTGGCCGCGCTCGTGCCCGACCGGGTCGGCACGTAGAGCCGGTTCGTCGTGTAGTCCACCATCATGCCGCCACTCACCATGCCCAGGTCCCCGGGCCGGTAGCGCCAGATGAGCGCGCCCGTGGCCGCGTTCAGCGCGACCACCTGGTTCTGCGCGGACGTGTTGCGCGTGGCGAAGATGGCCAGGTCCACGTTCGAGTACGTCGTCCGGTACTCCGGGTTCGCGTAGTCGAGCAGCTGCGTCACCGGGAACGAGCTGATGTTGCCCAGGCCCAGCGTGGTGTTCCGCCACAGGAACTCGCCCGTGGCCGCGTTGAGCACCGCCGGCACGCCGGTCTGATCCCCCACGACGATCCACTGCTGCCCGGGCCGGCCCAGCAGCGGCACCACCGGGAAGCGCGTGGCGATCTTTCCCGCCATCTTCACCGGCCGGAAGCGCTCCGCGCCGTCCTCGGACGGGTTCGTGGTGTTCGTGCGCGTGGCCACCACCGAGTCGTTGAAGGAGCTGAAGATGCCCACGCCCAGCTCCGTCACCGGCTGCAGCGTCGTGTCCAACCCCACCGAGTAGCACCACAGCGGGTTGCCCGCCACGCGAGCCCGGGGCGTGGCCAACAGCCCCTGCGAGGTGGGCTGGTTGCCCGGCCCGTACCGCAGCTGATCATCCACGTTGAACACGCGGTAGGTGTACGTCGTGCCGTTCGTCACCGCCGTGTCCGTCATGGACGACGCGGAGCTGAACTCGTCCACGTAGGCCACCGTCGCGTTGCCCAGCACGTCGCCCACCGCGTAGCGCACGCCGCTCGTCGGCGCGGGGTTGGGCGGGCTCGTCCCTTCGGCGCGCAGCACCAGGGTGCCGCCGTGGTTGAAGGGGTTGTCCCAGGTGAGCGTCACGCTGCCGTCGCGGGCCACGCCCGTGAGGCGCCCCACGTCCGGGGACGCGGCGACCGAGAGCAGCGTCATCGTCCCCTCCACGTAGATGCGCGGATCGTTCCAGCCCTGGTTCAGCTCCAGCCGGTGACGGAACGCCGTGTCCGCGGTGACGGCGGTGAAGCCCGAATAGGTGATGCGGAAGGTGGCCTCGCCGCCCACCGGGATGCCGGTCTCCGACTCCCAGAGGAAGCCGGCCGTGTCCGTGGTGACGTTCCAGTCGCCGAATGCCTGCGGGCCCGACGCGGCCACCGAGAAGTAGTTCACGGCGGGCCTGAACAGCTTCACCTCGTAGATGGGAAGCGTGCCCCGGTTCTGCACCGTGTACGCCACCGTCACGCCCGTGGCCGCGGTGGACATCGTCTCCTGGCTCAGCCGCACGCGGTGCTCCACGATGCGGCCCTTGCGCGCGGTGACGACATCCCCCGCCACCGCCGAACCGTTGAGCGTCCCGTCCACCTGCGCCTGGAACTGGTAGCGGGCGCCGGGCGTGCCCGACACCTGGTAGCGCCAGGTGAACTGCGCGGAGGCCCCCGGCGCCAGCTGCGCCACGCTCTCCGGCGACGGCCCGGCCACGAGCGACGCCGTCGCGCGACCCAGCAGCACCGGCGCGCGCGGGCGCACCTGGGTGTACGTGTTCGTGGTGGAGGTGTTGAGCACCGTCAGGCGCAGCGCCACCTGATCACCGGCGAACGCATCCACGATGTCCATGTCCGCCGCCGCCACCAGGTTGCCCACGTCCGCCACGGGCGAGTCCGCCAGCGGCGCGTTGACGGCATTGTTGCTCGTGCGCGCCCGGACGCGCGCGGCCACGGCACCCGCGGCGGTGGGCCGCAGGTTGGCCACGAAGATGCCCGCGGACCGCACCGCGACGGTCGCGTTGCCAGTGGGGCTCTTGCTCACGGTGGTGAGGGGCACGCTGCTCGTGGTGGCGGGGTTGTCCAAGAGCACCGAGGCCGAAGCCGTGCCCCGGTTCTCCACCACGACGCGCGCCACCGTCGTGCCATTGACCGCCAGCAGCCGGGGCGACAGCGTCACGTTCGCGGACAGGGTGCTGCGCGTCCACGGGGTCATGTTGCCCACGGTGATGCCGTAGTTCGTGCCATCGCACTGGTCGCGGCCGCTCGTGCCCGTCGCGAAGCGCTCGGTGGTGACGTCGCTGGTGCCCGCTGGGGCCACCACGCTCAGCACGAAGCGCGCGGACTGGGTCCGCGCCAGGCCGCGTCCTTCATCGATGCAGCCCAGCGTGGACTGGAAGGTGATGCGCCGCTGGGTGGAGTCGATGTACTCGATCTTCCAATTCGGGTTCTCCTCCGCCGGCAGGCCACCCAGGAGCTGGTAGCCGGTCGGGAGGACGAACGACACCTCCGACAGGCGCGCGTCGTTCGTGGACGTGGACGTGTTGGTCACCTCCACGACGAGCTCGGACGCTTCACCCATCACCACCCGCGCGGCCGTCTCTCCGGCGGTGGGGATGAGGCGCACGGTCCAGGTATGAGGCTCGTTCTGCGCGAAGCCCACCGCGGGCAGCAGCGCGGCGACGAGCGCGAGGATGCGGACGTTCATGGCGTGCCTCACGTCACGGCTCCAGGGTGAAGGACGTGGCGGCCAGCTGCACCCCATCCAGGAAGAAGCGAACCTGCCAGGTGCCCGTCATGCGCGTCATGGACACCTGCGTGCCCGCCACCGGCAGCGAATAGCGCAGCGTGCGCGTCTCCTCCGGCGGCGCCTCCACCGTCGCGCTCCGCTTCTCGTACGGACGCCCGCCCGGCGCGATGAACTCCACGTCCACCAGGCCCTTGTTCCGCACGCCGCTCACCACGAAGTCCACGTCCACCTGCTGCACCTCGGACAGGGCCGTGGGCTCGGAGCCCACGCCCACCACCTCCGCGCTCCCGGTCGGGGGCGGCAGCGGCACCGGAGGCGGTTCTTCCGGAGGCGGCTCTTCCGGAGGCGGCTCCTCGCCCGCGGGGGCCGGAGGCGGCGGCCGGGCCACGCTCCCGCCACCGGCCAGCACGTCGGTCGGATCCACGGGGGTGACGGAGCCACTGCCCTGCCCTGGCTTCACGGCCGCCGGCGGCAGGGGGGACACCCCTTCCGAACACGCCGACAGCACCATCGCCCCCGCCAGCACGGCCACGAGCGCCCGCATCATGTCTCCTCCAGAGGCGCGGCACCGGCCGACGCGCGCACTTCGTCCAACAGACCCCGCCGCTGAAGCTCCCCCAGGAAGCGCAGCGTGTCGGTCAGCACCGGACCGACGTCGGTCGAAAACTCGGAAGCCACCTGCTCCGCCACCGCCCGGGCCGTGCGCTGTCCGTCGCACAGCGCCCAGATGCGCGCCGCCGTCGGGTTGAGCCCGCGCAGCGTGCGCCCCTCCGCGTCCAGCACCAGGAAGTCCGCGCCAAAGCCCTCCCCCGAGGTCCCCGCACGCCGCCGGGGAACGCTGCCTTCCTGAAAGCTCATGCGCGGCCCGTCCTTCCCAGCCACGCGGCCACCTGGCGCTTCAGCGTCGCGCGCCAGCGGCCCAGCCGCCGGGGCCCCACGTCCCAACGGTCCATCTCCAGCAGCGCACTACCCCGGCGCACACGCCGCGCACGTCCCAGGATACGGACGAGAGGCAGCGGCGGATCTTCCATGGCGCCATTGTCCCCGCGAAGCGCGCAGAAGCTGCCGTCGCACCACCGCACCCGGTGCAACACCAGCGAGGACTCGAAGCGCGCCAGCACCACCTCACCCGGGCGCGGCGCCTCCACCAGCGGCTCCACCTCCGCCACGTCACCCGCACGCAACGACGGCCACATGCTGTCCCCGGCGACAGGGATCCAACGAGGGCCATCGATCACGGAAACGGGCTGGAGAGCGCTCGGCATCGCGGAGGGAATTCTACTCCACCCTCTCAATGTCCGCGAATCTCCGAAGACTCAATCCCCCAGCGATTCCCAGGACTTACGATGCTTAACACCTTTACTCCTGGGTTTTCAGGGAAGACGGGCCGCCCCCCTCCCCTCCGGCCTGGCGCGTCATCGCCGGAGGGGGAGTTGGATCAGGCCGCGGGGGCCGGGGCCGGGGCATCCGGCTGCGCGCGCACGGTGGCGGCGACGCTGTCGAGCGCCACGGGGATGGGCTCACCGCCCGCCATGGGCTTGAGCTTCGCCTGGCCACTGGTGCGCTCCTGCTCGCCCAGCACCAGCGTGAAGCGGGCGCCAGACTTGTCCGCGCGCTTCATCTGGCTCTTGAGGCTGCCGCCGCGCGTGTCGAAGTCCACCTTGAGGCCCTCGCGGCGCAGGCGGCTGGCCAGCTTCAGGCCCTCGTCCTGCGAGCCCTCGTCCGCCACGGCGATGAACAGGTCCGGCCGCTGGGCGAACGTCTTGCCACTCTCCTTCAAGAGCAGCACCAGCCGGTCCAGGCCCATGGCGAAGCCCACCGCGGGCACATCCGGCCCGCCCAGGCCCTTCATCATCTTGTCGTAGCGCCCGCCGCCGCCCACGGTGCTGGCGGTGCCCAGCGCGGGGTGCGAGGCGATGAACTCGAAGACCGTGCGCGTGTAGTAGTCCAGGCCGCGCACCAGCCGGTGGTTCACCACGTAGCGGATGCCCAGCGCGCCCAGCTTGCGCTGCAGGTCCGTGAAGTGCGCGCGGCACGGCTCGCAGAGGAATTCGAGCACGTTGGGCCCGGCCGCGGCCACCGCCTGGCATTTCTCGTTCTTGCAGTCCAGGACGCGCAGCGGGTTGCGCTCCAGCCGCTGCTGGCAGTCCGCGCACAGCTCTTCTTTGTGCGCGTTGAGGTACTCCACCAGCTTGGCGTGGTACGCGGGCCGGCAGTTGTCGTCGCCCAGCGAGTTGATGTTCAGGGTGACGTCCGTGAGGCCCAGGGCCTCCAGGAACTGCACCACCACGTCCATCAGCTCCGCATCCTGCGCGGGCTCCTTCGCGCCGTAGGCCTCCGCGCCAATCTGGGAGAACTGACGGTAGCGGCCCGTCTTCATCCGCTCGTAGCGGAACATGGGCCCCATGTAGAACCAGCGCGACACCGGCTCCTGGTTGTTCACCGAGTGCTCGATGTACGCGCGCGCCGCGGGCGCGGTGCCCTCCGGACGCAGGGACAGGCTGCGGCCGCCCTTGTCCTCGAAGGTGTACATCTCCTTGCCGACGATGTCCGTCTCCTCGCCCACGCTGCGCACGAAGAGGGCCGTGTCCTCCACCATCGGCGTGCGAACCTCGCCGTAGCCGAAGCGGCCGAACAGCGTGCGCGCGGTCGACTCCACGAACTGCCAGATTTCAATCTCGCCCGGCAGAAGGTCGTTCATCCCCTTCACGCCGTTGATCTTCTGGCTCACGTGATGACTCCGATACGCGTGCCCATGCGCACCACCGCTTCCGGCTGCATGCTGTCATCCCAGCGCACGCGGCCGGGCTCGAAGCAGAGGATGACGGTGGAGCCCATCTCGAAGCGGCCCAGCTCGCCGCCCTTCTCCACCGGGATGCCCGCGCCGTACTGGTGCACCTTGCCGGGCTGGCCCACGTGCGTGGTGATGTCCTCGTAGGACGCCTTGATGCGCGACACGCAGGTGGCGCCCACCTTCACCACCGCCACCTTGCCGGCCACGGTGTCCAGGTACGTCACCAGCCGCTCGTTCACGCAGAACAGCGACTGCTTGTTCTTCACCGACGCGGGGTTCACCGGCCAGAACTCACCCGGGATGTACGCGTACCCGGTGATGGTGCCGCCCAGCGGCGAGTGGATGCGGTGGTAGTCGCGCGGAGACAGGTACACCGTCGTCCAGGCGCCGCCGTGGAAGGGCTTCGCCGCCTGCGAGTCACCCAAGAGCTCGTCCACCGTGTACTCGATGCCCTTGGCCTGCAGGCAGCGGCCGTTGTCCGAGTAGCCCACCTGGGACACCCGGCCATCCACCGGGGACACGACGACCTTCTCACCGGCGTCCACCGGGCGCAGGCCCGGCTTCAGGCCGCGGGTGAAGAACTGGGCGAAGGTCGGGTACTTCTCGAAGGCGTGCTCCGCCTCCTCCATGTCCACGTTGTACGCCTTGGCGAAGGTGCGCATGGCCCAGTGGTGCACCGGCGCGGGCGCGGGCAGGCGCGTGGCCAGCCCCACCGCGGAGGACACCGCCGACTTGGGGAGCACGCGCATCAACTTCATGAAGGTCTGTTCGTTCATCGAAGGTCGTCAGCTCTTGAAAGAGAGAGGTTCAACGCCCGCCACTGTCCGCGGGCACCGTGCCGCCGTCCTCATAACGGCGCACGGTCCGCATGGCGCTCTTGGGTAACAGCGCCAACACACGGCCGTCTTCAATCACCAGCACCGAGTCCCGGTGGGTGGGGTACCCCAGCTGGCAGGACGCCCGGTCGCTCAGCTGCCAGGTGTCCCGCATCCCCCGCTCCTCCACCGTGACGGGCGTGCCGCGGATGAAGCAGCCCTCGAAGCCCGCCACCAGCTGGGAGGCCGGGGTGCCCATCTGGGGCCCGGCAATCACCCCGGCGTCCCCCGGCCCGGCATCCACGGGCTCCTCCGCCACGGGCTCGGCCGGGCTCGGGAAGTTCGTTGAAGAAGGGTCCAGGGTGGGCAGCTTGCCGGCGCTGGCCACCGCGCTGCGCTGCTCCTCCTGGGCCGCCTGCATGCGCGTGCGGCCCGCCTGGATGCGCTGGAGCAAGTCCTGGGACGCGACGGAGTCCACGCTGTCCGCGGGCACGCGCTGCAGCTGGGCCTCGATCTCCCCGATGGAGGGATCCAGGTACGCGTCGTCCAGCTTCTGGGCGTAGAGCGCCGTCCACCGGCGGCTGGCCTGCTCGAACTCGGGCGAGGGCGGCGCGGGCGAGCGACTGCACCCGGCGACGAACAGGAAGGCTGCGAGGCCAAGGCCCATGATGGGCCGCTTCGGACGGAGGACCTGGGGGCGCACAGCCCCGGTTTATGCCACCTTCCGTCCGGCCGCGCCCCTTTTCCGCACGGGGTGCGGCAGGCTCGGCCTACACGCCCAGGAACAACCGCTTGCCGAAGTTGAGCGCCAGGTCCGCATCGAAGATCTTCTGCGCGGAGGTCTCGATGTCGTACTCCACGCGCAGGTACTCCACCGTGCGCGCGTCCGTGTCGCAGATGACGAAGCAGGCCCGGTTGTCGTAGTCGCGCGGCTGGCCCACGCTGCCCACGGACACGATGTACTTGTAGCCCTTGCGCAGCACGAACTTCTGCGCCACCACGTCGTTCACCTCGCCGTTGCCAATGGCGAACGCGCGGCACAGGTGGCTGTGGCCGATGAAAGTCACTTCCGGCAGCTCCGCCACGTACGGCGTCAGCTCCCGCGCCTGCTCCAGCGCGAAGATGTACTCGTACGCCTTCGGGTCGATGGGAGACCCGTGGCAGAAGCCCACCTCACCGATGCGGTACGTGTACGGGAGGCTTCTCAGCCAGGCCAGGTTCTCGTCGGAGATGACGTTGGCGCTCCAGTCGAGCGCGTGCCGGGCGGCGTCGTAGTAGTACGAGTAGTCCATCCGCCCCGCCACCGCGGCGTCGTGGTTGCCCAGGAGCGTGATCTCCGCCACCGAGCGCACCAGGTCGCAGCACGGGTTGGGGGACGCCCCATAACCGACGATGTCCCCCAGCGACACGAAGCGGTCCACCTTCTGGTGCTCCGCCACCCTCAGCACCTCCGTGAGGGCCTCGATGTTGGAGTGGATGTCGGAGATGACGGCGATGCGCATGGGAACCCTAGGGGTGGGTTTGCTGCTGGGAGATGATGCGCCGCAGACTCGTCAGCGCGTCCGCGTCCAACGCTTCGAATCTCAGGCCCATGCCCGGAGGGCGGCCGGCGGGTTGCTCTTCCTGCCGCAACCAGACGACCGTGGCCTGCGCCTGCAACTGCGTGTCCGTCGCCTGCTGGGTGAGCCGTACCTGCGTCCGCGTCCCCGCCGCCAGCGGGGTGCTCGTCCTCAAGAAGAGGCCGCCCTCGCTCAGGTTGGCGATGCGTGCATACAGGGTCACGTTCTCACCCTCGCACCAGCAGCGCAGGTGGGTGCCGACCCGCGCGTACTTTCGATTTTCGCTCAACCGGGGGACCTCCCGACGTGGAACCTTCCCGTCCACGTCGGCGCTGAAAAAGGACGTCCGCACCGGATTTATTCATCCACTGCGTCCGCACGAGCCTAGGGAGGGTGGGTGCGGCCCGTCAAGTTCCACACCGGGCCATCCGTCCCCTCGCCAGCGCTCCCCTACCCGCCCAGCGGGCCCAGGTCGTCGAAGTGGGTGAGCTTCTTGAACTCGGCGAAGCGGGCGTGGATCTCCGGGCGCTGCACCTCGCGCAGGCGCTCCAGGCTGAACTTCTCCACGGTGAAGGAGGCCATCACGCTGCCCATGACCATGGCCTTGCGCAGCACCTGCTGATCCACCTTGCCGGCGCCGGCGCCAGCCAGGGTGCCCATGAAGCCGCCGGCGAAGGTGTCACCCGCGCCGGTGGGGTCGAACACCTCCGACAGGGGGAAGGCCGGGCAGGCGAAGATGTGGTCCTGGTCGAAGAGGAGCGCGCCGTGCTCGCCGCGCTTGATGACCACGCGGGACGGGCCCATGGACAGGATGGCGCGGGCGGCCTTCACCACGTTGTGCTCGCCGGACAGCTGGCGCGCCTCCGCGTCGTTGATGAAGAGCAGGTTCACGCGCTGGAGCGTCTTGAGCAGCGCGGGGCGGCTGCCCTGGATCCAGAAGTTCATCGTGTCCGCGGCCACCAGCTTGGGCGCCTTCACCTGATCCAGCACGCGCGACTGGAGCTCCGGGTGGATGTTGCCCAGGAAGACGTAGGGCGTCTCGCGGTAGGCGGCCGGCAGGTTGGGCGAGAAGGACTCGAAGACGTTGAGCTGGGTGTCCAGCGTCTGCGCCTCGTTGAGCTCCCAGCCGTACTTGCCCTTCCAGCGGAACGTGCGGCCGGACTCACGGGTGAGCCCCTCCAGGTCGATTCCGCGCCCGCGCAGGAACTGGAGGTGCGACTCCGGGAAGTCCTCGCCAATCACCGCCACCAGCTGCACGGGGCCGAAGAAGGACGCGGACGTGGAGAAGTAGGTGGCCGAGCCACCGAGCACGTCCTCCTTCTTGCCGAAGGGCGTTTCCAGCGAGTCCAGCGCGATTGAACCGACGACGAGCAGAGACATGGAGGCTTCTTCCTGGGGGTGACCCGGCGCGGGTATGGCATCGCGTCAGGGCACGGCGCATTCCAGGGGAAACCCCGTGCCCGTGCCGGGTACGACACCTTCCCGGCAACGTCAAGGGGACAACGGTCTAGAAGGTCGGGATGCCCGTGGTGGTGATGAGCGCCTTCAGGTCGTCGTCGGTGAAGAAGAAGCCCGCGCCGAAGAAGAAGTCGCGGCCGGCGATGAGGCGCCGGGTGGCCGCGTCGCGCTGCCTGGCGTTGAGGATGTCGTCCATGCCCGCCATGACGTACAGGTGGTCGAACGCCTGGGCCTTCAGCATGGCACGCAGGCGTGGGTAGCGCAGCTCGTCCGCGGTGAAGTTGAACGCGTCCATCTTCAAGGTCAGCACGTCGTCGAAGAGGTGCAGGTCCGCGCCCACGCCGCCCGTGGACTCAATGAGGCCCACGCGCAGGGTGGTGAAGTAGTAGCGCTTGGCGAACTGGAGGCTGACCTTGAAGGACTCCTTGGTCACCTTCTGCGTCTGGATGACCGGGTCCCCTTCCGACGGCGGGTTCGTCTGCACCACCTGCGTGCTGACGGAGCCGCGCGGGTCGTCGATGATCTCCAGCAGGTAGTACTTGTCCGGCTTGGGGATGAGCTTCAGCGTCAGGCCGTTCTTCGACGCGCCCTGGGACACCAGGTAGCTGCTGAACAGGCCCACCTCCGTCTGCAGGGTGCTGAGGCGGGTGGCGAACTCGCTGACGTCGGTGACGGCCTCGCTGAGGCGCTGGCCCAGCTGCTCGTCGGTCAGCAGCGCGCCCGCGGCGCCCTCGCCGTCCTTCACCTTGCGGGTGATGTCCTCCAGGTTGGCCAGGGTGTTGTCCAGCCGGCCCAGCGTCTGCTTGAGGCTGGAGACGCTATCCTTGAACTCCCCTTCCCCGCTGCCCACGATGTTCTTGACGGTGCCCAGCACCTCGCGGACGTCCTGGGTGATGCGCTCCACGTTGGTGACGATGCGCGTCACCTCCGCGCCGTTACCCTGGGTGATGGCGCGCACGTCGGAGGACACGCCCTCCACGTTCGCCATGATGGTGTCCAGGCGGTCCGTGTTGCGGCGCACCGTCGCGTCCACCGAGTCCGACAGGCGGACCAGGTTCTCGACGATGCGCTCCAGGGAGCCGGCGCCCTTCTCGCCGCCCAGCACCTCTCGCAGCGCGCCCGTCACCTGCTGGATGTCGGAGGTGATCTGCGACAGGGACTCGAAGACGGCCTCCACACCCTGGGTGTCGATGACGCGGCGGATCTGCCCGCCGTTCTCCAGCTCCGGCGCCTGCTCCGTGCCCGGGTTCAGGTCCAGCAGGTAGTCACCCAGCAGCGACTCCGAGCGCTTGGTGACCGCGGCGTCCTGGCGGATGTCCACGCCCTTGCGGATCTTCAGCCAGACCTTCGCGCGGGTGCCTTCCAGGCTGATGTCGCTGATCTCTCCCACGGGGATGCCGGCGATCTGCACGCGGCCGCGGACCGCCAGGCCGGACGCATCCCGGAAGTAGGCCCACACCTGGGTGGAGTCTCTGTCGCTCAGTCCGCCCTTCGTGGCGAACAACACGAACGTGATGAGGAACCCACCGGCGGCGAGGACCAGCAGGCCAACACGGAAGGGCGTGACGAGCTTCTTCACCTGATGTGACTCCGAGCGCTACCACCGGCCGCGCGCGACTCTAACGATTTGCATGCCGGGTGCCAGCTTTTCATGAAGGGCTGGAATCCTTGGGGGACCGCTTTCCCTACCCGAATATCCTAGTTCTTGCCGAACCACGTCTGGAGGAAGACCTGGACGGCCGGGTGCTGGGACTGCCGCAGCTTCTCCGGCGAGCCGTGCTCCACGATGACGCCCTTGGACAGGAAGGCGATCTGGTTGGCCACGTTGAAGGCGGACGCGATGTCGTGGCTGATGACCACGCTGGTGACGCCCAGCTCCTTCTGCGCGGTGAGGATCATGTCGTCCACGGAGTCCGTGGTGATGGGATCCAGGCCGGTGGTGGGCTCGTCGTAGAGGACGACCTTGGGGTCCAGCACCACGGCGCGCGCCAGGCCCACGCGCTTGCGCATGCCTCCGGACAGGTCCGCGGGGAAGCGGTCCTCCACCTCGCGCTTGAGGCCCATGAGCTCCAAGCGCTTCCTCACCTGGACGCGGATTTCGTCCTCGGACAGCTTGGTGTGCTGGCGCAGCGGAAAGGCGACGTTCTCGAACACCGTCATGGAGTCGAAGAGCGCGGCGGCCTGGAACACCATGCCGAAGCTGCGGCGCACCTGCTGCAGCCCCTCCACGCTCATGGGGACGATGTCCTGCCCGTCGATGATGACCTTGCCGCTGTCCGGCTTGAGCAGGCCGATCATGTGCTTCATCAACACCGTCTTGCCGGAGCCGGAGCCACCCAGGATGACGCAGGTGCTGCCCGCGGGCACGGTGAGGTTGATGCCGGTGAGGACCTTGTTCCCCGCGAACGTCTTGTGCAGGTCCACGATGTCGATCATGGCCCTCTCGGCTCCGGAAGCGGAGCCGGGCGGTGTCGGAGTCTGGGGGCCCATCAGTGCATCAACATGCCGACGATGAAGTCGAGGATGAAGATGGCCAGCGCGCTCGACACCATGGCCTCCGTGGTGGCCTGGCCCACGCCCTTGGCGCCGCCGGACGCGTTGAAGCCCTTGTAACAACAGATGAGGGCCACGGAGAGGCCGAAGATGGCGCCCTTGAGCAGGCCCTCGTAGATGTCCGCTGGCGCCATCCACTGCTGGGTGCGTGACAGGAACGTACCGGGGGAGATGCCCAGGCCGAAGACCGCGACCACGTAGGCGCCGCTCATGCCCGTGGTGTTGAAGAGCATGGTGAGCGCGGGGACCATGAACAGGCCCGCGAGCACCCGGGGCACCAGCAGGTACTGCACCGGGTTGACGGCCATGGTCTCCAGCGCGTCCACCTGCTCGGTGACCCGCATGGTGCCCAGCTCCGTGCACATGGCGGAGCCGGCGCGCATGGTGACCATCAGCGCGGCGAACACGGAGGCCAACTCACGCGTGAGCGTCAGCGCGACGGTGGGGCCCACCAGGCTCTCCGCGTCGAACAGGGCGAAGGCCGTGGACGTCTGGAGGGCGAACACCATGCCGGTGAAGGTGCCGGTGAGCCCCACGATGAAGATGGAGCCCACGCCCACGAAGTCCAGCTGGGTGAAGAGGTTGTTCAGCCGGAACGGGCGGCGCACGCTCCAGCGGAAGACGTCCAGGCCCAGGGCCACCACGCCGCCAATGCTGCTGATGACGTCGATGATGCCCTTGCCGAGGCCCTCCACCGACTGGATGAAGGCGCCGGTGAACCGGTTGGGTTTGCTGGGGGTCTCGGTGGTCATGCGTTCAGGCGGGCGACTCTACGTGCTCCGGACGGCGGCACAAGGGAACTGAGCGCGGGCCCATCCCACCCCCACCTCCATCGGCTGGTTGCCCGGGGGGCTCCCACGCGGCGCGCGGGTGGGATGCGATGGGGCTTCCTCCGCCTGGGGTCGGCCGTTATGTTGCGCGGCCCTCTTTACTTCCACGCCCGGCGCGCCCCTTCAGGGAGTTGCCGGGCCAGAGCGACACGACAGCATGGCTACTCAGAAGGTCGGCGGCGAGGTGGATGCCCAGTGCACCCGCTGCAAGATGAACCTGGCGCACACCATCCTCGCGATGGTCGGTCCGAAGATCGTGCGCGTCCGCTGCAACACGTGCGGCGGGGACCACGCGTTCCGCGGCGCGGCGGGCGTCACGGACCGTCCCACCAAGGCGGCCGCCACCCGCGCCCCGCGCGCCGCGTCTTCCGGCGGCACGACGCGCGCGGAGAAGGTGGTCATCTCCTTCGACGAGCAGTTGGCGGGCAAGGACCTCGCGAGCGCGCCCAAGTACAGCCCGAAGGACACCTACAAGGTCGACCAGGTGCTCCACCACCCGACGTTCGGCGTGGGACTGGTGACGGCGGTGCGCGGCGACAAGGTGGACCTCACCTTCCGCACGGACACCAAGACGCTGGTGCACGGCCGGGGCGGCGCTCCGACGGACAGGCCCGTCTTCAGTCCGCCGACGAACAAGCACACCGGACCCGCGGACAAGCCCCAGGCCGAGCTGCCTCCGGAGGAGGAGGCCGCTGCTGAGACTTCCCTGCCTTCCGGGGATTGACCCGGAGGCCGGAGCGGCGGTCAACTGGGACGCTGGGTTTCCCGTATGCGTCCGCCGCTCCATCTCGCTGTCTGCCTGCTGATGCTGGGTGCCGCCGTCGCACGGGCGGAACCGCCGGAGGTGGAGGCGACGCCCGGGCGCCTGGTGCTCGGGGAGGACGTGGCCGTGGAGGTGCGGGTGCGGGTGCCGAAGGGCGCCGGCCCCGTGCGCGCGGCGGCCTCTTCCGGCACCTGGGAGCAAACGCGGGTGGAGGGTGGCGCCGAGCGCGTCTTCCACTGGACGCCTCCGCCGGTGCGCTACCCGCTGTGGGCGGTGCTCGCGTTCTGGGTGGAGGACGGCCGCGCGCCGGAGGTCACCACCGTGCGGCTGCCCCTCTTGGGGCGCACCACGCTGGACGTGTCCACGGCGCCGGGCGCGGAGGTGGTGGTCGCGGTGGGCGACGCGCGCTTCGGTCCGGTGAAGGCTGACGGGAAAGGCCAGGCACAGGTGCCCGTGGAGGTTCCGCCGGGTGCCACGGAGGCGCGCGTGCTCGCGACCCGGGGCACGCTCACCACGGATCGCCGCGCGCCGCTGGAGGTGCCCGCCGCGCGTCCGCTCGTCGCCGCGCTCACGCCGGATCCGCTGCCCGCGGAGGGCGGTGGCTGGCTGATCATCGCGGGTGATCAGGAGCGGATCTCCGCCTCGGAGCTGACCGTGGAAGCGGAGGGCGCCACCGTGAAGCCGGTGGATCCGGAACCCGCTCGCTACACGGTGCAGCCGCGCGCGGCCACGACGGACGTATCCGTCACCGTGCGCTGGCGTGATGCGCCCGCCGAGGACGCGGTGCGGCTCCAGGGCGCGGTGAAGCCCGCGGAGGGGGTGCTCATCGACAGCTCCAACGTCTTCCCGGCGCACGGGGTCGCGGTCCCGGTGCCACGGACGTCGTTGTTCCTCCTGGGCGGCGCCGCGTTCGCGAGAGGCGCCAATGGTGGGCCGCTGCTGGGACTGGGCGTCTCCGTGCCGCTGCCGGTGTGGCACTGGCGCGTGGCGGCGGAGGCGGAGGTGGGCCTGCGTCACGCGAGCCTGGATGGACAGCAGGGTGGCACGGAGGTGCACTCGCGCCTGTGGGGGATTCCCCTGCTTTTGTCCGCGCGGATCACCCTTTTCCAGCGGGGTTCCCTTCAGCTGGACGGCCGTGCAGGCGGCGGAGTGCTGGCATTGAGCCATCACCTGTCGACGCAAGGCATTGAGACCGGGGACATCTTTCCTGACGCCGTGGATGAGCGCAGAGTGCGCGCCATGGGATTCCTGGCCGCGCAGGGCGCCTATCGGTTGGGCCGTTGGAGCATCCTCACGGAGGTGCGCGCGGCCCTGGCGCCGGTGGAGACACCGTCGCTGCGCGCCGAGCTGGGCGGCGTGTCCGTGTCCGCGGGGCTGAGGTTCGTTCCGTGATGCGAGCAAGCCTGGCCGCGGTGGGGATGGCGGCGCTGGCGTGGGCCTGCACGGGCGACCCGGAGGCGTTGCCTCCGCCCACCATCGTCGGCGTGGAGCCCTCGACGCTGCCGGTGAACACGAAGGACGAAGACCTCACCGTGCGGTTCGACGCGCGCTACAGCGTGGCCGTGGACTACGGCGAGGAGAAGGTGGATGCGCGCATGGGCTCCGGCCGCATCTGGGTGGACGAGAAGGAAGCAGCGGTGTCGCGCTTCGACCCGGCGGGTATCGCCATCGTGACGGTGCCCCGGGGTCTGGGCGCGGGCGCGCACGCGGTGCGGCTGCAGCTGGATGACGGGCGCGAGGCGGTGGCCAAAGGCGCCCTCACCCTGCGTCCTCCGGGACAGGAAATCATCGACCCGCCCCTCCCCGAGGACGGGGGCATCCTCATCCTCACCGACGCGGGGCCCATCTACAGCGACTTCGACGGCGGGGTCGACACCACGGATGGCGGCCAGCGGGTGGACGCAGGCCCCGGGCCGGATGTGCCGATGCGCGAGGGCGACGTCACGGGCTTCAGCTTCGACGAAATCGAAGGCACGCGTGTGAGCCGGACGGCCTTCGCCATCACTGTGCGCGCCCAGGGGCCGAGGGCCGGGCACTTCCAGGGCTCGGTGGAGCTGACCGCGTCGCGCGGCACGGTGTCGCCCTCCAAGATCGGCCCCTGCGACGTCGGCGTGTGCAACGCGAACGTCGTCCTGGACGCGCCCGCGGGCAACGTGCGCCTCACCGCGATGGACAGCTTCGGCGCGACCGGCGAGTCCAACACGTTCCGCCTGGAGCCGTACAAGTAGCGCCGAGCCTCACCCCGCCGCGCGCAGCAGCTCCAACGTGCGCTGCATGTCCGCGGGCAGCGGCGCATCCACTCCGCGCGCTGGCAACCCGGGCAGCGCGGGCCACTCCACGCGAGCGGCATGCAGCGGCGTCCGGGTCAGCACCTCCCGGGTCCCCTGCCCTCCCAGGTCGCCTTCCGTGAGCGGAGCCTCGCGGCCGTACTGGTGGTCCACGAGCAGCGGATGCCCCAGGGACAGCAGGTGCACGCGGATCTGATGCGTGCGGCCCGTCAGCGGCTCCGCCTCCACCAGCGAAGCGCTCGCGAAGGTCTCCACCGGACGCACCCGCGTGCGTGACGGCTTCGCGTCCGGCTCCTCCGGCTTCGCCACGCGCATGCGCCCCTTGCGGCCGGCCACCAGCGGCGCGTCCACCATCTGGGGCGCCTCCAGCCGGCCCTCCACCAGGGCGCGGTAGCGCTTGCGCACCTTGCCTGTCTCGAAGGCCTGGGACAGCGCGCGGTGCACGTCCGCGTCCAGCGCGAACACCAGCGCGCCGGACGTGTCGCGATCCAACCGGTGCACCACGTAGACCTTGCGGCCCAGGTGTGCTTCCAGCGTGTCACGCAGGGACGGGCCGCCCTCGCGGCCGGGGATGACGAGCACCCCGGCCGGCTTGTCCACCACCATCACGCCCGCGCCCTCGAAGAGGACGCGGGGAACGTCACCGCTCATTCGTAGTCCGACGCCGGCACGACGGTGATGGGGCCCAGCCCTTCCAGCAGCGGCTTCACCTCCGACGCCTTGCCCAGCACCACGATGACGGGGCGGTCCGCGAACGCGTACTTCTTCGACGCCGCGGCCACGTCCTTGGGCGTCACCGCGCGCAGCCGGTCGCGGAACTTCTCCACCCAGTCATCGCCCAGGCCGTGCATGCGCATGTCCGCGATGACGGAGGCCACGGACTCGTTGGTCTCCGTGCGCAGCGGATACAGGCCGGCCAGGTAGCTCTGCGCGTCCTTCAGCTCGCGGGGCTTGAGGCCGCCGTCGCGCACGCCGTGGATCTCCTTCAGCGCCACGTCGATGATCACCCGCGTGGACGCCGTCTTGGTGAACGTGGACAGCGCGAAGATGCCGGCCGCGCTCATCGTGTCGAAGTAGGAGCTGACGCCGTAGGTGAGGCCCCGGTTGACGCGGATCTCGTTCATCAGCCGCGACGTGAAGCCGCCGCCCAGCGCGATGTTCATCGCCGTGGCCGGGAAGTAGTCCTCGTGGCCCAGCCAGAAGCCGGGGCCGCCCAGGCGCACCTGGGACTGCGTCTGGTCCGGCTTGTCCACCAGCAGCACCGTCCCGGCCTTCGCCAGCGGCTCCTGCTTGCGGGGCAGCATCGGATCCGCGTCGGGGCCGCCCGTCCAGCCGGCGAAGGCGCGCTCGGCCTCCGCGGCCACGGTCGCCGGGTCGATGGCGCCCACCACCGTGAGCAGGGAGATCCTGGGCCCCATGCACTCGGCGTGGAAGCGGACCACGTCGTCGCGGGTGAAGGTGGACACGGTGCGCTTGTTGCCGCCCAGGTCGCGCCCGTACGGGTGGTCACCCCAGATGGCGCGCGTGAAGGCGCGGTCCGCGATGGAGGACGGATCATCCAGGTCGTTGGCGAACTGCGCCAGCGCGCGCTCCCGGGCGTCCACGACCTCCTTCTCCGGGAACGTGGGCTCGCGCACCACCTGCCCCAGCACGTCGAGCATCGCGGAGAAGTGCTCGGCCGGCGTGGTGAGGTAGACGGACAGCACGTCCTCGTTGACGCCCGCGTAGAGGCTGGCGCCCACGAACTCGATGGCTTCACTGATGCCATCCGCGTCCAGGCTCTTCGTGCCCCGGCGCAGCAGGCGCGCGGTGAAGTCCGCCAGGCCATCCTTGCCCTGCGGATCCCACACGCCACCCGCGCGCATCACCAGCCGCACGGAGACCAGCGGCAGCGGCCCGCGCTCGGCGGCGATGACCTTCAGGCCCGTGGACGTGGTGCTCTCATGCAGCGCGGGCAGCTTCAGCTCGCCGGTGGCGGCGGACTTCGTCTCCTGCGCGGCCTTCACCAGCTTCTTGGCTCGGGCCGGGACGGCCTTCTTCACCTGCGCGACCTTCTTGCGCGCGGCGGTGGCCTGCTTGCGCACGGCCTTGGCGGCCTTGCGGACGGTGTTCTTCACTTTGGCGATCTTTCGGGAGGCCATGGGGTTCAGGCCTCCGCCGCTTCGTCACCGGACTCTTCAGCGCCGGCTTCGGGATGGAGGGTGACCACCGAGCGGCGCTCGGGGGCGAAGTACTTCGCGGCCACGGTCTTCACCTGCTCCGCCGTGACGGACGCGTAGAAGGTCGGCAGGGACAGGCCCTCGCGCCAGTCGCCCAGCAGGGCCTCGTAGTGCCCCAGGGCGTGCCCACGGCCGCTGTTGGTGGACAGCTCCCGCAGGTGGTCCGCGCGCAGGTTGTTCTTCGCCTTCTGCAGCTCCTTCTCGGTGACGCCCCCGCGCGCCAGCTTCTCCAGCTCCGCGTACAGCAGGGCCTCCACCTTCGCCGCGTCCGAGTCCGGCTTGAGCTCCAGGTAGAACAGGATGGTCCCCGGGTCGATGCGCCAGCTCCAGTCGAGCATCACCGACACGGCGGCCTTCTGATCGTACACGAGGGACTTCACCAGCCGGCTGCCCTCGCCCTTGGTGAGGATGTACTGGACCACGTCCAGCACCAGCGTGTCCTCGTTGCTGGCGGCGGGCCCGCGGAAGCCGATCATCACGGACGGCGACTGCGCGGGGTGGCGCACCACTGCGCGGCGCTCGCCCTTCTGCTCCGGCTCCGCGTTGAGCACCGGCGCGGGCGAGGGGCCGCGCGGGATGTTGCCGTAGTAGCGCTTCACCAGCGCGAGCGTCTTCTTCGGGTCGATGTCCCCGACGATGTAGAGCACCGCGTTGTTGGGCGCGTAGTACGTGCGGAAGTACTGCTGGCAGTCCTCGCGGGTGATGTTCTCGATGTCCGCCATCCACCCGATGACGGGCCAGCGGTACGCGTGCGCCTTGTAGACGAGCGTGCCCAGCTCCTCGTCCATCATGCCGGGGATTTCATTGTCCACGCGGACGCGGCGCTCCTCCATCACGACCTGGCGCTCGCTGGCCAGCGTCTGGTCGGAGATGCGCAGCGAGCGCATCCGGTCCGACTCCAGGTCGAGCACCGTCTCCAGCGCGTCGGCGCTGAAGTCGTCGTAGTACACGGTCATGTCATTGGACGTGTACGCGTTGGAGCGGCCGCCGTTGGACTCCAGCGTCTTGTCGAACATCTTGGGGCCGTACTTCTTCGCCCCGTTGAACATCATGTGTTCGAACAGGTGGCTGATGCCGGTGATGCCGGGCCGCTCGTTGCGGCTGCCTACCTGGAAGAAGGTGTAGAGGCTGACCACCGGGGCCTGATGGTTCGCCAGCAGGCGGACCTTGAGACCGTTGGGCAGGGTTGCCTCGTGAACGTCGAAGAGCGCGGCGAGCGTGGGGTCCACCGCGCGCACGGCGGTGGACCGCGGGGATGCCTTGGACATAGGTGCCACACCGTAACCACGGCGCGGCTAGAGATCCACGACACCTTCACGCAGGGCCATCACCACCGCGTCCACGTGGGAGTTGACGCCCATCTTCCGGTAGATATGCGACAGGTGCGTGCGCACCGTGCGCCGCTCCAGCGTCATCACCCGCCCCACCTCCGCGTTGGACAGGCCCTTGGCCACGTAGCGAAGGACGTCCAGCTCCATGGCCGTCAGTCCCCAGGGCAGCTCGGCGGGCTTCTGGACGGGCTTGGACTGGACGGATTGGAAGTAGTTCCAGAAGCGCCGGGCGATGATGGGCTCCAGCACGGTGCCCCCGTCCATGACCTCCTGGATGCCGGAGCGGATCTTCTCCGGCCCCACCCGCTTCACCAGGTAGCCGGACGCGCCGGCCTGGATGGCCTCGTAGACCTTCTGCTCGTCCTCGAAGGACGTGAGGATGAGGATCTCCACCTCTGGCGCGCGGCGCTTGACCTTCTGGGTCACCTGGATGCCGTTGAGGCTCGGGAGCTCCAGGTCCAGCAGGACGAGCTGCGGGCGCTCGCGGACGATGTCGTCCACCGCCTGCTCGCCATCCTGGGAGGTGCCCACGATCTCCAGCTCCGGAAAGGTGCCCAGCACCTTGACCAGGTTGCGAAGGAGCTGGGGCTGGTCCTCGACGACGAAGATGCGCGTGCGCTCCACGAAACTCACCGCCTGGTGGGGGGAGGCTGGAACTGTTCGTCCAGCTTCTGATGCTGGCCCCGCGAGAAGCGGAGCTGGAAGTCCTTCTGCTCGCCGGTGGAGATGGCCACCACGCGGATGTCGCGAGTGCCCATGCGGACCGGGTAGTTCACGAGCGGCGTCGCGCGACGCACCTTCGCCCCGTCGATGAAGACATTCGCCGGCAGGTTCGTGCGCAGCGTGAGGAACGCACGCTGGTTCTTGGGAGGAACGCCGGGCTCGGCGGTCTCCTCCTCCGCGTCCTCGTCCTCGATGTCCCGCGCACCCGGGTTGGGTGGCGGCGCGGGCGGTGGAGGCGTGATGGGCTTCAGCGCGGACGGGTTCGCGGGGGTGCCGTTCGCCGAGGGCGCGTTCGGGTCGTAGCGGGGCAGCTCCGGTTCCCGCACCGGCTCCAGGCCCAGCCGCCACGCGGCGACGGCGAACATGAACAGGCCCACCAGGGCGATGCCGCCAGCGATGAAGAGCAGCCGCTTGCGGCGGGTGCCGGCGTCCACCGCGTCCATGCGCGGCGTCTCCACCGTGTCGAAGCGCTGGTGCACCGGCAGGTGCCGGTCCGACGGCGCGGGCTCCGCCATGTCGCTTCGCACGCGGCCTTCCGCCTTCGGAGGGGCCATGCGGCGCTCCGAGCGGGGCTCGGGGGGAAGGGCCTCGGTGGGTTCGGCGCGGCCCCGGCGCTCCTGGCGGGGCACCCCCGCGTCGGCGGCAACGGGGGCCGGCGAAGGCGCTCCACCGACAGAAGGAAGGACCGCTGTCTCCTGGCCGGGAGCCCTGCCTCCGGCTCCCTTCGCGGGGCGCAGGGCCGGGCGCTTCGTCGGTTCTTCTTCCGCGCCCACGGGCTGGCCGGGACGCATGGCGGCGCGGCGGCCGGTGGGCACGGGCGGTTCGTCATCCCCGAGGGCCGGGCCGGGGCGCATGGCGGCGCGGCGGCCGGTGGGCACGGGCGGTTCGTCGTCCCCGAGGGCCGGGCCGGAGAAGTCCTCGATGACCTTCACACGAGGATTGCGTCCCGCGCGCGCTGACGCCGGACTGTCCGGGCGGCGGGACTTCTGCGCGAGGACTCCGGGCGGCGCGTCCCAGCCCTGCTCCAGCGGCCCCGCGTGCGAAGGGTCGGTGCTCCGCGCTTCGCTCGCCGGCCAGGGCTCGTCGTCATCAGGCGCGTCGGACGCGTAGGCCTCGGGGCGGAACTCCTCGAAGCCGGGCGCGGCCTCCTGCGTCTCGGCGGACGCCTCCCGTTCCGAGGGCGCGCGGCTGTACGGCGCGCGCTGGACGATGGAGGCCTCGTGCTCCTCCGCGTGCAGGTCGTCCATCTCCGCGCCGGAGACGGGCTCCAGTTGGAAGGGCTCCACGAACGGCACGGGCCCGGGGGCGGCGAGGCTCACCTCGTTGGGGAACAGCTCCGACACGAAGCGCGACACCTCCTCCGCGCCGGGCAGGCCGCCACCCGCGGAGAGGAAGTTGCGCAGGGCCTGGGCGAACTCTCCGCACGAGCGGAAGCGCCGCTGGGGCGCCGGATCCAACGCGCGCATGATCGCCGGATCCAGCCGCGAGTTGATCCGCCGGTCCAACCGGCTGGGCGGAGGCAGCGTCTCGCGGCGGGTGCTCACGCCGCTGCCGGGCACCACGGCCTCGCGCAGCGTGAGCAGCTCGTACGCGATGGCGCCCAGCGAATACACGTCGGACGCCTCCGTGGGCGTCTCGCCGCGGGTGACCTCCGGTGCCCGGTACGCGCTGCGGCCCCGGTGCGCGAACGTGCGCTTGAGCTGGGGCACGGACAGGAGCGCCTGGAGCGCGCCGAAGTCGCAGATGGCCGGGAAGCCGTCGCGGGACAGGAGCACGTTGCCAGGGGTGATGGCCCCATGGACGACACCCGCGTCGTGCGCGAGCTGCACGGTCTCCAACAGCTGGATGACGATGGACAGCGCCACCGTGGGCGGCAGCAGCACCTCCTTCGTGTTGAGGCGCTGGAGCGCGACGCCCAGCGTGAAGCCGTCCACGTCCTCGCGCACCACGGCGAGCCGCTGGCGCACGAAGCCCACGTCCACGACGTGGAGGAGGCCCGGGTGGCGCACGGGCTGGAGCATCCGCACCGTCTCCGCCAGCGCGCGGGCGTAGGCGGGGTCGGAGGTGCGCGGCAGGAAGAGCTTCACCGCGACGGGGATGGAGGGCAGCAGCACGGACTCGTACAGCTCCGCGAGGTCCCCTGCCTCCGTACGGCCGGTGAGCCGGTACGTCCCGCTCATCGTTGCTTCCGGGGCGCCTTGGGCGTGCTGGCGCGGCGGCGGGTCACTGCGGCGAACATGAAGCCACACCACACGCACGACTCACCGCGCCGTCCACGGGGCAGCTCCAGGGTGCAGCCGGGGCAGCGAGGCCGGGGCCTGGCGGTGCGAACGGTGGCGGCGGAGGCGCTGGCGCGGGTGCGGACGAGGGGCGGCTTGCGAGCCTCCAGGGCGAGCCGGGCCTCCAGACGGCGCACCCGGTCCTCCAGCGCGGTGATTCGAGCGGCCAGGCGCGCGTGGAGGTCCTCGGCCGAGGCCGGGGATGGACGTGGGGTGCGCATCGTTGGACAGAGCGTGCCAGCCCCGTGCAAAGCCCGCAAGGACGCGGGCGAAGGGCATGCGGCGCGTGTTATGTCTTGAGGTCCCGTGTCGCCCATACTCTCCCCTGCCAGGCCCATCCCGGGCGGACCCTCCGTGGATCCGCTGCACGGGAGCTTCCGTTCCTCCATCCGCCGCGAGCACGCCGCCGACGCGGCCCGCCGTGCGAGGGACCTGCTCACCGACGACGTGCTCGGCCGGCTGCTCACCACGCCGCGTGAGGCGGCGGACCAGGTGCCGCATTCGCGGGACGTGTTCGTCAACCGCAACCTGCGCATGGACCACATCGAACTCATCGGGTTCGACATGGACTACACGCTGGCCATCTACCACATGCGCCGGCTGGAGCAGCTGTCGTTCGACATGACGCTCGCGAAGCTGATCAGCGAGTACGGCTACCCGCCGTTCGTGGGCGGACTGCTCTACGACCACCACTTCGTGATGCGCGGGCTGGCGGTGGACCGCGTGAATGGCAACGTCCTGAAGATGGACCGCTTCGGCCATGTGGGGCGCGCGTACCACGGCCTGCGTCCGCTGAAGCGCGACGCGTGGAAGGAGCTGTACCGCAACAAGCGCGTGCGGCTGCGCAACCCGCAGTTCGCGTGGAACGACACGCTCTTCGCGTTGCCGGAGACGTGCCTGTACTCGGGCATCATCGAGTTGATGGAGTCGCTGGGGCACACCGTGAACTACGGCAAGCTCTACGATGACATCCGGGAAGCCATCGACACGGTGCACCGGGACAACTCGCTCAAGCGGGAGATCCGCAAGGACCTGGCGCGCTACGTGTTCCTGGATCCGGAGCTGGGTCCGGCGTTGCACAAGCTGCGTTCGGGCGGGAAGAAGTTGTTCCTGCTGACGAACTCCGCGTGGGACTACACGAACGCGGTGATGCGCTACCTGTTGGAAGGGCAGCTGCCGGAGTACCCCAGCTGGCGCAACTACTTCGACTTCGTGGTGACGGCAGCGGGCAAGCCGGCCTTCTTCACGGAGGCCCGGCCGTTCCTGGAGCTGGATTCATCCACGGAGGCCGGCAAGGTCGTGGGTGAGGCGAAGTCGCTGGAGCGCGGCACGGTGTACTCGGGCGGCAACCTGGCCCAGTTCGAGGAGTTCACCGGCTACCGGGGCGAGCACATCCTCTACGTGGGAGACCACATCTACGGCGACATCCTGAAGTCGAAGAAGTCGTCGCTGTGGCGCACGTGCATGATCGTCCAGGAGATTGAAGACGAGATCACCTACACGGACACGCGGCGCGAGGAGATCGTCACGCTGTCGGAGGTGGAGCTGACGCGCGCGCGGCTGGACGACGAGGTGAACCACCGCAAGACGGTGCTGAACACCCTGGAGCGCAGGCTGGAGCGAGAGGCGCTGTCGGAGCCGGAGCGCCAGGAGGTCGAGGAACTGCGCAAGAAGGTGAAGGCGGAGTTGGAGAAGCTGCGCCGGTCGCTGAAGGAGACCAACGGCATCGCGAATACGCTGGAGCGCGACGTCGAGGAGGGCTTCAACCCGTACTGGGGCCTGCTGTTCAAGGAGGGCAACGAGAACAGCCGCTTCGGCTACCAGGTGGAGCAGTACGCGTGTCTCTACACGAGCCGCGTGTCGAACTTCCTGCACCACTCGCCCATGCAGTACTACCGCTCGCCGCGCGACCTGATGGCGCACGAACAGGCGGGCGCGCTGTCGAGCAAGATGTCCCCCATGGGCAGTGAGGGTCCGCCGAAGGGGTCGTCGGAGAAGGAATAGCTCAAGGCAGCGCGGGCAGCCTCCCCCAGATGACGTCACTGAAGCGCGAGGTGGGCTCCGGTTGGATGCCCACCTTCTTCAGGTCGTCGGTGTGGCGGGCGCCCTTCACGACGACCCACCGGCGAGCGACACGCCTCCCCTCCTCCACCGCTTCAAGAGTGAGGGGAGCGTGCTCCGCGAAGCGGCGCAGGACATCGAAGGCAGGCTGAGCCTTCTTCGGCTTGGCGAACATCGGGTCGAAGAAGACGACGTCGAAGGACCTCGAAGGCAGTGTCTTCAGGTACGCGTGAGCATCCGCGTGGAGCACTTCGATGGCGCACGAGTCCGCGCCCCGGTCGTAGCGCTGGAGCCCCTCCGCGGCGACGATGCACAGGGGCAGGCTCTTCTCCAGGCCAACGACACGGCCCGTGGGCCCCACGGCGAGCGAAGCCACCAGGGCGTCTTGCGCGAGTCCCAGGGTGCAGTCGAGCACGGCGTCGCCCGGAACAATCTCCGCGACCTTGAGGAACGCGTCATCGCGCTGTCCCTGCCGCAGCCGCATGCGCCGCAGGTGCGCCATACCCGCGTGGAAGCCGAATGAGCCCTGCGGCTCCCACAGCGTCACGCCGTCGCCGCCCACGACGAGCAACGCATCCACCTTGGTGCCCAGCCAGGGCGCGATGCCCTCACTGGAGCGGCGCGGAAGGAACGGCAGGTTCCACCGCTGCGCCACGGCCCGCGCCTCGCGCACCGTGGGCGCATCCGTCTTCGTGCTGGTGGTGACGGCGAGGGGAAGCGGAGTCATCGAGAACACGCTCCCATACCATGGGCCCCATGAACTTTCGGCCCTGGATATCCCTGCTCTTGGGAGCATTCACTGGAGGCTGCGCTGCTGCACCGCTCGCGACCTGCACTCCTGCGGACTCCACCATGAGTTGCTGCATCAAGACGCACCCGCTGAGTCCCGTCGACAGCTGCGGTGCATCGGAGGCAGAGACGGTTGCCGCACTCACCGTCTTGAGAACAGCCTACGAAGCGTCACGCCTGAGCGAGGACGACTTCGCGAATAACGCCCACCTGCCTGAATGGCAGCAGGCCTGCATTCGCAGCTACGTCGACTGCAAGAACCAGGGTTGGAAGGGCCGCTGCTATTACTACTTGATCAGATGCGTGACGGCCCTCGAGGAGGAGCGCGAGCGCCGAGTCTGCGGAGGCACATTGGACAATGGCCGAGGCGGCGCAGCAGTAGATGCTGAAGCCGTCGGCGCACCTGGGGCAG